>JAAVYM010000046.1 GCA_022791135.1 Oscillibacter sp.
AGGCGTATTCCGCCGGCGGCACTACCATTCTCCGCCTGATCGCCGTCGGCACCGACGAGGCCACCATGGGCAAGCTGAACGACGCCCTGGCTAAGCCCGAGGGCGCTGAGTACACCGACTTTGAAGAGGTCAAGGATCCCGATACTCCCGTGGAGCCTTCTGAGACCATCAAGGCCGAGCTGGACGCCGCTGGCACCACCGTTACTGGCTTCTATTCCTATCAGGGTGATGCCCTTGAGGCCACTCCTCTGACCGAGGCTGAGGTTACGGCTGCTATCGCGGCTGCTTCCGGCCACAAGGTTGTCAGCATCAACATGGAGACGGGCAAGGCTACTCTGGACAACGATGTTGTCGTCAGCTTTGCTACCACCTCCGCCACTGGCACCTACAAGAGCCCCAACAAGCTCTTCAAGGTGACGGTTACCGGTGTGGGCGACCAGTATGTGAAGAACGGCGGCAAGCTCACTGGCCTGAGCCAGAAGACCATTCCCGCCCTGCTGCCGGAGAAGACCGTTGCCAGCAGCACCGTTGTCGCGATTTCTGAGGCTGGCGAGTCTGCTGTCCTCACGCTGAACAAGGATGTCACCTATGTTCCCGCTGTGAAGTACACGGCTGCTCCGGCCAACCTGACGGTGTATGCGAAGTCCACGGACGCGGATAATACCTCTCCCGTGAGCCTCACTGTGAACACCAGCTATGTCCAGAAGGGCGCGACTCTTCTCATTGTCAACAAGGGCACTGCGAACAAGAGCGTTGCGTTCACCCTGGAGATCAACGGCGTGAAGAGCAGCGAGTCCTTCGATGACAAGGGCGTTTACAACAAGGAGAAGACCTTCACCAACGAGGGCAAGTATGCTACCACTCTGGAGATCAGCGATACCGCCGGGTATGACATTTACCTGAACGGCAAGCTGGTCAAGTCTGGCGTGAAGGCGGATGTTAATGACGACATCGGCGTGAGCCAGGGTGCGACTCTCGTGGTTGCGAAGACTGTCGCGGGCAAGGAAGTCCTCTCCCTTCCCACGGGCACGAGTAGTGAGATTGGCGGCCACATCTACTACACGGTTGACGCTGCCGATGCTGAGAACGGCAAGATCAACCTGTGGGAGGCCTACAGCTTTACGGCCAGTGCCACCAGCAAGTATGTTGCCGCTCCTGAGCTGGAGGATGGCGGCCTGAAGGGCAGCGTCGGCACTTATGTCAAGGCTGGCGAGAAGATCTATCTGGCTGCTGCCACCAACACTGCTGGTACTGACGTGAGCAAGCTGCTCAAGGTGGCTGAGGCGAGTGCTGATGACCTGACCCTGGTGCCGGTTACCAAGCCCTCTGCCGAAAAGGTCGGCATCTGGGAGCTGGCTGTTAACGCGAACATTTCGGATGCTTGCTTCGATCTGATTAATCTGAGCACCGTGTTTGGCACCCTTGCAGAGAGCCTCTTCGGCGCGGCCAAGGACAACGAGATTGAAAAGGTCGTGACTCTTAGCGCCACCGGCATTACTGCCGATGACACGGCCACGGCTGAGGTGTATCCCGCCAACAGCAATTTCGTGGTCAAGAAGGTTGTGTGCAGTGAGGACCAGATCGACGTTACGATTGGGTTCACTGCTATTCCGACGGGAGCTTTCAACCTGATTGTTGATGTGAATGGCGCGGTTTCCTTCAACGCTACTATTACCTATACTGCGCCCACGCACACGCTGACGGTTCCTGCTCCCAGTGGTTTTGCTGCTGCGGCTAGCAGCACTCTGCCCTCCTCTGACGATACGGCTGAGGGCGCTGTGGTGACCATCGAGCTGGAGCAGAGCACTGCTGCTGACCTGGTGTGGGCTGACAAGGTTATCACCACGACGCCCGCCGAGATTCCTGGCAACGGCAGCATCGTCTTCACTCCCGGCGCTAATGGCGTTGCGGTGGCTGTGCCCACTGCGAAGGCTGGCGACCTTAACGGAAACGACGGCACTGCGAAGCTGAATGAGCTCAAGGCCGTGACTGTTGCCGATGACAAGGAGCTGTACTATAGCGCCGACGGTTCTTCCTGGACTAAGTATGAGGAGGGTACTACTGCTGACGCTGATGTGGCGTCCGCTACCATGTATGGCTTTGGTGATAAGGCCGTGAAGGCTACCCTGACCATCGAGGTCACCATGGGCACTGCCGACATCAACATCACTGGGATCGCGATTGACCCCAAAGCGTAATTCCCCCGCAAAGCAAGTTTCCACAGCATAAACCCTGAAAAGACGGGACCTTCGGGTCCCGTCTTTCTTTCTGCGCCCCGCTTTGCGCCATTTGGAAATCAGTGGTGACAAACTCCAAAACATGTGGTATAATACCCGCATATGAAAACGAGGAGGGCGGTGCAGCCATGCTTGAAAACCACGGATTTATTGAATACCTCCTCTCTTCCGAGGGCCTTACCGGCCGGGAGGGCCTCACCGCCCAGCAGATCAAGCGCTTTACCGACGAGATGCCCGGCGGCTTTTTTATCTACCGCAACGACAACGGCCAGGTGATTTACGCGAACGAGGCCCTGTTCCAGACCTTCGGCTGCGAGACGATGGAGGAGTTCAGGGACCTGACCGGCGGGACCTTTCCGGGCATGGTCCACCCCGAGGACCTGGAGGCCGTGGAGAACAGCATCACCGAGCAGATCGTGGCCAGCCGCTATGACCTGGATTATGTGGAATACCGCATCATCCGCCGGGACGGCGAGATCTGCTGGGTGGAGGATTTCGGCCATTATATCGAGACGGACCATCTGGGCGGCGTGTTTTACGTGTTCCTGGCGGATGTCACGGACCAGCGCCGCCGCCGTATGGCGGAGCACACGGCCATTTTGGAAGAGAAGCTGGAAAAAGAGCAGGAGCTTCAGGAACAGGCCGAGCTGAACGCCCAGTTTTTAGAGCAGATGAACGACGAGCTTGTCCGCCGCCTGGAGCTGATCGAGGGCCTGAGCGCGGATTACGAGATCGTCTTCCACGCGGATCTGGTGGCGGACGTCATCCAGCCTTACCGGGTCAGCAGCCGGGAGTGCTTCCAGTTTGGCCGGGATTTGCAGGTCCGGCCCTTCCGGGGCTTTGCGGACGCCTATGCGCAGAAGTGGGTCCACCCGGAGGACCGGGAGGGCTTCCTGGCGGGGCTGGACCCGGAGCAGATCCGGGAGACCCTGGCGGACGCGAAGTCCTTTCATATCAACTACCGGGTCCTGCGGAACGGGGAGCCGGAGTACGTCCAGGCCCTGATTTCCAACGTCAGCCCGCATTGCGGCGTGACGCAGATCATGTTCGGCTGCCGCACGGTGGACGAGGAGGTCCGCCGGGAGAAGGAGCGGGCGCAGATGCTGGAAGACGCCCTGCGCCAGGCGAAGCTGGCCGGGAAGGCGCGGAATACGTTCTTGTCCAATATGTCCCACGATATGCGCACGCCTATGAACGCCATCATGGGCTTCACGGCGCTGGCGCAGCGGCACCTGAACGACCCGGAGCGGCTGAAACGGGACCTGGAGCGCATCAGCGACTCCAGCACGAAGCTCCTGCGCCTGGTGAACGACGTGCTGGAGCTGAGCTGGCTGGAGTCCGGGCAGGTGCACATTGAGGCGGCGGCGTGCAGCCTGCCGGAGCTGGCGAAGGAGGTCTGGGAGGAGGTCAGCCCCCACGCTCTGGCGAGGGGGGTGACGCTGCTGCTGGATATGCCGGAACCCGAGCACGCCTGGGTCCGGTGCGACCGGCCGAAGCTGCGCCAGGCGCTGGTGCGGCTGGCGCTGGGGGCGGTCAAGTGCACCATGAACGAGGGGAAGACGGTCCTGGCGCTTCGGGAGCGGAGCGCGACCAGGGCTTATGGGTCGTATTACTTTGTGGCGGACTGCCAGGGGCTGGATGGCAGCCTGGACATGGATGTTTTCGCGCCCTTTGACCGCCAGGAGATCACCCCCGCCGGCGACGCGGGAGGAGCGGATATGGGCCTGTCCATCGTCAAGCACCTGATTGAGCTGATGGGCGGCGCGATTGAGCTGAGCCTCCAGCCGGAGGGAGTCCGCTTCACCGTGTCGCTGAACCTGCAGCTCCAGGAGGAGGCGGTGGTCCGTGCCGCCGGGTCCCACAGCGGCGAGAGCCGGGTGCTGGTGGTGGAGGACAACGAGCTGAACCGGGAGATTGCCGTGGATTTGCTGGAGGAGGCGGGCTTCCGGGTGGACACTGCCGCGGACGGCGCGGAAGCAGTGGAGAAAATAAAAGGCTCCCGGCCGGGGGACTATGCGCTGATTTTGATGGATCTTCGGATGCCGGTGATGGACGGCCACAGCGCCGCCCGGGCCATCCGGAACCTGGAGGACCCGGAGCTTGCCAAGATTCCCATTGTGGCGCTATCGGCCAACACCTTTGACGAGGACCGGAAGCAGTCCGCCGAGAGCGGCATGAACGCCCATTTGGCAAAGCCTCTGGAAGTGGACCGTCTGCTGGAGCTGATTTCCGGAATCACGGGATTATAAAAGTTCGAAAAAAACAGGGCCGCCGTGAATCCTCACGGCGGCCCTGTTCAGCCGGGGGCGCGTTTTCCGCTGCGCCAGGGGGCAAAGAGCTTCGGGGCAATGTCCCGGACCTCCGGCCACATGAAGAAGGCGGCGGAAAAGCCCATGCCCGCCCCCAGGCGGAGCTTTTGGTTCAGCGTGTCGGCGTCGTCGAAGAGGACGAAATGGGCCTCGCCCCGCTGGGTGTAGGTGAAGTAGCGAGCGCAGAGGTCCTGGGAGAAGAAGACGGCGGGGGACTCCCGCTCCATCAGCTCTGCAAGGGCCTCACCGGTGAGGGGGTCGCCCTCCCCGGAGCGGGCGGGAAGGCGGAAGTCCATCCGCAGCCGCTGCACATCCAGGGCCAGACGGTCAGCTCCGCCGGCCTGGGACACGGCGTCTTGAAGGTACTGGGAGAAGCTGCCGCCGGAAATGGCGGTGCAAAGCAGGACCGTGGCCGAGGGAGCGGCGGCGGCATAGCTCTCCGGGAGATACAGCGCCCGCCGGGAGGCGGACAGGGCCGGGGCCAGAGCGGAGACGAAGGCGGTCCGGTCCCGCCGGGGTGCTTCCTCAAAATCCAGGAGGACTCCGGCGTAGTTCCGCCGCCCGCACTCCCGCAAAACCGCGTCCCGGAGGGACTCCGGGCTGTCGATAAACGGAGCGCCGCAGTCGCTGACGGACAGCAGCCCTCCCTTGGTCTGCAAAAGCAGGTTCTGCCGCAGCAGCGACGAGCCGGGGCCGATGCGATAGGCCACATGGGCCAGGTTCCGGCAGTGGCTCTGGGCATCCTGGGACGCTTCCGGCGTCGCGGCCAGGTAAATTTGCAAATTCCTCTCCCCCTTGCGTCTGGGTCTGAAAACTGGTATACTATTAAAGTAATGAAACAGACTCTAAAAAATTTTATGCGAGGAGGACGGCGGCTATGCCCTTTTCCCTGATTCCACAGCGCCTCTTTGCCTGCTACCAGGAGATTACGCCGGAGCTGCTGCGCCGGGCAGGGGTGACGCTGCTGCTCAGCGATTTGGACTTCACCTTGGCACCCAAATCTGTCCGGCGTCCGGACCCGGCCCTGCGGGCCTGGATCAAGACGATGGAGGAGGCGGGGATTCAGGTGATGATCGTGTCCAACAATCGCTCCGGGAGCCGGGTGATGGAGTTTTGCGGGGACTTGGGGATTCCCTACCAGGGACGGGCCGGAAAGCCGTCTACAAAAGGGCTGCGGGCTGCCATGGCTCGGGCGGGGGCGGACCGCGCCCAGACCGCCATGCTGGGCGACAAGCTGCTGACAGACATGCTGGCAGCCAACCGGGCGGGGGTGCTGGCACTGATGGTGGAGCCGCTAGGTGGGGCCGTGACTGTGTGGCAGAAGGTACTTCACGGACTGCAAAGGCCCTTTAAGGCGGCCTGCCGGAGGCGAAACCAAAATATTTTTGGATGACCCGGCTCAATTGCGGAAAAATACTTGCAATGCGGCGCGACATGGGATAAAATAACTACGGCTATGATGGAAGAACCATGAAAAGAGAGAAAATGCCCTCCCGCAGGTCGTTTTCTCGGATAAAGATTTGTGAGGAGGATTTATTATGCCAACAATTTCTGCCGGCGAGTTCCGGAAGGGTATGATTTTCGAGATGGAGGGCAAGCCGATGCTGGTGGTGGATTTCCAGCACGTCAAGCCCGGCAAGGGCGCTGCCTTCGTGCGCACTAAGTATAAGAACGTCATCACCGGAGCTATCCGTGAGGAGTCCTTTAACCCGACTGCCAAGTTCGAGCAGGCCAGCGTGGAGCGCAAGGACGCCGAGTACAGCTACAACGACGGTGATTTGTATTACTTCATGGACCCCGAGACCTACGATATGGCTCCCCTGAACCGGGACGTGCTGGGCGATGCCTTTAAGTTCATGAAGGAGAACACTGTGTGCAAGCTGGTGAGCTATAAGGGCAGCGTGTTCACGGTGGAGGTCCCCAACTTCATGGACCTGGTAGTCACCGAGACCGAACCCGGCGTGAAGGGCGATACCGCCACCAACGTCACCAAGAAGGCTACGCTGGAGACCGGCGCCGTGATTCAGGTGCCGCTGTTCATCAACGAAGGCGAGAAGATCCAGGTCGACACCCGGACGGGCGAGTACCTGGGCCGGTGCAAGGAGTAACGCAAGCAAAGGGGGGACGCCGTCCCCCCTTTGGATTCCCCCGGGGTTTGGTTTGGAAGTAATTTTGCTATTCTATTGATAAAGGAGGTTTTTACGATGGAAATTACCGAGAAGGTTGCGTATCTGAAGGGTCTGGCGGAAGGCATGGAGCTGGACACCGAAAAAAAGGAGGGCAAGCTTCTGTCCGCCATCATTGACGTGCTGGAGGACATCGCCCTGGAGCTGGTGGATATGCAGGAGGCTCAGGAGGAACTGGGCGACGGCCTGGACGCCGTCAGCGACGACCTGGAGGACGTGGAGGATCTGCTCTTCGGCGAAGAGGACGACGAAGAAGACGAGTATGAGCTGGATGACTTGGGGGAGGACGAAGACTGCTATGCCACCACCTGCCCCACCTGCGAGGAGACCATCTATTTCGACGAGTCCGTTCTGGAGGACGGCCAGGTGATCTGCCCGAACTGCGGCGAGAAGCTGGAGTTTGACCTGGAGAGCCTGGACAACGAAGAGGAAGACGGTGAGGAATAAGCCGGTATCACTTCTGGCAGAGGCATAGGACGAAGGCCGGACGCCAAACGGCGTCCGGTCCATTTTTACATTGCCACCGAAAAAAATGCCGGGTCTGCGATGGGGAAGCCTTCCGCCGCCCGGTAAGAGGAGGAAATGCCATGTCCACACCCGAAAACGCCAAGGGACCTGGTAATCCCAGGGCCCGCGCCAGCCTGTATGGCATGGGCGCGCTGTATCTGGCCTATCTGTATTATAAAATTGCGGCGCCCTTTCTCACCGGGGACCCCTACGGGCCGACGGGATTACAGTTCGCAATGGGGACGGTAATCCTGGGCGGCGGAGCCGTGGCAGTGGGCGCGTTGGCCTGGAGGCAGTACAAGGCTCCCCTGCCGGAGGAAGAGGACGGCGGGGAAGAAGATGGCGAGGAATGAAACAGGAGTCAGAAACGGACGGAGCGTCCGCTTCTGACTCTTTTGTTTTGCGTCATTCGGCGTTTTGCGGAAAGTGGAGGCGCAGAAGGCGGGACATGTCCTCCGGCAAAGGAGCTGCCAACTCCAGGCGCTCTCCGGTAACAGGATGAACCAACGTCAGCGCGTAAGAATGCAAGGCCGGACGGGAAATCAGGGCCGGGTCCTCCGTGCCGTAGAGCCAGTCCCCCGCCAGGGGACAGCCCAGGTGAGCCATATGGACCCGGAGCTGGTGGGTGCGGCCCGTTTCGGGCAGAAGGGTCAGCAGGGACAAGCCGTCCCCCCTGGCGAGAAGCCGGTAGTGAGAGACGGCGGGAAGGCCGTCGGGACGGACCCTCCGGGCTACGGTGGAGCTTTCGTCCCGGCCGATGGGGGCGTCCACCGTGCCTTGCCCCGGAACAGGACAGCCCACGCAAACGGCCCGATACTCCCGGCGGAAGTCCGCTGTGTGGAGCTGGCGGCGGAGAAGGTCATGGATATAGCCGCTCTTGGCCACCACCATTAAACCGGTGGTGCCCTTGTCCAGGCGGTTCACCGGGTGGAAAATGAAATCCGCGCCCCGGCTCCAGGCCAAGGCCCCCGCCACGGTGGGCGTATCCGGCAGGAAGTTAGAGGCATGGGCCGTCATGCCCGGGGGCTTGTCGGCAACCAGGAGATGCTCGTCCTCCCAGACCACCGGCAAGGGCCAGTTGCCCGGCGTGATGGTCGTTTTGGGCGGACGGCGGTCTTCGGTTTCCACCGTCAGCACATCCCCGGCCCGGAGAACGTGGGGCGTGTGAACGGGAACGCCGTTGACCAGGATGCAGGGGCCTCCGTGGGCCAGGCGGGAGACGGCGTGGGAGGAGAAGCGGAGTCTAGAGCGGAGAATGTGCCGGACGGTGGCGCCGTCCTCCTCCGGAGGGATGACGCGGGTCAAAATCGCCATGGTGCGCCCCCTACTCCACTCCCGGGCGCTGCCGGGAGAGATCCAGGCGGACCAGCGTCCCCTGGCCAGGGCGGGAGGAGATGGAGATACCGTGGTTCAAACGATCCATCACCTGGCTGCACAGGTAAAGGCCTATGCCGGTGGATTTCTTGTCCTCCCGACCGTTGTAGCCGGTGAAGCCCTTTTCAAAAACCCGGGGTAAGTCCTCCGGCTGGATGCCGATGCCGCTGTCGGCGATGACCAGGGTGTTCCCATCGGCGTAGATGCGGATGCGTCCCCCGGAGGGGGTGTACTTCAGGGCGTTGGATAGCAATTGCTCGATGACGAAGGCCAGCCACTTTTCATCCGTCAGCACGGTCTTGCCCGTCTCCCGGAAGTCTAGGGAGATCTTTTTTAGAATGAAAAGCCGGGCATATTTCCGCACGGACTGGCGGAGCAGGGCGTCCAGGCTGCAGTTTTGCAGGACATAGTCCGTGCTGTTGCTGCCCAGGCGGAGCGGTTCTTTGCCAGGGCCTGGAGCAGGGTCTGGTAGTCCTCCTCCAGCAGTCCCCGGGGCGGCGGCAGGGGGAGGACCTGCTCCCGTACCTGCAACAGCAGCCGTTCCAGCTCCCGATGGCGGCGGAGAAAGCGACCGTAGCCCAGGGCAAAGAGCACCAGTCCCAGGGCAAGGCAAAGCACATAGGCATAGCCCACCGCTTCCAGAGGCAGGTTATAGAGGTAAAAAATGGCGGAGCAGATACCCAGGCAGCCCGCCAAAAGCAGCAGCAGCTTCCACTGCCGCGCGAGATACGCCGGCAAAACCATCATACGCCCGCATCCTCCACCAGGTAGCCCGCGCCCTTCCGGGTGTGGATGAAGTCCGGAAGCCCGGCTGCATCCAACTTCCGGCGGAGGCGGTTGACGTTGACAGACAGCGTGTTTTCGTCTACAAAGCTGTCCGATTCCCACAGGGCCGTCATCATGGCATCCCGGCTGACGATCTGACCCTTTTTCTCCAGGAGAAGCTGGAGGAGCTTGTTTTCGTTCTTCGTCAGCTCCACCCGCTGCCCATGGACGTGGAAGGTCCCGTTGGAGAGGTTCAGCACCGCTCCGCCGCAGGAGAGCAGGGTGGGCGCCGCGCCGAAGTCATAGGCCCGGCGCAGCATGGCCTGGACCTTGGCAGAGAGGACTTGGAGGTCGAAGGGCTTGGCCAAAAGGTCGTCCCCGCCCATCTGCATCGCCATGACTACATTCATGTTGTCAGAGGCGGAAGTGAGGAAAAGGACGGGAACCTGGGAGATTTTGCGGATCTCCTGGCACCAGTGATAGCCGTTAAAAAAGGGCAGGGAGATGTCCAGCAGAACCAGCTGGGGGTCGAAGGCAGCGAACTCCGCCAACACGGCGTCGAACCGCTGGGCGCAGGCCACCTGGTAGCCCCAGCTCTCCAGATGCCGCCGGACGGCGGCGGCGATGACGCCGTCGTCCTCTACGATGAAGATGCGATACATAAAATCCTCCCACAAGCGAAAACGGCCCAGGCGCTGCCGGATGGACAGTGCCTGGGCGCGGCGTCAGTTCAGGCCGGCGGCGACGGCATCCAGAAATTCCTCGCTGTCCACGCCCTGGGCCGGGAAGCCCGGCTCCACCAGCGGAAGAAGATCCTTGGTCATTACGCCGGATTCCAGCACGCCCAGGGAAGCGGACTCCAGCCGCTGGCCGAAACGGACCAGATCCGAAAGCCCGTCCAGCTCCCCCCGGCGCTTCAGCGCGCCGGACCAGGCGAATAGGGTGGCCATGGGGTTGGTGGAGGTCTTCTCGCCCTGTAAATAGCGGTAATAATGCCGGGTGACGGTGCCGTGGGACGCCTCAAACTCCATGGTTCCGTCCGGGGCAACCAGAACGGAGGTCATCATAGCGAGGCTGCCGAAGGCGGCGGCGATCATATCGCTCATCACGTCGCCGTCATAGTTCTTCAGCGCCCAGATGAAGCCGCCCCTGGAGCGGATGACCCGAGCCACCGCGTCGTCAATCAGGGTATAGAAATAGGTCAGGCCCAGCTCTTCGAACCGGGGCTTGTAGGTGGACTCATACTCCTCCTCGAAGATGCGCTTAAACTCGCCGTCGTAGACCTTGGCAATGGTATCCTTAGTGGAGAACCACAGGTCCTGTTTCTGGCTCAGGGCGTACTGGAAGCAGGAGCGGGCGAAGGCCCGGATGCTGGATTCCGTGTTGTGCTGGCCCTGCCAGATGGCGGGACCGCTTACGGTTTGGACCGTCAGGGTTCTCGACTGGCCGCTCTCCCCCTGGAAGGTCATCGTGGCCGTCCCGGGTTCTGTGGTGGTCATGTCCACGGCCTTGTACATGTCGCCGTAGGCGTGGCGGGCGATGGTGATGGGCTTTTCCCAGTTTTTCACCACCGGGCGGATGCAGGGCAGGACGATGGGAGCGCGGAAGGCCGTGCCGTCCAAAATGGCCCGGATGGTGCCGTTGGGGGATTTCCACATCTCGGTGAGCTGGGGGTACTCCTCCATCCGCTGGCGGTTGGGGGTAATGGTGGCGCACTTGACAGCCACGCCCAGGCGGCGGGTGGCGTTGGCCGCGTCCACGGTGACCTGATCCTTGGTGGCGTTGCGGTGCAGGAGGCCCAGGTCGTAATACTCGGTTTTCAGGTCCACAAAGGGGAGAATCAGCTTTTCCTTAATCATGCCCCAGAGGACGCGGGTCATCTCGTCCCCGTCCATCTCGACAAGTGGTGTGGTCATCTTGATTTTTTCCATAGGGCGCTCCTCCCGGAAACTCATATTGGAATCCTTTTAAAAGTTTGAAAGCGTTTGACGGCTCAGCATTCGTTTGCCTTTCTGGCGTAATAGTTCATCAGGCAGCCGTCCAGAATGATCTGCCGCTCTTCCTCCGTCAGGCCCCGGACGTGGAGCAGAATCTCCTCCTCGCCGCCGTCCCGCTTCAAAACCCTGGCGAGGATATCCTCCCGGCCGGACTGGATGGCCCGCCGGATGCCGGGGATGAAGACGCAGTCCCCCGCCTCATAGGGGAAGGGCGTCCCCTCGTCCAGAGTGAAGGGCAGGATGCCCCAATTGATGCAGTTGGAGCGATAGCGCTTGGTGGCAAAGGCGTAGCAGATGTTGGCGAAGCCGCCCAGGACCTTCTGGCAGCTGGCGGCCTGCTCCCGGGCGGAGCCGTCGCCGGGCTTGTTGGCGAAGACGCAGGAGCCGAACTGGGTATCCTCCGTCCTGGCGCCGGCGCGGGCCAGGAGGTCCTGGAGGGGTTCCGAAGCCGTGCCCGCCAGGCGCTGGGCCTCCAGCGCGGCGGCGGCTTTAGCCCGGCCCACATAGGCCGGCTCCCGGCGGGAGAGGGCGAATTCCGCCAGGCGAAGGGGATTGGAGCGGTAGCTGGAGGTTTCGCCGGAGGGGATCAGCTCGTCGGTGGTGGTCACGTCGTCCCGGAGGACCGCCGCTAGCTCCACCAGGAGGTTCTCGGCCAGGGGCTGCATCTTGGGCCAGTCGGTGATGTTGGGGCCGAGGATCAGCTCCTCCTCCGACCGGGGATGGCCATAGCCATTGTAAACCCGCTTGTCGTAAACGCCCTTGTCAAAGTGATAGGCGCGGCGGATGGAGGTATAGTCGATTTCGGTGGCGGGGGTAATTTTTCCGCCGCTGCGGGCCGTGGCGGCGATGGACCGGGCGTCCATCAGGCACACGGCGGCGAACTGGCTCTCGCCGGGCTTGGAACCCTCCCGATTGGGGAAATTCCGGGTGGTGTGGCGGAGACTGAGGCCGTTGTGGGCGGGTACATCCCCCGCGCCAAAACAGGGACCGCAGAAGCTGGGCTTGAGAATCGCGCCGGTTTGCAGCAGGTCCGCGGCCGAGCCGTTTTTCGTCAGCTCCAGGCTGACGGGAACGCTGGTGGGGTACACGTCGAGGGTGAAACAGCCGTCGCCGCAGCTGCCGCCCCGGAGGATGTCCGCCGCCTCGGTGATGTTGTCAAACAGTCCCCCGGCGCAGCCGGCAATGACGCCCTGGTCCGCCCACACGCCGCCGTCCCGGATTTTCCGGGCCAGATGGACATTGGCCTTGGGCCAGCGGGTCTTGGCGTCGTCTTCCACCTGGGCGAGGAGTTCCGGGGCGTTATCCAGGAACTCCCGGATGGTCCAGGCGTTGGAGGGGTGGAAGGGGAGGGCGATCATGGGTTCAACCCCGCTCAGGTCCACCTCAATGTATTTGTCATACCAGGCGAAGTCGCCGGGGTGAAGCTCCCGGTATTCCTCCGGGCGCTGGTGGGCGGCATAGAAGCCCTGGGTCTCGCCGTCGGTTTCCCAGATGGAGGAGAGGCAGGTGGTTTCCGTGGTCATCACGTCGATTCCGTTGCGAAAGTCGATGGGCAGACCAGCGATGCCAGGACCGGCGAACTCCAGGACGCAGTTGTTCACAAAGCCGCTGGCGAAGGTGGCCTTCACCAGGGCGATGGCCACGTCGTGGGGGCCAACGCCCCGCCTGGGCGCACCGGTGAGGTAGACCAGGACCACCTTGGGACAGCGGATGTCCCAGGTGTTTTTGGAGAGCTGCTTGGCAAGCTCCGGGCCGCCCTCGCCCACGCCCATGGTTCCCAAAGCGCCGTAACGGGTGTGGGAGTCGGAGCCGAGAATCATCTTTCCGCAGCCGGCCAGCTGCTCCCGGGCGTAGGAGTGGATAACGCTCTGGTTGGCGGGGACGTAGATGCCGCCGTATTTCCGGGCAGCGGAGAGGCCGAAGACGTGGTCGTCCTCATTGATGGTGCCGCCCACGGCGCACAGGGAGTTGTGGCAGTTGGTCAGGGCGTAGGGCATGGGAAAGGACTTCATGCCGGAGGCCCGGGCCTGCTGGATGATGCCGACGTAGGTGATGTCGTGGCTTACCATGGCGTCGAAGCGAATTTGCAGGTTCTCGGGGTCACCGGAGATGCTGTGGGCCTGGAGGATGCTCCAGGCCAGGGTCTGCTGCCGCCCCTCGGCGGGGGAGATGGGGGCGGAGGTGTGAAGAGTGCCCTGGGAGAGGAAGACGCCGTTGTCGTGAAGGGTGATCATAGCGGAAACCTCCTGAATTGATAGAAGCGGGAACACCCGGAACGAGAGCGGGCAGCCGGGGGCGGGAAGATGCGTTAGCCTGCCCGCGCTTCGGGGAAAAACGGATCAGCGTTCGGAGAGGGGGACGTAGGGAAGCCGTTTGCAGACGGTTTTGTAGGCGGGGCGGATGATCCGCGGGTCCTCGGCGCAGCATTCCTCCATACGGTGGGCGCACCAGCCGGGCATCCGGGCGCTGGCGAAAATGGCGGTGTAGAGGTCTGTGGGGATGTTCAATAGCTGGTAGACAAAGCCGGAGTAGAGGTCCACGTTGGCGCAGATGGGCTTGTCGCCGCCCCGGATTTCCTGGAAGACCTGGGGGGCCAGGCGCTCCACGGACTCAATGAGGTCCAGCTCCTCCACCATGCCCTTTTTCTCCGCCAGGTTCCGGGAAAAGTGCTTCAGGATTTCCGCCCGGGGATCGGAGAGGGTGTAGACCGCGTGGCCCATGCCGTAGATCAACCCGGTGCCGTCTCCCAGCTGGCGGCGGAGGATGCGGGCCAGCTGGTCCTTGATCTGGCCGTCGTCCTTCCAGTTTTTGACGGCGCGCTTCAGGTATTTCATCATCTCCACCACCTTGATGTTGGCCCCGCCGTGACGGTAGCCCTTCAGAGCGCCCACGGCGGCGGCGATGGCGGAGTAAAAATCGGTTCCGGAGGAGGTCAGCACCCGGCAGGCGAAGGTGGAGTTGTTGCCGCCGCCGTGCTCGGCGTGGAGAATCATACAAAGGTCCAGGAGCTTCGCCTCATCGTCGTCGAACTTCGTGTCCTTGCGCAGGGAGTACAGGAAGTTCTGAGCCACGCTCATATCCGTCCGGGGGCGGTGGAGGTAGAGGCTGTCCTTGTCGAAATAGTGGCACTTGGCGGCGTAGGAGTGGGCCACGATGGTAGGCGTCCGGGCGACCATCCGGAAGGATTTGAATAACTCGTTTTCCAGGGTCATGTTCTCTGCCTCGCCGTCGTGGGAGTGGAGGGCCAGGATGCAGCTGGCCAGCTTGTTCATGATGTTCTTGTTTGGGGAGCGGAGAATCATATCCTCGGAGAAGTAGCTGGGAAGCTGACTCCACCGGGCCAGGAGGTATTGGAAATCCTTCAGCTGGGAAGCCGTGGGCAGCTGGCCGAAGAGAAGGAGATACACCGTCTCTTCGAAACCGAAGCGATCTTCCTTGATGCAGCTTTGAATCAAATCCTCGATGCTGATGCCCCGGTAGAAGAGCTGGCCCTGCCGGGGGACCTTTTCGCCGTCCACCAAGTCATAGCCGTCCACGTCGCCGATGCTGGTGACGCCGGCGATGACGCCGGTGCCGTTGGGGTAGCGGAGACCCCGCATGACGTCCTTGTCCGTGCGGTTGGTGGAGGGGAAGATATCGTTTTCCAAAATGAAGTCCTCGGACCCGCTGACGAAGGAGAGGGAGGACTCGATCAGCTCCTGATGCAAAAGCATCTGCCGCAGGTCCCGTTCGGTTTTGTATGGCATAATCGTAACCGCCTTTAAAAAATGAATTGAATAATCTTTATCATTATAATGGACTTCCCGGCTATTTTCAATGCCACAAATCACCGATTATCCGGCCTTTTCCGGGGAAAAAACTGACTGTTTGAGCGGGGTGTCCGGGACCGGAAGAAAAAGCGCCCGCCCGCTGTCTTGCGGGCAGGCACATTTGCGGGAATCCGCAACGGGGGATTTTCAGGCGCTCCGGCTTTGTGCCAGCCGCCGCCGGAGCCTTGCAGAGGCGGTATCCACCGCCCAGGTCAGCACGATCAGGCCCAGGGCCAGGGCGGAGGCCTGACTCCAGGCGTACTGGTTCATGGCGAAAATCAGGGGCGCCCCGATGCCGCCCGCTCCTACCAGGCCCAGGACCGCCGCCTCCCGGAGGTTCACGTCGAAGCGGTACAGCACCGCCGAGGCAAAGGCGGGCCGGAGTTGGGGGATCAGCCCCCGCAGCAGCCGGGGCAGGGGGGGAATGCCCATAGCCTCCAGCGCCCGGACGGGCCGGAAGTCCGCGCTGTCAATGGCTTGGTGAAAGCGTTTGCACAAAAGCCCCAGAGAGCACACCGCCAGGGTCAGCACCCCGGCGAAGGAGCCGGGGCCGGTGACCCGGATGAAGATCAGCCCGTGGATGAGGAAGGGCACGGAGCGGATCGCCAGAATCACCGTCCGAACCGCCGCCGCCAAGGGGGCTGGGACAATCCGCGCGGAGCTGAGGAACACCAGGGGGATTGCCGCCAGGGTTCCGAGGCCGGTGCCCGCCAGGGCGATGCAGGCTGTTTCCAGAAGCAGCGCCGCCACGCCCTCCGAAGAGGTGGAAAGCAGCAGCGACGGGGCCGGATGGGCAAAGCCCGCCAGCATATTTCGAAGCAGAGCAGAGCTGGCGTGAGAGAAATCCGGCGGCTGGAGGGAGACGGTACATAAGACGCCCAGGATTGCCGCCGCCGCGGCCAGGAGACGGCGTCCGCGCCGGCTCAGCTTCCGCTCGCTCAGGATGGCGCTCGTGAGGCGGGCGCTGAGTCCCTCGATGGCGCAGACGGTCAAAAAGAGCAGGAACAATATGGCGCCCACCTTTTCGTATTCCCGCCAGGAGACCTTTTCGTTCAGCACCAGCCCCACACCGCCCGCGCCGACGTAGCCCAGGATGGCGCTGTGGCGCACGTTGGTCTCCAACAGATAGAGAACATTGGTCAAATAGGAGGGGGCGACGGCGGGAACCAAGGCGCGGAAATACGCCTTGGCGCTGGAAACACCCATGGCGCGTAACGCCTGAAAGGGCGCGGCGGGGGCGTTTTCCAGGTCCTCGTAAGTCAGGCGGGTCATGATGGAAAAGGTGTAGACCGTGATAGCCGCCGCGCCGGAGAAGCTGGTAAGCCCAAAGAGGAAGGTGGCCAGCAGGGCCAGGATCAGGGCGGGGAAGGCCCGGAGGACCTGGATGATTCCCCGGCAGAGACGCTTG
The DNA here is from genome assembly GCA_022791135.1 of Oscillibacter sp. GTDB lineage: Bacteria > Bacillota > Clostridia > Oscillospirales > Oscillospiraceae > Oscillibacter. The sequence continues at coordinate 16,593 of JAAVYM010000046.1, forward strand.
TCCAACCGGGGGCCGGGCAGGGTTCCGGCGCAAAAGGGCGCAGCCAGCAGCGCCAAAAGCGAACCCAGGAAAGTCCCTGTAACGGACATCTGCACCGTGGCCCAGAGGAGAGGCAAAACCCTGGGGGCATAGCCCCAATCCGGCGGGAACAGGCGCAAGGCGATGTCGCCGAAGTGTCCGCCCCGCCGGGCCAGCAGCGGCAAGGAGACTCCGGTGAGCCGGCAGGAGAGCAAAAACAGCACCAAAACCAGTTCCCAGCCAAAAAAGTGTTGCCTGCGCCGCCTCATGCGCTCCGCCCTCCGTAGACACGGAAGAGAGCGTCTGCGTCCAGAGCGTCCGGCGGGCCGTCAAAGACTACCCGGCCCTCCCGAAGGCCCAGCAGCCGGTCCGAATAGGTCCGGGCAAGTTCCAGGTTGTGGCTGTTCATCAGCACGGTGACGCCCTGGCGCTGCTGAATGTTCCGAAGCAGTTCAACGATTTGCCGCCCGGTGACCGGGTCCAGGGAGGCCACCGGTTCGTCCGCCAGCAGCAGAGCCGGGCGGCGCATCAGCGCTCGGGCGATGGCCACCCGCTGCTTCTGCCCGCCGGAGAGTTCCTGGACACTGGCGAAACGCTTGTCTCCCAGGCCCACCTGCTCCAGCAGGGCCTCCGCCTCCTCCCGGCGGTCCTTGGGGAAAAGCCCCAAGGACCCGGTCAGAAGGTTCATGTCCGGCAAAGCGGCGTTCAGCACGTTTTGCAGGCAGTCCAGCTGCTCCACCAGGCAGAAGTCCTGATAAATGGTGCCGATGGTCTTCTGGATGGCCCTCCGCTTCCGGCCCCGGGCCTGCTCGAAGCGCTGCCCGGCGTGGAGCACCTGGCCGCTATCGGCTCGTTCCATGCCATTGAGAATGCGGAACAGGGTGGTTTTCCCCGCACCGGAGGGGCCAATGACCGACAAAAACGTTCCCCGCTCCAGGGTAAAGCCCACATCCTCCAGCGCCTGAACTCCGGAGGGATAGGTTTTGCACAATTGGCGAGTTTCCAGCTGTACCATATCGTCCACCGTTTCCTTCTAAATGCTGCGCCTCAGTCCTCCAGACTCTTCAAAAGCTCCTGGGCGGCCCGCTCACCATCGTAATTGGCGTCGCTGCCCCACTCGTAGCCCACCTGGCTGAATACGCTGATAATCTCCTGACCCTCGCTGGTTCCGCCGATTTCGATGAACGCCTCGCCCAGGGCCGTGCGGAACGCCTCGTCCGCCATGGCCTCCGAGGTCTTGCTGTAGGCGATCATGTCGTTGTAGATGCCCTCCGTGACGCCGATGACGCCGGTTTGCTCAGCCATGGGGGCGGTCCCGCCGAAATCAGACTCCCATTGGGGGGCGTACTTGGTCCGCAGGTGGCCATAACCCACGATGATATCCGCCTGTCCGGAAGCCAGGCGGGCCAGGGAGGTGGTGTAGGAATCGGACTGGGTGACGGAGGACAGGTCGGCGATGGTCTTGCCATAGCGCTCCTGGAGCCAGAGGCTGGGATAGATGTAACCGGAGGCGGAGGTGGGACCCATCACCGCCCAGGAGGCGCTGTCCAGATCCTCCCAGGTCAAATCCTGGCCGCTCATGACCTTTTCGGTCAGCTCCCGGCCCTTCTCGCTGGGACCGGCCAGGAGGATGGAGCGGTAATAGGTGCTCATGCTGCCGGTGTTTTTCTCCACCTGGCCGTCGTTCCAGGCGGCGGGGTCGTCGGAGTCCTTGTCGATGGCATAGCGCAGGGCGGTGAGGAGCACGCCGCAGTCCTCGGAGAAGAGGACGTAGTTCCCCCCGGAGATAAAGCCGAGGTCGGCGCTTCCGGCGCTGAGGGCCTCGCCCACGGCGGTGTAGCTGGTGCCGACGGTCATCTCAACGGACTGCACATCATAGCCCTTTTCCAGCAGCTTCTCCCGCAGAAGAGCCTCCAGCGGGGCGGTGGCGGTGGTGATGATATTGGAGTCCGCGTAGGGGGAGAAGGCGATGGTTAGCCGCTCCACGGCGGCGGGGCCATCTGGCGCATCGGCCGGGGGAGGGGGCGTCTGCCCGCCGCCGCAGGCGGACAGGAGGCACAGGGCCAGGAGGATGGGGAATACGCGCGCGCTGAGGTGTTTCATCATAATTTGCTCCTCTCGATTCTTCTGCCCGAACAGCAAAAAAGCATGTGCGACAGCACATGCCAAGCCAACCTTCGCGCAGAATGCTGTCTGACCCCGGGTAACACGGGGCCGATGGGGCGGTCGGCGCTTTCTGGCGCCCTCTCAGCCCGGAACACGGACTCCCTCGCAATCTGGTTTCGGATGGGCGTTATGATGAATAACGCAGCGCGGCGCCAGGGCGCTCCCCCTTTCGCCGCTTCCTTAGAGCCTTAGAATCCGCAAAAGACCGCCGTCCCGGGTCATGTTTTCGCCGGAAGGCCGCGCCGGTTGGACTTGAAATCCGTTGGGATTCCAGGGCCAAACCGCTTTGCCCGGCAAAAAACGCCCCGCTCCGGTGTTCCACCGGATTCGAAAAGGCTGTTAAACCTTAGACAGTATAGCACAGCCGGGCCGGGATGGCAACCGGAAATTTGCAAAATTCCCCAACCCGCCCACACGGCCCGCCAGGCGTTCCGGCGGGCCGTGTCCAGGTTTTTACCGGTACTGCATCAAGGAGACGGTCACGTCCGCGGGGTCTGTAGGGTTCGCGCCGCGGAGTATGGCGGTGAAGCCGGATGCTTCCTCCGTCGTGCCGTCGGCGACGGCGAAGGCCCGCGTCAGGGTCCTGCCCGGCTCGATGTCCACCGAGGGAAAGTGCTCGAAAGAGCCGAACATGGGCGTCCGCCCGGCCAGGCAAGTGACCGGCGTCTGGCCGTTGTTCGTCACGGTGAGGACGATGTATTTCCCGTTTTCGGAGATAAAGTAGCCGCCGGTTGTATAGCCCGTGATGGTCTGGACCCGGGTTTTGTCGTCGTCGATGCCGGTGGGGCGGGCGGAGGTATCCACTGTGCCGGGGTCGACCTCCGTGAACGGCCCCAGGGTTTTGCCCAGGGCGGGATTGGCGGGGTTCTTGGGGCGTTCTTCCCCCTCGCGGTAGATGCGGGCCTCCAGCTGCGCGTTCTCCATGGTGGAACCCAGGACCACGCTGCCGCGCTTCTCGCTCCAGGTAACGGGGATGTTAAAATACTCGGCCAGCATTCGGACTGGCAGATAATTGTGGGTTTTGCCGGTTGGGTCCTCGTAGGTGACGACGGCGGGGATGCTGCTGCCTTCCGCCGTGTACGAAGCGCCGGGTTCCACCTTTACCTGGTCAAGAACGACCACGCCGGCGGAGCCGATCTGCAGTTTTCCGGCCGCCGCGGCGGCGGAGCCAATCAGGGATACGGCCAGCGCCATGGCCAGTGCACCGGAGAAGAAGGGTCTCAGCTTTTTCACGATCAAAACTCCTTTACCATAATTTTTTTGCGCGGATTATTTCCCGCTGCGGTACTGCTCATTGGTGAGCTTAAGGGTGACGCCGCCCTCGCCCAGCGGCGCGGCCTTGAGCTGCAACTGATTTTCCAGGGGCTTGTTCTCGTCAATGCGGAAGGCCCGGGTGATTTTCTCCCCCGCCGGGAGATAGATGCTGGTGAACATGTCACTGTCGCCGCCGATGGTGTGGGGGCGCCGGATTTCGATTTCGGCCTCAGCAGCGCCGGTATTCTCGATGGTGATGGCGGCGTATTTACCCAGCCGGGACGTGAAGAAAAAGGTCTCCCGAATCTCCTCGGCGCTGTGGAATTCCCGGTCCTTGATGGACACGCCGGAAAGACTGCCGACGTTGATTTCCGCGGGGTCCACCTCCGTGTACATGCCGCCGCTCACGCCGTACTCCGGCTTGTCCGCCAGGATGCTCTTGTGCCTGGCCCAGTAAGCCTGCCGGTCCTCCGGCTCCATATCCGCCAGCAGGGTGGTTTTTGCGCCGCTGCTGCCGGGAACGTTTCCTCCGGTTAAGATGCGGTTGCCCTTGCCGTCGGAAGCGATTGCAAGCAGAAAGTCCGTCCGCTCCCGGACGACGCGCAGCTCGTTGCTCCACTCCATCTGGCCGTCCGCGTTTTCATAGGGGGCGGCCCCGAACTCCAGCTGGTTGGCCTCCTCCCGGAAATGGACGCCGCCGGATACATCAAACAGCTCCGCCGCTGCCGTGGCCTCGATGTAGTAATGAGTCTCGCCCTTGGTGTCGGCATAGGCGAGGACCTTTGGGGCGGCGCCTCCGTTTTCAGTGGTCAGCGTTTCGCCGGGGGCGATTTGCTGCTGGAGGAACATGCCCACGCTGATGGAAGCGGGCACTGTGCCGGAGTCTGCCGCTTCGCCGTCTTTGCTGTTGGCGGCGAAGGAGGACGCGATCAGGCCGAACAAAAGGGCCATCGTGACCATGCCGGCGGCGAAGGGTGTGTAATTTCGTTTCATCTCTCGTTTGCCTCTCATACAAAATTCTCCTTTACCATTTTAAATTTTCCGCAATGCGGAGGACGTCTTTTTTTTCCAGGCCGCTGCAAGACAGCGAATAGCAGTTGAAGCCGCTGGACCACACCAGCTGAAGAAGGCCGCTGCCGGACTCCGAGAGCAGCAGCGCCTCCTCGCCGCCTACCCGGAGGTTTTCGACCGCATAGTCTCCAAACAGCAAGCCGCCGGTCTCCTCGCGGTAGAACTGGTAGAGGTAAATCCACCGCTCCTCGTCCGTCCGGTGGACGTAGCGGGTTAGAAAGCCGCTTGGGGTCGAGCTGGTGGAGACCATATCCGGTACGAAGCCCTCGGGAATCCAGCTCATATACAGGCGGTGAGGTTCTTGCTCCAGGGCATCCTCCCTGGGCCGGACGACGTAGGTGACGCAGCCGTCCTGCTGGTCAGCATAAACATAGTAGTTCTCCCTTCGCTCTGCGCCGGCGCTCACCAGCAGAGTCCCCAGCGCTGCGACGACTGCCGCCAGAAGGACCAGGGATTTCCAGCGCCTTCGCCGTCTGGACAGCAGGGGTTCCATCGCCGCTTGGAAGGTCAGGGAAAACTCGTGTTCGCAGTCCTCCCGTCCGGGAAGGGTGCTTAGCCAGCGCTCCGCTGCCTCAGGAGCCGCCTGGGACAACAGCTCGTCTGTGATGTTCAAACGGGTGCCCCCCTTTCCGCCAGCTCAACCGCCAGTTTCTTCTTGGCCCTGGCGATGAGCTGGCGCACGTTTGCCGCCGTGGTATCCAGGAGCGTTCCAATCTCCCCGGCGGAATAGCCGTTGTAGTATTTCAGCAGCAGCACCTCCCGATACCTGGGAGGCAGGGCTGCCATGGCCCCCGCCAGCGTTCCGTCGGAGGGCGGCGGGGCGCAGCCGGGGAGGTGTTCCTCCTCCTCCAGCCCTACCTCGGAGCGTCTCCTCCGGGCGCGGTAGAGATCGATCGCCTTCCGCTCGGCCACGGTGGCGGCCAGGTGCCGGGCTTGAGGACCCAGCTCCGCCGGAAGACGGCAGCCCGCGAGACTAAGGAAGGCCATATGCACCGCGTCCTCGGCGTCCTGGGGATTCTGGAGAATGCGGTTGGCCACGTGGAACATCAGCCCCCGGTAGGCTGTATACAGCGCCTCGAACCGCGTCCGGTCCTCGGGGCTGTCGATGGCCTGTAAATAGATCAGCATGTAGAGTCCCTCCCTCTGTCTCTATTCTCTTAAACGTCCCGGCGTGGCGAAACGTGACGGCCCGACCAAAAAAATTTTGAAAAGGGTTGGACGAGACCCAGGAAGAATGTCGATAGCCCGGTGCCGCTGGCATTGCGCTCCATGGAGCCGCTGATGGGAGAACCGGGAGACGCAAAGCCGCCCCCCGGCAGCCGGAGGGGCGGTTTTCTCATTTTCAGAGGGCGCTGATGGGAATTTCGACGGGCTTTCGCAAAACACGTGGGACCCGCCGCAGGGAACGTCAGACCAGAGGAATCCGCCGCTTTTCCCGGGAGCTGACCTGTGCGGCCTCCAGGATCCGGAGGACAGACGCCGCCTCCTCCGGCTTCACCGCCGGCGGCTCTCCTTGCCGGATGGCTTGGTAGAGCTGGTCGTAATACGCGCCATAGTTTCCGATTTCCGTGGGAATCTTCTCCTCCGCGACACCGGTCTCCGTAACGGTGTAAAGGGTTCCATAGGTTTCAGGATTATCCTGTCCCCAGGCGGGATCTCCCGCCGGGCGCAGTCCACGCTCCAGCCGCGCCTCCTGCACGTCCCGGCCATATTTGATAAAGGAGGCTTTTCGCCCGTTGACGATGAAATGGAGGCTGGGCATTGCCACCAGCTCTCCGGCGGAGAGAATGGCCCGCATGCCCGGGTAGTACAGGGTGACCGTAAACCGGTCGACGCCGGGGGATTCCGGGCGCTGCTGGCGTAAATCCGCGCAGACCTCCTCCGGCATGCCAAAGAGAGTGATGGCCTGGTCGATAATATGGACGCCGATGTCGTACAGCAGGTCCACGCCACGGCCGCCGTCCCGTTTCCACTGCTTGCTCCGATAACCTTGGATGAAGCGGTCGAAACGGCATTCGTAGTCCACTACCTCACCCAGGCGTCCCTCCTGGATGAGCTTTTTCACGGTGAGGAAATCGCCGTCCAGGCGGCGGTTTTGATAAACGGAGAACAGCACATGGCGCTCCTCTGCCAGCTGCCGGAGTTCTTCTACCTCCGCGCTGGAAGCGGCAGCAGGTTTTTCGACGACGACATGCTTTCCTGCGGCCAGAGCCTCCCGGGCCATGGGAACATGGAGCTGGTTGGGTGTGGTAATAACGATCAGGTCGATGTTGCCGGTTAGAAGTTCCTGGAAGCTGTGGACGATTTCCACGTCCGGATACTCCTCCCGGGCGTGTTCTGACACGCGCTCATAGACCCGGGACAGAGCATAGCGGGGATCGGCGGAAAGAAATGGGGCATGAAAAATTTTGCCGGATAGGCCAAATCCGGCAATGCCGGCGCGGATGGGATTTTGTTTGTTCATAATTCCTCCTAGCGGTCTTGAGTGGGAAGTATTTGGATGAGACAATGCAGTTTATCAATTATTATAAGAAGAATAGAAGCACGCGTCAAGCGCGCCGACAGGCGGGGCGTTTTTTTGTGGGGGCCGGGAGAGGCGGAGGAAAGTGGGAGGGTTCGACAGTTTTTTATGGGCCAAGCTCAGAAAAGTTTAAAAACAAGGTTGACGAAGGGGAAATTTTATGGTATGCTTACAAGCAGCATCAAGGCTGGGCAGCGTTAAAGGGGCCAGTGCTTGGTGTCCAAAACTTCAAAATGCTAGTGTAGCTCAGTCGGTAGAGCAGCTGATTCGTAATCAGCAGGTCAGGTGTTCGAGTCACCCCACTAGCTCCAAGTTTCGTTGATAAACGAGATACAGACAAAAATCCCGCACTTTGGTGCGGGATTTTTGTCTGTATCTTATTTTTTTAACATACTTGAAGCAAGTGCCGCTTTCGAACTTTCCGTTGTGGAGGAAGGACTACAGAACGTTGGATACCATGCGTATAAACTCTGCTTTACGAAAAAGCAGTGCTCACATTCCAATTCGCTATAAAAATATGGTTTTGATGTTTGGCGTGTTCTGCATTTTTTCTTTTCTGCAAATATCTCAATGGGTAATTCACTTTGAGGGACCGCTCTTTAGCTTAAACCTTTCCACAAGCCCCTTCATAAGCTGTGACTGACTAGACAGTTCTTCGCTCGCCGCCGCGCTTTGTTCAGCAGTTGCCGAGTTTGTCTGTACAACACTGGAGATCTGGTCAATTCCCGTAATAATTTGAGAAATGGAATCAGCCTGCTCGCTGCTGGCCTCCGAAATCTGTCCGATGATGCCTGTCATCTCGTTTACGTCATTTACAGCCTGAATTAGCGACTGAGCAGTATCGTCCGCAATCTGTGTTCCGCTTTCGACTGCCTTTAAGGAATTTTCGATCAAAGCAGAAATGCTTTCAGAGGCTTCTGTGCTTTTGTTTGCCAAATTGCGGACTTCGTCGGCTACTACGGCAAACCCTTTTCCGGCGGTGCCTGCACGAGCGGCCTCTACGGCGGCGTTTAGAGCGAGGATGTTCGTCTGGAAAGCGATATCTTCAATAATTTTCATGATTTTGCCGATCTCGTTGGAGCAGGTGCTGATATCCTTCATTGCCTGTATCATCTGCTGCATTTTTTCTTTGCTCACATCCATTTTCGAGCTGACACAGCCGGCCGCAACACTGGCCTGCCTCGCATTGTCCGCATTTTGATTTACCCTGTTGGAGATTTCATTAATGGTGGCAGCGAGTTCCTGCACGGAACTTGCCTGCTCGGTTGCCCCCTGGGCAAGAGCCTGAGAACCAGTCGATACCTGTTCTGCTCCACTTGCAACTTGAGAGGAACTTTGACTGATTTGCAGCATAGTGTCGTTAAGCTTTTCTGCGATGCTCCGGAAAGAAGCGAGCAGGGGATAAAAACCGCCTGTATACTCTTCTTCGCAGACCGAATCCACGGTAAAATCCCCCTCGGCCATTCTGGCAAGGAATGTATTCTCATCATCAATAATAACCTGAAGCTTATGGATCAGTTTGCCTACCTGAGCGGCAAGGACACCCAGTTCATCTTTAGAGCTATAGGAGATCTTTATATCCAAATCTCCCTCAGCCATTTTGATAGCGGCATTTTCAATTTCGGAAATAGGCGTCTTAATGAGACGTATAATTACAAATGAAAAGAAAACCCCCACGAGGATTACGGCGATGACGATCGCCGCCATAGCATAGATGGCAGTTCTGTACAAGGAAGAACTTTTCTCCGCCGCACCATTACTCCCTTCTGTATTGTAGACAATAATATCATTGAAGGCGCTGTTTAAAGAATTATATAGATCTACACACTCACCCTCCAGAATCATACGGGCATTTTCAATGCGGCCCTGTTTAGCCAAGGCCATCATTTTTTCATCTGCTTTATTGTACTGAGTCCAAAAATTCATTGCAGTATTATAGAAATCCTGTTCTTCTTCATCAATTAGCGCCCCATATGTGGCTAAAAGTGTTTCCATATTCTTTTTTTCTTTTTCGAGATACTGAAGGCTGGATTCTTCTACATCATCAGAAATTGCGGTAAGATACCCTAATTCATTGAGCCGGATATTGGAAAGGGTAGAACTCAGGTCCCTTGCTATATCAACACTGGGAAGCCAGCTTGTCGCTATATCACCTGTCATGTCATTCATTCGTCCCATAAGGAAGAATGACATACCGCTGATAATAAGCATTCCAAACAGCGCGACCCCTATAAGGATATAAAGCTTTAACCTGATTCCTAAATTCCGTATGTAGTTAATCATGTTTCCAATCTCCTTTTAAATTTCGCTGTTCATGAGTTCCAGTTGAGAAAGATAATTTTATTTTTTACATTACCCCAAAATATATCGGCAAATTCTCCCTGACTAATAAGCGAAAATAAGAAATTTTATTAGACCTTAAAATAGGCCAGTCTAAATAAGGGGTGTATAAAAAGGATTTTGACGGCTTTCCCGCCGCTATGAGAGCAGAAGGCACAGAGGTCAAGCGGGGCGGACATTTAGCGTTCAAAATTCCAAATGACAAGCGGCTTATTCGTTGCGATTCTCTTGGTGCGGACTACTCCAAAGCGGCGGTTCAGGACATCCTCTGCGGAGAGGCGGTCAATCACAAGTCCGCCGTCTACCTGCCGGGAGAAGCGATTTCTGTCAACCTGAGCTTCCGGGATTTGCTTTCCAGCCTGCCGGGAGACATGTTCTGCCACTACAGCTTCGTGGTCAATCTGAAACACGTCCACAAGCGAACCGCCCACGGCCTTCTGCTGGACACCGGGATGGAGCTTTCCGCTCAGCCGCGCCTACCAGAGCAGGAGATCGCGAGACAATTCGTCGCGTTCCTCAAATGAGAACCGCCCTCCCCGCAGCGCCGCGGGAAGAGTGGTTGTTTTAGTCCGGCATTTGCAGCGCGACGGCGGCGGAAAAGGAGCCGTCCGGAAATTGCAGCAGCAGCTCGCCGCGATATTTCCGGGCCACTGCCCGGAGCGATTTCAACCCATAGCCATGGACGGACCGGTCCTCCTTCCTCGTGCGGCACAGGCCTCTCTCCCTGTCTTAGTCCACCGGGGCAAAGCAGGCGTTTTCCACCCCAATATAGAGGTGCACGCCCCGGACATGGCAGTCCACCCGCAGCCACTTCCGCGCTCCTTCCGGGACCAGAGCATTGGCGTCCAGCGCGTTTTGCAGCAGGTTCATCAGCACAGCGCAAAGCTCCGTGTCTGGGAACGGCAGTGTCTCCGGCACGTCGACCCGGCGCTCCGCCTCAATACCCTGCTTCTGGGCGCGGGCCAGCATGGTGGTCAGCACGGCGTTGATCGCCGGATGGGGCGCGTAGGCCAGCGCGGGGAGGGACGCTGCCTCCGCCATCAGCTCGCTCAAATAGGCGTCCAGCCGCAGCTCTACCGCCGCGTTGGCTGCCCCATGATCTCCAGCGCCGGACGGGTCTTCTCCTCCCACGCCGGGAGGGTGAACTCCAATTCCAGCGGTCCGGCATAGGGGACCAGTTCGTCCAGCTCAGGCCCGACAGCCATGGCCTCCGGCGTCAGGTGGACGCGTTCCCGCTGGGGAACCGTCTCCACCCCGAACTCACACCAGCCCCGCCGCGCACAGCAGAAACAGCGCCAGACACCCGCGTTTACCCATGTTCCGCTCTCCTCGTGTCATGCTGTACCTAGCGTAACCGGGAAAATGGCCGCTGTCAAGAGGCGGGTTTTGTTATCTGGTAGTTAAATCCTGCGGTCTGGTCGCGCGGCCTTCTTTTTTCAAAATTTTGTGTCATGAAACGCAGAATTTTGAGCATCCTCACCGCCCTGGCCCTGTGCCTGAGCCTGTGCCCTTCCTGGGCCTTTGCGGAGGAGGCGCTCCCGGAAGAAACCCAGGAGGAAAACCAAGAAGAAACCCGGGAGGAAGCCCCGGACGAATTTCCGCAGGAAACCTGGAATGATACCGCCGTCACGGCCGTAACCGGGCCGCACGGAATTGAAAAGGCGTTCGAGGGGCAGGGGCTGAATGGTGTCACCTTCACCGTGCCGGCGGCGCAGGTAACCATAACCATAGGCGCGGGAGATCCCGTCTATTACGAAAGATTCCAGGACGCGTGGGCGGCGGCCGTCGCGGGCGGCGCCGCCACCGTCACCCTGCTGAGGGACGTGGACCTGGGGGACCAGTACGTCGAGATGCCCATATCCTCGGACAGCAGCGTCACCCTGACAGGTCCCGGCTTTACCCTCACCGGGAGCGGCGAACAGACCATCCTGGTGAGAGGGGGCACGCTGACCGTGAAAGACGTGACCGGGGAAAATACACGCGTAGACGTCTACAGCGGCGACGGCATCACAGCTACGAATGGAAACGAACTCACTCCATACATTGGAAACGTCATCATAGAGGCCGGAGCCAAGGTTACTGCCCAACGAATCGGAATCGGTCTATTATGAAAAGACACGACACTGACCGTTGCCGGAACGGTCGAACCGGCGATGGGCGACGCCATTTCGGCCGGCAGCAGTTCAAGCGCGACCGTGAAAGAAGGCGCTGTGATTTCCGCACCCGAGAGCTATGGCGTCTATCAGGGGAGCAGCAGCGCAGCCCTCCGCATAGAGGGCGGAAGGATTAGCGGGTACTATGGCGCGGCTATATATGGTAACGGCGGCCTTCTCGGCGGCACGTTCATCAGGACAGGCGGCAACGCGATTTTTGTCCGCGAGGGCGGCAAAATCCAGGACGGGCTGGCCAGCGGCCGCACGGTCTACCGCGGAGAGGCCCCACTCCAGATCACGGCGGCCCTGACGGCGGAGGAACTGGCGAAGGACGGCACCGGCTCCGGCACCTTCACCATCAACCCCGCAAAGCCCACGATTTCGTGGCCGGCAAACGCGGAGGAGAATCTGGACTATACCGGCCGCGCGGCGGCTCTTACCGCCACGCCGGCGGTGACGCTGCTCGGCGCTGAGCAAAACAGCGGGACGATCTCCTACTCCTGCTCCACGGAGGAAAGCGGCGTCTACGTCGACGGCCTCCCCACCGACGCGGGGCTGGACCTACGACGGCAAGGCGCACCCCGGCTATAGCGGCACACCCTCCTCCGGGGCCTGCACGGGGGCGCTCACAGTGACCTGCCTCGACGAGGACGGCAATCCCCTGCCCGGCGAGCCGAAGGACGCGGGAGATTACACGGTGATCCTCGCCGTCCCCGCGGACAACGAGGATTATAGCGGCAGCCTTACGCTGCCCTTCACCGTCGAAAAGGCCACTATTACGCTGAAGGCGGACGACAAACAGGCCACCACCGGCAGCGAGCTGCCGGAGCTGACGTATACCCCGTTGGGCCTCGCCGCCGGCGAGTCGCTGAAGACGGTTCCCGCCCTGGCCTGCGACGATGCCGGTATGGACACGGCGGGGGAGTTACAATCACGACCGGCGGCGCAGAAGTCCCCGACGAGGACAACTACAATGCAGATATCGTTTATCAAGCGGGCACCCTGACGGTGAGAACGCCTCCCCCGCCCGGCGGCGGGACCGTCCGGGTCACGGGAATCACGCTGGATAAGACCAGCCTGACCCTGACCGAGGACGAGAGCGCCCAGCTCACTGCTGCGGTGCAGCCCGCCAACGCCAGCAACAAAACGGTTGTTTGGGCCAGCAGCGACCCGTCCGTCGCAGAGGTGGACGGCGAGGGCAAAGTCACAGCCCGCGCCCCCGGCGCGGCGGTCATCACCGCGACAACCTGGGACGGAGGCTTCGCGGCCTCCTGCACGGTGATGGTGACAGGCAAGCGCTGCGCCGTGACCTACGACCCCAACGGCGGCAGCGGCTCCATGCCCGCCGGAAGCGCCGTGAGCGGGGCGGTGTTGGGCCTGCCGGAGAATCTCTTCCAGCGGGAGGGCTATACGTTCATCGGCTGGGGCTATGACGGCGAGATCTATGAGGCGGGCGCGGCGTTTACCATGCTCGGCCATGCCGTGACCGTTGCCACCCAGTGGGAGGCCATTGTGGACGGCGTAACGGGAATTGTTATACAAAATGGCGCCGGTGTTTCCGGCACGACGGTCCGGCTCATGCAGGGAGGGACGGAAATTGCCCGGTACGTGACCGGCCCGGGCGGGCGCTTTTCCCTTACCGATGCAGACAAGGCCAGTGGCTATGCGCTGGATGCTTTGCGTTGGGCGGCAGAGGCCGGCATTCTGAATGGCTACGGTGACGGACGTCTCAATTCTGAAGAGTTAGCGGCTCGCGCGCAGGTAGCGCAGATGTTGAAGAACTTTATTGAAAACCAGGAAGAAAACACTTAAAAATCGTTAATTCTTTTCACCCTGGGACGGGGTGGGGTATAATCGACCCACCGGCCGCCCCAGGGTGAATTATTTTCCAAGGTCGGAATTAGGAGAGTGAATGTGGCCAAAATCTTGCAAACGTTGAGAAACATTTGCCGAAAGAGTCATATGGCTTGGTATTGTAGATAAGATGTGTCCTGTATAGGACGGAATCCATAAAAGTGCTGGAAGAATTGCGCTTCAAAATAGGTTTCATTACAATTCTCATATATTCCGCACGATGCGGTCTCATATGGTTGGCATGGTATTTCTATAAGCCCAATCAGCCAATATGTTGCTGACATTGATTTGGATTTTTTCAGCAGCTCGACCGTATGGACTGCATCGTAGCCGTTTCCGTGTGACAGCAGAAACTCCACTACGCAGTGTGAAGCTTCTGGCACACTTTAAAAATATATCCAGGTTTACAAGGAAATCTCTGTGCACTTCAATATCCCGCCATGCTGCCATAGCCACATTCTCTAAATTGCGCAAAATAATTGGTTTGCTCATTGTATATTCCGTCAAAATATGCTACAATCTTATTTACTAAGAGATAAGGAGGACCTCCACATGAAACTCAGCTTTTACGGCGCGGATCAATGCGTCACCGGCAGCTGCCACTGCCTGGAGATCAACGACACGCGCATTCTGATCGACTGCGGATTGCAGCAGGGACGCGACGAGGTTTCCAACGGCGAGTTTCCCTTTGCTGCCAATACCATCGACTATGTGCTGGTGACCCATGCCCACATTGACCACTCGGGCCGAATTCCCATGCTGATCAAGCAGGGCTTCCAGGGCCGCATCCTTACCACCCGCCTGACCGCCCAGCTGCTGGAGATCATGCTGCTGGACTCCGCCCATATTCAGGAGCAGGACGCAGAGTGGAAAAACCGCAAGGGCGAGCGCTCCGGCGCACCCCGGACGGAACCCCTCTACACCGTGGAGGACGCAGAGCGGGTCAAGGACTATATGGTCGTGTGCGAATACGGAGAAATCATCAACCTCTGCGAAGGCGTGGATATCGAGTTTACTGACGCGGGACACCTGCTGGGGTCCGCTTTCGTGGCCATGGACCTGCGGGAGAACGGTGTCAAAAAGAGCATCGTCTTCTCCGGGGACATCGGCAACATCAATCAGCCCGTCATCCGGGACCCGGTGCAGCTGGCCGGGGCGGACTATGTGGTGATGGAATCCACCTACGGCGACCGGAACCACCCGGAGAGCTGGGGCTACACCGATGAGCTGGCCCGGATCATCGACGAGACCATGGCCCGGGGCGGCAACGTCATCATCCCCTCGTTCGCCGTGGGCCGCACCCAGGAACTCCTTTACTTCATCCGGGAAATCAAAGAGAAGCATATGGTGAACTCCGTCCCGGATTTCCCGGTGTACATCGATTCCCCCCTGGCCAAAAAGGCCACGTCTATCTTCGACGGGGATCTCCGGGGCTACATGGACCACGATGCGGTTTGGCTGGTGCGGAAGGGAAAGAATATGTTCCGCTTCCCCAACCTCTACGCCACGGAGAGCAGCGAGGAGTCTAAGGCCCTGAACGAAGACCGGACCCCCAAGGTCATCATCTCGGCCTCCGGCATGTGCGACGCAGGCCGCATCCGCCACCATCTGAAGCACAATCTCTGGCGGCCGGAGTGCACCATCCTCTTTGTGGGCTTCCAGGGCGAGGGCACCCTGGGCCGGCAGCTGCTGGAGGGGGCCGAGAGCGTGAAGCTCTTCGGCGAGGAAATTACGGTCCAGGCCCATCTGGAAAACTTCACCGGACTTAGCTCCCACGCCGACCGGGACCATTTGCTGAAGTGGATTTCCGGTTTCCACGAGCCAAAGCCCCAGCATGTCTTCGTGGTCCATGGGGACCGGGAAGTGGCGCCCCATTTTGCGCAAACCTTAGAGAACATGGGCATTCCCGCCCACGCGCCTCAGTACACGGAGGTTTACGACCTGGCCACAAATACGATTCTGGAGCGGGGCTACCTGCCGGAGCGGAAGGTCAAGACCGTCAGTGGCTCCAAGGGCACGCCGGCTTACGAGCGGCTGGTGTCGGTGGGCAGCATGCTCACGGAGTTTATCAAGCGCAGCCGGGGCCGGGACAACAAGTCTCTGGCCAAATATGCGGCGGAGCTTCGGCAGTTGCTGGAGAAGTGGGATACTTAATAGAAGGGCCTTCGTCTTTCTCGGGTTCTCCCCCCTGTTCTGGCGGGAGGTGGAGAATTTCGCTTAAGGCTGCGGCGAATTGAATGGAAGCAAAAAGGAACGGCGTTTTATGGAACCACTGAAACTTGGACAAATTCACACCGCCTTTGTGGAAGGCTATTCCAGCGAGGGCTATGGCGTCGTCCGCCTGGATGGAGCGGTGGCCTTTGTGCCCCGGGCCATCCGGGGGGAGCGCGTTGATGTGCGGATTACCCGGGTGATGAAGACCCACGCTCTGGGAGAACTTGTCAAAATTCAAAGCCCCTCGCCGGAGCGGGCCGCACCGGACTGCCCGTACTATGGCCGGTGCGGCGGGTGCGATTTCCGGCACCTAACCTACAAGGAGGAGTTGTGGGCCAAGCGCCGGAGAGTGCAGGATGCCCTGGCCCGGATTGGCGGGTCCGGCGTTTTGGTGGAGGAGATCCTGGGCGCCAAAAACCCGGAGCACTACCGGAATAAATGCCAATACCCCGTGGGTCCCAACGGGGAGATCGGGTTTTTCCAGGCTCGGAGCCATCGGGTGGTTCCGGTGGAGTGCTGCCTGCTCCAGCCGGAGGCCTGCGACCGGACCGCCAGGGCAGTGGGAAGCTGGATGAAGCGGTATCACGTCCCCGCCTATGACGAGTCCACCGGCCGGGGGCTGATCCGGCATATCTACGTCCGGACCAACCGGCGGGGACAAAGCCTTTGCTGCGTGGTGGCGGCGGGGAGAAAGGTCCCCCGGGAGGCGGAGTTGGCCGCGCTGGTGCTGGCCGCCGCGCCCCAGACTGTGGGCGTGGTGCTGAACGTGAATACCAAAAAGGGCAATGTCATCCTCGGTGAGCAATACCGGACCATCTGGGGCGAGAATTTCATCATGGATACCCTTTGCGGGCTGGAGTTCAAGCTGTCGGTTCCCTCCTTTTACCAGGTAAACCGGGAGCAGGCGGAGGTCCTCTATGGCAAGGCGCTGGAATTTGCCGGATTGACAGGGGCGGAGACGGCGCTGGACCTCTACTGCGGGGCGGGGACCATCACGCTCTGCCTGGCGTCCCGGGCCAGGCGGGTAATTGGAGCGGAGATTGTGCCCGCCGCCATCCGGGACGCCAGGGAAAACGCGGCGCGGAACGGCGTAAAAAATGTGGAGTTCTTCTGCGGCGACGCGGCGGACACCGCAGCGATGCTGGAGGCCCAGGGCCTGAGGCCGGACGTGATAACAGTGGACCCGCCCCGGAAGGGACTCAGCCCGGAGGTCATCGCCTCGGCGGCAGCCATGGGGCCGGAGCGAATCGTGTATGTTTCCTGCGACCCGGCGACCTTGGGGCGGGACGTGCGGCTGTTTGCGGAGCAGGGGTACGAGGCGGCTCGGGCGGCGGCAGTGGATATGTTCCCAGGGACCAGGCATGTGGAGACGGTTGTGCTGCTACAAAGAGAAAACTCGTAGAAATCCTGCGTTTCCAACACTTTGCCCGCCATGTGGTGTTCGACGCCGAGGGCGACAAACTCCGCAATAAGCGCATTGAGGACTATATCACGGTTTCGGTCGTCATTGATATGGAGTG
>JAAVYM010000047.1 GCA_022791135.1 Oscillibacter sp.
AGCGCGCATTTTCTCGGAAATGGCCAGACCTGCCGCGTCATCGCCGGCGCGGTTGATCTTGTAACCGGAAGACAGCTTCTCCAGGTTCTTGGAAAGAGCACTGGTGTTCGTGTTGTAGTTCCGGTAGGCATTCATTGCCATAATATTGTGCTGGATACGCATAGTTTTGACTCCTTTCAGTCTATTAATGTGCCTTGGAACATCCTTTTCCCTAGGCACAGGTCTGTGAAGCACTCTTCCCCCTGGGCGCTGTGGCCACAGCGTTCCAAAAGTTGAGCGCGGGATAATATTTCAACCGGCCTAGGACCGGATGAAAACAAAGTTCATCGCCGTTCTATAAGGGGAAAATGCAATTCAGCTCCCCACTTATCGAGCGAGAATTGCCTTCCATTCTGGAGGGCCGTTTTTTTGGTTCTGCCTCAGGAGCGCTGCCGGATAAATCGTTTCGGAGTATCTGCGGCACAGCCCAGGTACTGTTTGCTATCTTACTCCCGCATTGTGCTGCGGAGTAACATACTCACCGGGTCTCTCGGAAACGCAGAGCGTGAACATCACAGCATCCTGCAACAGCTTTCTCCGCCGCGCCTTTAGAAAATAAATAAAAATAATATTGTGCTGAATGAACCATCTGAAAAAATTCCAACTGCACTGTAGAGAAGACCCTTTTCGCTGATCTCACAGTAAGAAAATTTAGGCTTCCATATTTCTCTATCTAACTCTACAAAAATTTCTCATTGCCTTTCAATACTAGATATCGGCGGTTCTGTAGAAAAAATAAGAATCGGATGAAAAAATTTTTTGTCCAGGACTATATGCTTTTCCGCCCAACTTTTTTACACTTGCCCGGCACCCAAGAAAATCAGCTAAGGAACTCTTGCATTCCGGCGGCAGATGTGATATGCTGTATTTATCAATTACATAGATTGTGAGCTGGGGAGCTTGCGAAAGCGGGCTGAGAGGAAGCGAAGACTTCGACCCATGACCTGATTTGGATAATGCCAACGAAGGGAGCTGCCAATTGCGCAATGCTCTGCATGTGCGAAACGCCCTTCCATCCGGAAGGGCGTTTTTCATCGCCGGGGCGAACCGTGCTCATAATCGGAAAGAGGAGGAGCATGGCATTGTTTTTCAATCGTGTGAAGGACCTATTTATCAATGGGGAGGGCGGGCTGACTGCCGCCGGATATGCCCTAAGTATCGGGCTGCTGGCGGCATGCTTGCTGGCGGGGCTGGCTTTGGCGGAACGGAGCGGGCAAAAGAAGGGAGTGGACGCCAGGCGGCTGGCCTACTGCGCCATGGCGGTGGCCCTGGCTTATGCGGCCAGCTTTATCAAGGTGTTCAAGCTGCCCTACGGCGGGTCTGTAACTCTGATGAGCATGCTGTTCATCGTGCTGACGGCCCATTGGTACGGCGTGAAAACCGGGATGCTAGTGGGTTTTGCCTACGGCATTTTACAGTTTCTCCAAGAACCCTATTTCCTCTCGCTGTTCCAGGTCTGCTGCGACTACGCGCTGGCTTTTGCGGTCCTGGGGCTGGCAGGGCTGTTCCGGAAGGGGAAAAACAGCCTGGTGACCGGCTATCTCGTTGCGGTTCTGGCCCGGGGAGCGTTCCACGCCCTGGGAGGCTATCTGTACTGGATGGACTACATGCCGGAGTCCTTCCCCCAAGCCCTGCGGAACCTCTACCCCATCATCTACAACTACAGCTTCCTGTTGGCGGAGGCCGCTGTCACCGTGGTGGTGATCAAGCTACCGGAAGTGGCAAGGGCGCTGGAGCGCATCCAGGAGCAAGCAGTCAAGTAAATAAAAAAGGAATCGCCCGCCGGCTTAGCCAGCGGGCGATTCCATCGGCTCCATCGAAGCGTCCTCCCCGCCGTCCAGCAACACCGTGCCATCCGGAAGAGTAAAACGGGACGCATCGTACTCTGTTTGGTCCACATAGAGGGAGGTCATGCGGTAGACAGTTTCCTCCCCCAGCAGCTTCTCCGCCTGCACCAAAAGCCCGGTGTCCACGCTGACCCAATAACGCAGAGAATATCCTGCCGCATCCGCCGCCGTCTCTACGTAGATGCAGCGAAGAACGTCCAAGGACCGGTAATCCGCCTGAACGATATCCTCCGCCGGCAGGTCCAGAATGTCCTCGTAGGTGGGGATGGACTGCTCGTCGTCGGCAGAAATGTCCCCGGCGGGGGCGGCGTAGACTTGAGCGCCGCTTTCATACCCGTACCAGATATAGGTCTCTTGGCCGTTGGTAATGCTGATGCGAGTCTGCCCGTTGCCCAGCCCCCGGTCGGTCCGGGTCCAAGGTCCCCGGACGATGGTATACAGCTCCTGGGTTCCGCTGCCGCCTTTCCAAAAATAGGTGACACTGACGCTCCGGCCATAGCTGGCCGGGCGGGAGAGGCTGGCAATGGCGGCCTGTACCGTGTCCGGCGTAATCTCCACTACCGTCAGCGAGCCGGAGGAAGACGCGTCGTCTCCGGCGGAAGGGTCCCTGAGCGGGTTCGAGGCGGGAAGGGTGATATGGGCCGTGCGGTTCAGGGTCCCTCCCAGCATCAGCGCCAGAAACACAACCGCCAGAGCCAGCACCGCCCCGGCAACCCAATTCAGCTTCCGTTTGTCCATGGCGGGCCGTCACGCCTCGTAGTCAGCAGGGCGGTCTTGCCGGAGGCCATAGCGCCACTCGATGGCGTCGGCAATGCGGCGGCAGGCGTTCCCGTCGCCGTAAGGATTCACGGCATGGGCCATTTTTTCATACTCGACCCGGTCCGTAATCAGCCGCTCCGCCATAGTGACAATGTCGTCCTGTACGACCCCGGCCAGCCGCACCGTACCGGCGGCGACAGCCTCGGGCCGCTCCGTCTCCCGACGGAGAACCAGCACCGGCTTGCCCAGGGCCGGGGCCTCCTCCTGAAGGCCGCCGGAATCCGTCAGCACCAGATAGCAGCGGGCCATGAGGTTGTGCATATCGCCAGCGGAAAGGGGGTCGATCAGGTGGACCCGGGGCGCACCCCGGAGGTAACGGTCTACCGCCTCCTGCACCGCAGGGCTGAGATGGACCGGATACACCAGCTCCACATCCTGCCGCTCCTCGGCAATCTGCCGCAGCGCCAGCAGGATTTGCTTCATAGGTTCGCCGTAGTTCTCCCGACGGTGGCAGGTAACCAAAAGGATCTTCTTCTCCCCGTAAGGGAGGCGGTTCAGCTCCTCCAATCCAAAGCGGTAGTCCGGCCTGACGGTGGTTTTCAGCGCGTCGATGACCGTGTTGCCAGTGACAAAAATATCCCGCTGCCGCCCCTCCCGGATCAGGTTCTCCCGGTTTCCGGCGGTGGGACAAAAGTGCATGTCCGCAATGGCGGAGGTCAGCACCCGGTTGACCTCCTCCGGGAAGGGGGCGTACTTGTCGTAGGTGCGCAGGCCCGCCTCCACATGGCCCACGGCTATTCGATGGTAGAATGCGGAGAGGGCACCGGCAAAAGTAGTGGAGGTATCCCCATGGACCAGGATCATGTCCGGCCTCAGGGCATCCACGGCCTCGTCCATGCCCAGAAGGCACTTGCTGGTAATGTCGGAGAGGGTCTGCCGGGGAGTCATGATGTTCAGGTCCCGGTCCGGCCTGACGCCGAAAACCTCCAGTACGGAGTCCAGCATCTGCCGGTGCTGGGCCGTGACGCAGCAAAGACTTTCAATGCCTGGACGGGAGGCCAGTTCCTTCACCAAGGGGCACATTTTGATGGCCTCCGGCCGGGTACCGAAAACGCTCAGGATGCGCAGCTTTTCCATTCAGCTCTCCTTTCCTTCGCCGGAAGGGGCGTCCCCGTGCTCCGGCAGGGCCTCCCCGCCGTGATGCCCCAGCTCCCGCAGCTCTTCAATTTCCTCGTGAAGCTCCTCCCGGATCTCCTTCGGGAACACCACCTGGGCGGCCACCACCGCCACAATGCACAAGGCGGCAAAGAAGAGCAGAGCCTTCTGCTCTCCTCCGGTGGTCAGCACCACGGCGGAGAGGCCCAGCATGGCGGAGATGACATACAATGTGGCCACGGCCTGCTTTTGGTTCAAGCCCATGTCAATGAGGCGGTGGTGGATGTGGCCCCGGTCGGCGTGCATGGGACTTTGGCCGTGGGCAATACGGCGGATAAAGGCAAAGGCGGTGTCAAAAATCGGCAGGCCCAGGATCAAAAAGGGCACGGCGAAGGAGATCACCGCGTAGAACTTGAACAGTCCCTGGATAGACATGGTGGCCAGGACATAGCCCAGGAAGGTGGCTCCGGTGTCCCCCATAAACATCTTGGCGGGGTTGAGGTTGTAGGGCATGAAACCCACGCAGGCCCCCACCAGCGCCGCCATGACGAGGGCAACCTCCGCCTCAGAGGCCAGCAGGGCGATGACTAGCATTGTAGTGGCTGAAATGGCTGAGACACCGTTTGCCAGGCCGTCCAGGCCGTCGATGAGGTTCACGGCGTTGGTAATCGCCACGATCCAAAGAACCGTAAAGGGAATGGACAGAGGACCCAGCACCCAGTAAAGGCTGCTGGAGAAGATGTTGGGGTTGGAAAAAGCCTGGATGACCACGCCGTTCAGGGCCGGGATCAGGGCGGCAGCAATCTGGATGACGAATTTCAGCATGGCGGGCAGGGCCATGATGTCGTCCACCACCCCCAGCACCACGATGATGACGGAACCCAGGAGGATGCTTTGCATCTGCCCGTTGCCCCGGACGTTGCCCAAAAGGAGAACGCTGATCATGAAGCCGATGAAAATCGCCAGACCTCCCAAGCGGGGAATGGGCACCTTGTGCATGCGGCGGGCGTCCTTGGGCACGTCCACCGCGCCCACTTTATAGGCGAAGGTCCGCACCACGGGAGTCATGAGGAAGCTGATGACCAACGCCGCCAGCAGGGCGAGGGCCACGTAGGCAATCAGCTGGTTATCTAAGGGCATAATTTGTCTCCTTGTGTGATTTCGAAAGTCAGCGGGTGAAGATCCGGAGCCTGTCCGCCGGAAGACCGGCTTGCCAGGGGACCCCCGGCTCCCCAGACCGCGTCTCAGGGCGCCAGCAGACCAACCTTTTTGTAAACCTTGGCCAGGGTGCGGGCGGCGGCGCGGGAGGCCCGCTCCGCTCCGG
Organism: Oscillibacter sp.; assembly: GCA_022791135.1. Lineage (GTDB taxonomy): Bacteria > Bacillota > Clostridia > Oscillospirales > Oscillospiraceae > Oscillibacter. Next base: position 5,125 of record JAAVYM010000047.1, read on the forward strand.
AGCGGTACACAGACTCCAGGTACGCCTTGTCGGCCAGCAAACGCTCCGTCTCCTCCCGGATGGGGCGAAGCAGCTCCACCACGGCCTCGCCCACGGCCTTTTTGAAATCGCCGTAACCACAGCCGGAAAACTCGGCTTCGATGGCTGCAAAGGAACGGCCGGAGGCGGCGGCGTAAATTTGCATCAGGTTGGATACACCCGGCTTGTTTTCCGGGTCGAAGCGAACGCAGGCGTCTGAATCTGTCACGGCCTTCTTGAACTTGCGGAGGATATCCTCCGGCTTTTCCAGCATATAAACACAGCCGCCCGGATCCTTGTCGGACTTGGACATTTTATTCTCCGGGGAGGTCAGGCTCATCACCCGGGCACCCACCGGGGGAATGTAGGGTTCGGGAATCTTAAACGTGTCCCCGTAGAGGCCGTTGAACCGGTTTGCGATGTCCCGGCAGATCTCCACGTGCTGCTTCTGGTCGTGCCCCACAGGGACCAGGTCCGCCTGATAAAGGAGAATATCCGCCGCCATGAGGGCGGGATAGGTGAAAAGGCCGGCGTTGATGTTGTCGGCATTTTTGGCGGATTTATCCTTGAACTGGGTCATGCGGCTCAGCTCGCCGAACATGGTGTAGCAGTCCAGCACCCAGCCCAGCTGGGCGTGCGCAGGGACGTGGGACTGGATGAAGAGCACGTTTTTCTCCGGGTCCAGACCGCAGGCGATGTAGGCCGCCACCTGCATAAGGGTATGACGCCGCAGCTCCGCCGGGACCTGCCGCACAGTCAGGGTGTGAAGGTCTGCCAGCATGTAATAGCAGTCATATTCGTCAGACAAAGCGGCCCAGTTGCGGATAGCGCCCAGATAGGAGCCGAGGGTCAGGTCGCCGGAAGGTTGGATGCCGCTGAGAATTCGCTTTTTTGCGTTTTCCATGGTTTGCACCTCAATTATCCGGCCCCGGAGATGCCGGGGCCTAATTCAGCTTGCCAATAGCAGCCTTCAAAAAAACGTACCGGCCGGAGAACGTGCGCAGGCTGGTGAGGAAATTTTCCGTCCGGCAAGGACGAAAAGCGATGAAATCCGGCCGGGTTTCAGGCTTTTTGACGCAGTCCGGAGGGAAACTTTCCCACCAAGGTGCATGCGCTCCCCCATTGGCACAGCCGCTTAAATTCCCGGCAAATGCTCGGGAGTACAAATGGCGTTGGGCTGCGCTGCCCGTCTTACCTGCAACATTTGCCCGCCCTCCTGCCGGCTGCGTATTTCGAAGGCTGCTATAGTTTACCACGAAATTCCGAAAAGTGCAAATCCTTCTTGCGAAAAGCTTGCCAAAACCGCCAAGGCTGGGGTTTTGGAGAAGAAGGCCGGCCTTGTCAAACATCTCCAACTGTGATAGGATGATTTTATCACCCGGCACAGGCCCCTTCAAAAGGGCGGAAGGATGGCTCTTTCCATTTTTTTGCCGGAAACTGCACTTTCCCCCGGGACCTGTATTTCAGGCGGCAACGCCGGATTACATTCAGGAGGTCTGCCATGTTACACGAGTTCAGCTTTCAGTCCTTCAACCAGCGGGACCAGGTCCAGGCTTGGATTTATGTGCCCGCTGCCAAGCCCGCGGGCATCATTCAGCTGGTCCACGGCTTCGGAGAGCACTCCAGACGGTATCTCCACATGATCTCCAAGTTCCTGGACGCCGGCTTCGTCGTGGCGGCCGACGACCACGTGGGCCACGGCCGCACCGCCGCCCTCAGCGACACCTGGGGCGACTGGGGGGACAAAGGTCCCCACACCATGATGGAGGACGAGCATACCCTTACCCGGCTGGTCAAGGAGAAATATCCCGGGCTTCCCTGTTTCCTCTTTGGCCACAGCATGGGTTCCTTCATCGCCCGGGACTACATCACCGCTTACGGTTCGGAGCTTGCCGCTGCCGCACTCTGCGGCACCAGCGGCGTCTTTCCCGGATTGCAGGAAGGCATGGCCATGCTCCAGGCCGCCGTGGACGCCGGCAAAGGCCTGGACTCTGACCCTGCCGCCGCCGGAGCCTTGCTGGGCTGGATGACCGAGCGCTGCCAGGAGGAGATCCGCTTCGGCAACGAGTGGATCTGCGCCGACCCCTTCGTTCAGGCCGACCACGCTATGGACCCCTTGGACGCCTTCTCCCGGCCCACCAGCAACCGCGCCTTCCTTGACTTCTGCCATATGATCGATCAGATTACCGGTCCCGCCTGGGCGGAAAAGGTGCCCAAGGAGCTGCCCATCTACAACATCGCCGGAGGAGAGGACCCCGTGGGCCAGTATGGCCAGGGCGTGCGCCAGGTCTCCGCCTGGCTGGACGAATCCGGCCATAAGGTCACCACGAAGATCTATGACGGCTACCGCCACGAGATCCACAACTACTGCGACCTCAAGGACCAGGTGGAACAGGGCATCCTCGATTTCTTCCGGGACGCCGCTGGCCTGTAAGCCCTTTGGCAGAGGAGAAGCGGCATGAACGAAAAACGCTATGTAATCGCCATGGACCAGGGTACCACCAGCTCCCGGTGCATCCTCTTTGACCGGCAGGGCAAGATTTGCAGCGTGGTTCAGCGGGAGTTCCCCCAGATCTACCCCCAGCCCGGCTGGGTGGAGCACGACCCGATGGAAATCTGGTCCACCCAGATGGGCGTCACCATGGAGGCCATGCAAAAAATCGACGCCCACGCCGGCGAGATTGCCGCCATCGGCATCACCAACCAGCGGGAGACCACCCTGGTCTGGGACGCCGCCACCGGAAAGCCCGTCTGCAATGCCATCGTCTGGCAGTGCCGCCGGACGGCGGACCGGATCGAACAGCTCCGGCGGGACGGGTTGGAAGACGCCGTCCGCCGGAAGACCGGCCTCATTCCCGACGCCTATTTCTCCGCCAGCAAGATCGCCTGGATCCTGGACAACGTCCCCGGCACCAGGGAGCGGGCGGAACGGGGGGAACTGCGCTTTGGCACCGTGGACAGCTGGCTGATCTGGAGCCTTACGGAGGGCCGGGTCCATGCCACGGACTACACCAACGCCTCCCGCACCATGCTCTTCGACATCCACAAACTCCAGTGGGACCAGGAACTGCTGGACTATTTCCGCATCCCCTCCTCCATGCTGCCCCAGGCCCTGCCCAGCAGCCATATCTTTGGCGCGACGGACAAATTCGGCGGATCCATCCCCATTGCCGCCGCCGCCGGGGATCAGCAGTCTGCCCTCTTCGGCCAGTGCGGCTTTGACCCCGGGGACGTGAAGAGCACCTACGGCACCGGCGGCTTTTTGTTGATGAACACCGGAACGGAGGCCGTCCTCTCCCAGCAGGGGCTGGTCTCCACCATCGCCGCCAGCGCCGACGGCCAGGCCCGCTACGCCCTGGAGGGCAGCGTGTTTGTCTCCGGCGCGGCGATCCAATGGCTCCGGGACGAGCTGGGCATGCTGGAAAGCGCCGCCCAAACGGAGAAGATTTGCAGCCAGCTGCCCGACGCCGGAGGGGTCTACGTGGTCCCGGCCTTTACGGGACTGGGCGCCCCCTACTGGGAGCAGTACGCCAGGGGAACCATTGTGGGACTGACCCGGGGCGTAACGAGGCGCCACTTTATCCGGGCCGTGGTGGAGTCCCTGGCCTATCAGACCAACGATTTGCTGTCCGCCATGAAGGAGGAGTCCGGCCTGCCGCTGTCTTCCCTGAAGGTGGACGGCGGCGCCAGCGCCAACAACTTCCTCATGCAGTTCCAGGCCGACCTTTCAGACGTTCAAATTCAGCGGCCCCAGTGCATTGAGACCACCGCTCTGGGGGCTGCCTACCTGGCGGGGCTGGCCGCGGGCTTCTGGCGGGACCTGGAGGAAATCCGGAGCAAATGGAGCTGTGAACAGGTCTTCCAGCCCGCCATGGACTCCCAGGACCGGCAAAAACTGCGAAAGGGCTGGGCCAGGGCGGTGCGCTGCGCCGTGGCTTGGGCCAGGGATTCGGATTAATCACTGATAAAAAGGCCCCCGGAGGATCTCCTCCAGGGGGCCTTTTGCCGCCTGATTATTTTGCTCCAGCCGGAACCTCTTCCCCGGAAGGCGTCTGCTCGGGGGCGGTTCCTCCGGTGGACTCTTCCGCGGCAGGTCCCTCCGCTGCGGGTTTTTCCTCCGGCACGGCCTTCCAGCGGGCCTTTTTCCAACGGCGGGCCTTCTTTTCCGGCTTTTTCGGTTGTTCTGCAGATGCCGCTGGCGCTTCCGGAGCCTCTGCTGTTTCCGGCGCTTCCAGCGCCTTCGGAGCCTCTTCCACCGGTGGGGCAAGTGGAAGAGGGGCCGCCTGATCCGGAGTCTTCCAGTGATAGCTGGTTTTGTTGAACACCGGCTCGCAGACGCACAGGATGGCGGGCATCAGGAAGATGCTGACCAGGGCGGAGATCAAAGCTCCCCGGGACAGCATGACGCAGATGGCCCCGATGAGGTCGATGGACGAGACAAAGGACACGCCCAAGGTGGCGCAGAAAAGCACCAGGGCACTGGTGACAATGGACGCGTCGGAGGATGCCGCCGCGATGCGGATGGCCTCCTTCCGGTCCAGGCCCTTTTTCAGCTCCTCCTGAAAGCGGGAGGTCATCAGGATCGCGTAGTCCACTGTAGCGCCCAACTGGACACAGCTGATGATGGTGGGCGCGATGAAGGGAATCTCCGTACCCAAGAAGTAGCAGCAGCCCTGGTTGATGAAAATGGCCAGTTCAATGGTAGCAACCAGCACCAGAGGTATCGTAATGGATCGGAAAACGAAGGCAATGATGAGGAAAATCGCCGCGATGGAGATGTAGTTCGTCACCTGGAAATCTACAGACGAAGTGTCGATCAGGTCCCGGTACATGGCTCCCTCGCCGGTGATCATGGCGGAGGGATCGTAGCTGTGGAGAATGTCGTTCATGGCGTCCAGCTGACCGGAGACCTCATCCGTGGCAGGGGCATAGCTGGAGTTTACCATCATCAGCTGCCACCCCTCCTGGCGGAGCATGTTCTTCACGTCCTCCGGAATGAAGAAGTCCGGAATGGCCGTGCCCAGCATCTTGTGATAGGAGAGCACGGAGGTGACGCCGGGAACCTCCTCCATCCGCCGCTCGATCTCCCCCATGTCGGCGGAACTCAAGTCATCCCGGAGAACCACGAAGTGGCTGGTAGCCATGTCGAAGTCGTCCTTCAGCTTCTCATTGCTGACGATGGACGGCAACTCCCGGGGCAGGGACTCATCCAGCTTGTAATAGATCTCCGCATGGCGCTGGGCGTACACCGCCGGGATGAACAACAGCACCGACAGCACCACCAGAGGGATCTTGCTGCGGAGGATAAAGCTGTTCACCTTGCTAAAGGAGGGGATCAGAGTCTTATGCTTGTGTTTGCTGATCTGTTTGTCGAAAATCAGCACCAGAGAGGGCAGGACCAGGATGACCGTTGCCACCCCCAGCACCACGCCCTTTGCCATAACGACGCCGATATCCCGGCCCAGGGTCAGCCGCATAAAGCATAGCGCTAAGAAGCCCGCAATCGTCGTCAAGCTGCTGCCGGAGAGGGATCGGAAGGCCGCAATGATGGCCCGCGCCATGGCGTCCCGCTTGTCTTCGTAGTGCTCCCGCTCCTCCTCATAGCGGTGGTAGAGAAAGATGGAGTAGTCCATGGTCACGCCCAGCTGAAGGACGGCCGCAATGGCTTTTGTGATGTAAGAAATCTGGCCCAGGAAGATGTTGCTGCCAAAGTTATAGACTACGGCGATACCGATGCTGGCTAAGTACACAAAGGGCAGCACGGTGGATTCCAGCGTCACGCTCATGGCCGCCAGGGCCAGCAGTACCGCCAGGCCCACAAAGATGGGCAGCTCCCCGTCCATCACGTCCCGGGTGTCCTTGATGACCACGGAAAAGCCCGCCAGGAAGCAGCGCTCGTTGCACACGCTGCGCACCTGCTCAATGGTCTCCATCGTCTCGTCGGAGGCGCCAGGGTGGTCGTACTGGATCAGCATCATCGTCGCCTGTCCAGAGAAGAACAATTCCCGGAAATCCGCCGGAATCATCTCCACGGGAATCTGAATACCCACCAGGTTGCTGACCCACACCGCGCTGGAGACGCCAGGGATCTCCTGGATGTCCTGGATCAGGCGGTTCGTGTAGCCTGCGGGCATGCCGTCCACGATGAGCATGCTGGTGGCCGCCATCTGGAAGGGATCCTCCAGCAGCTGCTCCCCCTGGGAGGAGGGCAGATCCTGGGGCAGGTAAGAGAGTATGTCGTAGTTGATGCGGGTGGCGGCGTAGCCGATGAAGGAGGGAATCAGCATCAGCAAAGCAACCGCCGCTACCAGCTTGGGCTTTCGGGTCAGTTTATGGGCAATTTTTTCAATCATGGCGCTTGCCCTCCCGTCAGTGGAAGATACCTGTGATGGCGTTCCAGAAATCCCGGAACATCTGCCCGATCCGGCCCCAGAAGGTGGTGGCGGGCTTTCCGGCGGCGGCCTCCTCAGCCTCCTCTTCCTTCTCCGCCTTGATCTCTTGGGTACGGATCAGCACTTGAATACTGCTGGGGGCAGGGTTCCGGCTGTCCGTCAGGGAAACCGGCTCCGCCGTGGCATCCATCATCAGGATGTTGTTTACATCGCCGGTGTACTCATTCCAGGTGTCCTCAATGATGTCGGTAATCGTATCCTTGGCGTCCCGAACACCGCCGGTGGCGGCAAGGGCCTTGGCTGTCTGCCTCAGGGAGGCCGAAAGGCCCTTCAGCGTCTGCTGCGTCCCGGCATCCAGGTCCTCGCCGGTGGAACGGGCCAGATTCTCCGCATCGGCAATCAGGGACTCCGTATCCTGCACAGTAGCCGCGGCGCGGGTGCTCAGGACCCCTGCGTTGGCCAGGGCCTCTTGTAAAGTGGGTTCGTAGTTGTTCAGCACGGTCCGCAGCGCGTCTAGGTCTACCAGGATCTTTCGCAAGGAACCCGAGGACTCGCTCAGGGCAGCCATAAGGTCCCCGGCGTCATCCAAGCTGTCTGTCAGCGTATCCAGCTCGGCACACACGTCCGCCAAATCCCCCGCTACTCTGGCAGCGGGACCCTTGATCTCATTCAGAGTGGCGTTCAATTCGTTTTGGATCTGGTCAATCCGGGCACTGGCACTGTCCAGACCACTGGTGATGATATCCACTACTGCACCGCCTACTGTGCTGTTTTCGGGAGGCTTGCTGGGATTGTCGCCGCCGGGGTTATCGCCACCAGGGTTGTTACCGCCGGGGTTGTTGCCGCCGGGGTTGTTGCCGCCGGGGTTGTTGCCGCCAGGGCTGTCATTAACGGAACTATCGCCGCTGGGAGCATCACTGCCGGATGAGCCGCTGTCGGAACTTTCACCATCGGACAAACCTCCGTCCTCTCCCTCATCCTCAGGGGCATTGACCACCAGCTGCGCCGTCAGTTCCTTCTGCTCTTCCGAAGCCTCTCCCGCTTGGGTAGAGACAGCAGGTTCCGGATCGGAATCCGCCGGTTCAGCCCCAGCTTCTTCCGGGGACTCCTCCGCCGCAGGTACGGAAGCCTCCGGCGCCTTTGGCGAAGTATTCGCTTCGGCCTCTGCCGAGGGCGCACGCCGCTTCCCGTTGACCACTTCGCCGCTGTTGTAAATCAGCCAAAGGTCGTTCATCTGCTTAGCCTGGCTGTCCGGAACTCCCAGCTGGCCGCAGAAATCCTGGAAGCTCATGCCGTTTTCTTTCATGCTGTGGAGTCCGTCCATCTGCTGTTTCGCCGCCTGGGCGGCCTTCCACTCCTCCTGCTTGCCGATGGCGGTAGCAGTGGCCTCGTCAATGCCCAGCAGGGACTGGATATTCCGGATCTCCCCTTGGTTTTTGCCCTGGAGAGCCAGCATGCCTGCAAAAAAGTCGTCCTGATCCTTGGTGGCGTAAACACCATGGACGTTTTTAACCTGCTGCACCAGCGCCGTGCTGTTGGTGGCGACGCTGCCGCCGCCTACGTGGGTGCCGCCCAGCGCCCGCTCCAGGCGCAGGAGGCTGCTCTCCATGTCCGCTGTCAGGCGAATAACATTTTTCAGGTCGTAGGTCCCTCTCTCCAATCCGGAGAGGGCCGCCTCCATGTCCGCCAGCTGATTTTGGAGCGTAACAGTGACGTCCGTCATCTCATTGAGAACAGCCTTGGACTCCGTCACCGTCTGGCTGAGAAGCTGAATCCGCTGCTCTACCGGAGTCAGCAGTTCCGAGAGGTTGCTCAGATCCTCCCGCAGACGGTCCGTGCCACTGTACAGTGAACCCTTGCCGCCGGAGAAGGTCCGGCGGGCCGCTTCCAGCTGGTCCAGGCCCTGGGCGGAGGCGTAGAGTCCGTTTTGAATATCGTTCAGCGCGTCTAGAAGATCGTCCAGGCTGCCGGAGAGGGCGCGGTAATCCTCTTCCAAGTCATCCTTGCGCTGGCTGAGCTTGGCGATCTCCTCCAGCTGGGCCAGGGTGGCCGGAACCATCAGCACCGTCAATCCGCCGAAGGAGAAATCATTGCTGCCCACCCGAATGGAGAAGTGCTGTTCCTCCCCCGGCAGGCACAAAAAGAGCACTGTCCGCAGGTTGCCCACCAGCTGCACCTGAGCCCCAGGGGCCTCCAGGGAGAGGATGTCGTCCTGGTTAAACAGGGCCGTGGCCGCCAGGGTGTAATTGTATCGGGCATAGTCGCTGGCTCCTTGGTTGGGCACAATGTCCAGGAGAATCTCCACCACGCCCTGCTTCCCCGCCAGGTCCTCCGCTTTCGTGGGGACACCGTTGAGCGTGTAGCGCAGGGTGATGGTCCAGGGCAGGTCCTGGAAGGGCTGGCTGGTCTTGCCCTCAAAATAGAAGTGGTCCGGGGCCGCCTCGCCAAAGCGGAAGGAGGTGCTCCCCTCCCCACTCGCCGGGGCCGTGCCGTCCGTCAGGTTTACCACCTCGTCATAGACGCCGTAATCCGTCAGGCTGTCCTTTCCGTTCAGGGCGTAGCTCTTTACCACGCTGCCCTCCAGCAAATTGCCGTAGTAATCTAAGGTGGCGTAATACGCCTCATCATAAATGGGCGTTACACCGTCACCGATGGCCTCTGCCGCCGCCGCGGGCAAAGCTGTGGTTACAGCCACGGCCAGCGCCAGGGCCAGGGCGGATACGCGTTTCCTCAGGGTTCGCCAAGTCATAATGATTCCTCCAGATAATTTACAATTGTTGATTAAAATATTTTTGTTGACTTATTAACTTGAGTCGATTATAGTAAAAGCAGGAAATCCGGTCAATAGACAAAAATGGGGAAATGCCTAAAGGAGGCTGCCTTATGCTGAAAAACCCTGAGGACCGCCGGGCGCGGCGGTCCCGCAAGCTGCTGAAGGAGAGCTTGCTGGAGCTGATGAAGCGAAAATCGTTCGCTGAAATTTCGGTCCGGGACGTGACAGACGCTGCGGACATGAACCGGGGCACCTTTTATCTTCACTATTCCGGGACAACAGAGCTGCTGCAAAGCCTGGAGGAGGATCTGCTGTCGGAGCTGCAGGCTCTGATTGACGCCCACATGCAGGAGACCTTTGCCGTGGGCAGTGTGGCCCCGGTGTTCGAGCCGGTTCTGGACCTCGTAATCGAAAACCGGGAGACCTGCACGGTGCTCTTTTCCAGCAGCGAATCCAGCGGCTTTTTCCAGGCCCTTCAGCATCTGGTTCATGAAAACGGCGCACCGTTGGTCAAAGCCTGGTTTCACCCTGCGGATCCCCGGCTGACGGACTACCTTTTAAACTTCCTGGCCTGGGGCTTCATCGGGCTGCTGCGGGAGTGGTTCCAGCAGGATATGGCCCTGCCGAAGGGGGCGTTGCTCTCCGCCGCTCAGCGCATCGCGGAGGGCGCTGCCGCCGGCCTCTTCCCCCCTGAGGAACAGAGGGATAGCCAATGACCACTCGGGACACCCTCAAAGGCTCCCTCCTCCGTCTGCTGGAGGAGCGCCCCCTCCGGGAAATCACTGTGAAGGACATCGTCCAAAACTGCGGCGTGAACCGGAACACATTTTATTATCATTTTAAGGACATCCCCTCCCTGCTGGAGGAGATCATTACAGACTATGCTGACCGCATTATTGCGAACCAGGGTCCGGCCCTCTCCCTGGCGGACTGCCTGGAAACTGCTGCCCGCTTCGCTCAGGAACACCGTCAGGCGGTGCTGCACATCAGCCAGTCCGCTCACCGGGACCTTTTTGAACTGTGCCTGATGGACGTGTGCCGCCGGGTGGTGGAGGACTTCGCCGCCGCGGCCATCGGCAGCGTCGCCATCTCGCCGGCGGACCGGGCAATCATTCTCCGCTTTTACCAGTGCGAGTGCTTCGGGCAGATCATAGCCTGGTTGAACAGCGGAATGCGCTATGACGTCGGGGCACAATTCCGTCGCCTTTGCTATTTGGGCGAGGGCATGACTGAGCAGATGCTGAAGAGGGCTGCCATACAAAATACGTAAAATGCGCCGGGCGCTTTTCTAAAAACAAGCACCCGGCCGTCTTTGCTGCCCCGTATCGGCTGACTGCCGCCGCCAGAGGCCGAAAAATTCTTCGTCTCTTTGCACGAACTTGCTTCAAAAAGCTTTTAGAGCGGGGCCGCATTTTTGCTTCTCCCGAAGAAACAAAAAAGAGAGGGGTTCCCCCTCTCTTTTTTGTTCGCAAGATTTACTTTTTGTTCCCGGCGCTTTGTAAATGAACAATCCTCTGCTCCCGCTAACTGCGAAACCATGTTCACAAGGCCCTCGTCAAGGCCGTACAGGGACCCATGCAAATCACCGCATCCATCCACATTCCCTCCCCAGAATCTGGCCCAAAACGTCTTCGGCCTGGAGCGCCTGCCGGTTGGGGCTTTTAAAACAGCGTAATCTGGCTCGTCTCCGCCATCCCCGCAAAGGCCCCCAGAGCCTTCAGCTGTTCTATATGGGTCTTGGACAGCTTATTGCAGCACAGGGCAAATTCCTCAATGGAGATGAAGTCCTTCCCCGCCCGCTTCTCCACCGTGTCCAGCGCCGCCGCCTCCCCCAGGCCGTGGACCGTGGTGAAAGGAGGCAGCAGCCCACCGTCAGTGACCAGGAATTTCGTAGCGTCGGAGCGGTAGATGTCAATGGTCTCAAAGTGGAAGCCCCGTAGATAGAATTCGTAGCACACCTCCAGTGTAGTCAGCAAATTCTGCTCCACGGCGGTGGCGTCCTTATTGTTCTCGATCTCCCGGATCTTTTTCTTCACCGCCTCTTTCCCGGCGCAGCAGAACTCCGCGTCAAACGCCTTGGCCCGGACAGAGAAAAAGGTGGCGTAGAACGCCAAGGGTTCATGGACCTTGTACCAGGCAATCCGGAAAGCCATCATAACATAAGCCACAGCGTGGGCCTTCGGGAAGAGGTAACCAATCTTCGCCAGAGAGTCAATGTACCAATCCGGCACGCCATGTTCCCGCATCGCCTCCTCCCAACCCGGCTCAAAGCCGCCCTTTTTCACCTTGCCCTTCCGGACGGACTCCATAATTTTAAAGCTCATCTTGGGATCCAGCCCCTTGGAGATGAGGTAGAGCATGATGTCATCCCGGCAGCCCACCGTCTCCAAAACCGTGGCCGTCTTGCTGACAATCAGCTCCCGGGCGTTTCCCAGCCACACATCCGTGCCGTGGGAAAAGCCGGAGAGGCGAACCAGGGTGTTGAAGTCCCTGGGCTGGGTGTCAATGAGCATCTGGCGGGTGAAGCGGGTGTTGAATTCCGGAATCGCCACCGCCCCAGTGGGACCCAGCACCTCGTCATTCTCATAGCCCAGCACCTTGCTGGAGGTGAAGATGGACATGGTGTCCGGGTCGTCCAGGGGGATCTTTTGGGGATCTACGCCGGTGAGATCCTGCATCATACGAACCATTGTCGGGTCATCGTGGCCCAGCATGTCCAGCTTGAGGAGGTTCGCCTCCATAGAGTGGTATTCAAAGTGAGTAGTGATCGTGTCGGAGTCGTCGGCATCCGCCGGGTGCTGCACGGGACAGAAATCCTCCATGCGCTTGTCCGCCGGGACCACCACCAGACCTCCCGGATGCTGCCCCGTGGTCCGGCGGACGCCGACGCAACCCAGGGTCAGCCGGTTCTCCTCCGCCCGGCCGGCGGTGATCTGATTCTCCTCCAGGTATTTTTTCACAAAGCCGTAGGCCGTCTTCTCCGCCAGGGTGCCGATGGTTCCCGCCCGGAACACCTGGGTCTCCCCGAACATTTCGATGGCGTGGCGGTGGGCCCGGGCCTGGTATTCGCCGGAGAAATTCAAGTCAATATCCGGCACCTTGCCGCCGCCAAAGCCCAGGAAGGTCTCAAAGGGAATGTCAAAGCCGTCCTTCTCGTACTTTGCCCCGCAAACCGGGCACAGCTTGTCCGGCATGTCCGCGCCGCAGCCGTAGGAGCCGTCCAGGATAAATTCGCTGTTTTTGCACCTGGGGCAGCGGTAGTGGGGCGGCAGAGAGTTCACCTCCGTGATGCCGGACATGTAGGCCGCCAGAGAGGAACCCACCGACCCCCGGGATCCCACTAGGTAGCCGTTTTCCAAAGAGCGCTGGACCAGCTTTTGGGCGGACATGTAGACCACGTCGTACTTGCCCAGGATGCCCCCCAGCTCCACATTCAGCCGGTCCACAATCAGCTGGGGAGGGTCCTCGCCGTAGAGGCGGCGGACCTTCTCCCACACCAGGCGGTTCAGCTCCTCCTCGGAGTTCTCCAGCTTCGGCGGAAACAGCTCCTTCGGCAGCAGCTCGAAGGTCTCCACCTGATCCGCCACCAGGCGGGTATTGGCCACCACCACTTCATAGGCCTTCTTCTCCCCCAGGTAGGCAAACTCCTTCAGCATCTCATCCGTGGTCTTAAAGTAGATGGGAAGGGGTTCGTTGGCGTCGGGGAACTTCTTCGACGCCAGCAGGATATGGCGGTACACCTCGTCCTCCGGCTCCCGGAAATGGACGTCGCCGGTGGCACAGACGGGCTTCCCCAGCTCCTCCCCCAGGCGGACGATCGTCCGGTTGAACTCCCGGAGGTCCTCCTCGTCCCTGGCGTCCCCGTTGCGGAGCATGAAGGCGTTGTTGCACAGGGGCTGGATCTCCAGGTAGTCATAGAAGGAGGCGATGCGCTTCAGCTCCTCCCAGTCCTTATGGTCCTTTACCGCCTGAAACAGCTCCCCCGCCTCGCAGGCCGCGCCCACGATGACGCCCTCCCGGTGCTCCTTCAGCAGGCTCTTGGGAATGATGGGCACCCGCTTGAAATACTGCAGGTTGGAGGCAGAAATCATCTGGTAGAGGTTTTTCAGGCCCACCTTGTTCCTGGCCAGGAGGATGATGTGTTTCGGAAAGCGGTTGGACTTCCCCCCCAGGGGGCGCAGCTTCTCCATCTCCGGGTTGATGGCCTGGAGCGTGCAGACGCCCTTTTCCCGGAGCATCTTCCAAAAAGGGATCAGCATATACCCCACCGTGGCCGCGTCGTCGCTGGCCCGGTGATGATTGAACGAGGGCAGGTCCAGGTGGTCCGCCACGATATCCAGCTTGTACTTTCCCAAGCCCGGCAGCAGGTTCTGGGCCAGGATCAAGGAGTCGATATAAGTCGGCCGGAAATCCAGTCCCGCCTCGGCGCAGCCTTTGCGGATAAAGCCGATGTCAAACTCCGCGTTGTGAGCCGCCAAAGGCCGGCCGTTTACGAATTTTAAAAACTCCTCCAATGCCTCGGCAGGCTTGGGCGCGTCTTTGAGCATCTCGTCGGTAATACCCGTGAGACCGATAATCTCCGGCGTCAGCCGCTTCCCCGGGTTCACAAAGGTTTGGAACCGCTCGGCAATTTCCCCATTCCGCAGCACCACCGCGCCGATTTCCGTGATGGCTTCCCAGTCCACCTTCAGCCCGGTGGTCTCGATGTCGAAGCAGACGATATCCCCCTCCAGGGGAATATCCTGAGAGCCATGAACGGCGATGCGGTCGTCCACGTTGTTGACGAAATAGCCCTCCACGCCGTAGAGGATCTTGATCTTGTCCCCGGCGGCGTGCCAGGCATCAGGGAAGGACTGGGCCACGCCGTGGTCCGTGATGGCAATGGCGGGATGGCCCCAGCGGATGGCCTCCTGGATCACCTCTTTCGTGTCCGTGAGGGCATCCATATTGCTCATCTTCGTGTGCAGGTGCAGCTCCACGCGCTTTACCGGAGCGGTGTCCTGCCGCTCCTCATGGTCGATGAGCTGGATGTTCTGGGGGTTGAGCTGAATGTCCTTGCCGTCCCAGGTGGGTTCCATCTTTCCCTGAACCGCCAGCCACAATCCGGGCTTTATGGCGCCCTCCAGGGGCCGGGCCTCCCTGGCCGTCAGGTTCTTCTGAACGCTGACGGAACCGGTCCCGTCCGTCATATCAAAGCTGAGCCGCCATAGGCCCGGCCGCCGGGTCTCCCGGCACTCGAAAAAAAAGACCTTGCCGGAGACGGCGGCCCCACCCATTTTCACGCTCAGCTCCGACATGGGAACTGCACGGGCCTTGATGGGCTTGCCCATCAGGATCTTACCCGCCTTCTTTTTGGGCACGTCCTTGACCCCGCCGCTCCCCTCTGAGGCGGCGACCGGCTCCGGCGGGGAGGAGCAGATGGTGCGCAGTTCCACCTTCTCAAAGCCGTAAACCGCCTTCAGCGCCTCCTCCAAACCCTGGAGGCTTTCCTGGCCTACGGGGGCCTTCACGCTCATATCCAGGCAAATGGAAGGTCCCGCCCGGTCAATGCAGGCATAGGTCAGTTCCGCCCCCGCCAAACGGAGCCGCAGCTCCGGAAGCGCCGACAACTCGGCAAACAGTTCAAACAATGGGATATTTCTCGACATGGTTTCCCCTTATCTTCCATCCGGCGTCACCCGCGGCGGCTCCACGGATGCTGACAGGCGCGCGACCGGCGCCTCAAACAGGTTCCTTCCTCTGCGGGAAAAACGCCTCTACAACTTCTCGATCTCCTCCATCAGCGCGTCCACCAGGCGCTCCTGGGGGACCTTATAGAGGATCTCTCCCTTGCGGAACAGCAGCCCTTCGCCCTTTCCCCCGGCAATGCCGATGTCGGCGGCGGCGGCCTCCCCGGGGCCGTTTACCGCGCAGCCCATCACTGCCACGGTGAGGTTCTTCTTGCAGTCCGACAACCGCCGCTCCACCTCTTCTGCAATGGGGATGAGGTCAATCCGCGTCCGGCCGCAGGTGGGGCACGCGATGAGGTTGACCCCCTCCTTCCGCAGCCCCGCAGCCCTCAGAATCTTCTTCGCAGCGTAGATCTCCTCCACCGGATCGGCCGTCAGCGTCACCCGCAAGGTATCCCCTATCCCCAGGCACAGCAGCCCCCCGATGCCCATGGCGGACTTCACCAGGCCCATGGAGGGCGTTCCCGCCTCCGTCACGCCCAGGTGGAGGGGATAGTCGCACCGCTGGGCCAACAACCGGTAGGCCGCCATGGTCAGCGGCACGTCGGAGCACTTAACCGAGATACACACGTCGTCAAAATCAAACCGGTTCAGCAGATGTACCTGGCCCAGGGCGCTCTCCACCAGGGCCTCCGCGGTAACGCCGCCGTATTTTGCCCGCAGTTCCTTCTCCAAAGAGCCGCCGTTGACACCCACCCGGATGGGGATGCCCCGGCTCCGGCAGGCGTCCGCCACCGCTTGGACCTTCTCCTCCCCGCCGATGTTGCCCGGGTTGATGCGGATGGCGTCCACGCCCCGCCAGGCGCACTCCAGGGCAAATTTGTAGTTGAAATGGATATCCGCCACCAGGGGGATGGAAATACGCTCCTTGATTTGATCCACCGCCTCCGCCGCAGCCTGGTCCGGGATCGCCACTCGGATAATCTCGCACCCCGCGGCCTCCAGCGCCTGGATCTGAGCCACGGTGGCCTCCACGTCGTCCGTCTTCGTATTGCACATGGATTGGATGGTCACCGGCGCGCCGCCCCCCACCGGGACGCCGCCCACCAGCAAGCGTTTTGTCATGCGAAATCTCCCCTTTACGCCAGCAGCTTCGACACATCATAGAACGTCACCAGCAGCATCATGCCCATCAGCAGCGCGAAACAGGCCATGTTGACCGCCGCTTGGTACTTCTCCGGCACTTTGCGCTTGAACACCCGCATAGCCGCGGCATCCACAAGCAAGAAAAAAATGCGGCCTCCGTCCAGAGCGGGAATAGGCAGCAGGTTCATCACAGCCAGGTTGACCGCCAGCAGCGCCGCGAAAAAGGCGATGTTCCGCACGGCGGCAATCCACGTCTTCGCAGCGGACCCCACCTCTGTGATGGTGGTCACGATGCCCACCGGGCCGCTGAAATCTTTGATCTCCACGTTTCCCTTGATCAGCTGCACCAGGCTGAACCACACCTGTTGGATAAAGTCCAACGTCTGATAGCCGACGAAGCGCAGCGTAGTCCAAAAATCCGCGGGTACCAGCTCCGCCCCCACCAGCAGCCCAAATCGACCCGGCTGCCCGTCATAGGTCCCTCGGGTCAGGGGCAGGTCCTCCAGCATCACTCTCTTTCCATCCCGGATGACCTCCAAATCTATGCTCTCGCCGTCGTAAAACCGGAGGAACATCATCGCGTCTCCCCGGAGGTAGGTCCGCCAACCGTCGATTTTATAGAAGACGTCTCCCTCCATCAGGCCGTCCTCCCCCTCCAGGGGAAAGCCCTCGCTGAAGCCCGCCACCTGATCCACATAGAAGCCGCTGGCTCCAACGTAGAGGCAGGCGATGATTGCGACTCCGGCCAGCAGGTTCATAAAGGACCCGGCGGCCATGATGACGAATTTTTTCCAAAAACCCTGGCGGGAAAAACTGCGGGGGTCCTCCTGATCCCCATCTTCCCCCTCCAGTGCGCAGAAACCGCCCAGCGGCAGGAGACGGATGGAATACTGAGTCTCCTCCGTTTCCCTATGCCACAGCAGCGGCCCCATGCCGATGGAAAACTCGTTGACCCGCACGCCGCACAGCCGGGCCGCCAGAAAATGGCCCAGCTCGTGAATCGCCACCAGGAAACCAAAGATGAACACAGCCGCCAGAATATAGATAAAACTCATGGACTTACTCCTTTTGCGATTGGAAATTCCGCAGCACCGCCTGCCGGGCCGCCGCGTCCGCCTCCAGAATATCCGAGAGGCAAGGTTTGTGAATCACGGGCAGCTCCGTCAAGGCCCCGGCGGTAAGGTCGAAGATATCCTGAAAGCCGATCCGGTCCTCCAGGAACAGCCGCACCGCCTCCTCATTGGCCGCGTTCAGCACGGCGCAGGCGGTGCCGCCCTTGGCCGCCGCCACCTCCGCCAGGCGAAGGCAGGGGAAAGCCCTCCGGTCTGGCTCCGCAAACGTCAGCGGCGGGCAGCGAAGCAGGTCCAGCGGCTCCTCCTCCGTCTCCGCCCGTTGGGGATAGGTCATGGCGTAGCGGATAGGCAGGCGCATATCCGGCGTGCCCAGCTGGGCCAGCAGCGCCCCGTCCCGAAACTCCACCAGAGAGTGGACGATGCTCTGGCGATGAATCACCACATTCACCCGGGTCAGGGGCAGACGGTAAAGCCGCATAGCCTCGATGACCTCCAGGCCCTTGTTCATCAGCGTGGCACAGTCCACGGTGATCTTCGGCCCCATCTTCCAGTTGGGGTGGCGCAAGGCGTCCTCCCGGGTCATTTTGCCCGCCTCCGCCCGGGTCATCCCATAAAAAGGCCCGCCGGAGCAGGTCAGGATCAGCCGCCGGATCTCCCCCCGGTCCGTGCAGCCCTGGACGCACTGGAAAATGGCGGAGTGCTCCGAGTCCACGGGAACGATCTCCGCGCCGCAGCGCGCCGCAGAATCCATTACCAGCTCCCCGGCGCAGACCAGGGTCTCCTTATTGGCCAGGGCGATGCGTTTGCCTTCCCGGATGGCGGCCAGGGTGGGCTTCAGCCCCACCATACCCACCACAGCGGTCACCACCGTGTCCACTCCCGGCAGGGTCGCCGCCGTGGAGAGGGCGGACACGCCGCCATGAACCCGAGTCTTCGTGTCCGCCAGGCGAACCTTCAGGTCCCTGGCCGCTGCCTCGTCGGTCATGATGACTTGCCGGGGCTTAAACTTCCGGGCCTGTTCCTCCGCCAGCTCCACGCTGTTGTGGGCGGTGATGGCGGCCACGGTCAGACCCAGCTGCTCCGCCACCTCCAGCGTCTGCCGCCCGATGGAGCCGGTGGAACCCAGGATTGAAATCGTCTTACTCATCGTCTCATCTCTATTCTATTTCAAAAAGCTGAAAATAATCTCTATCACCGGCGCCACGAACAGCACGCTGTCAAATCGATCCAGTACGCCGCCGTGAGCCAGGAACAACCGACCGTAATCCTTGACGCCAAATTCCCGCTTGATGAGGGAAAAGCTCAGGTCCCCGATCTGGGCAACAACGCCGCAAAGAAGGGCCAGCGCCGCCATGGGGCCATACCCAATGGCGCAGCCGCCGAAAAAACGCTCCATCACGAGGACAAACAGGAGGCCGCAAACCACATTCCCCGCAAGGCCCCCGACGGAACCCTCGACGGTCTTTTTCGGGCTGACCTTAGGAGCCAGCTTGTGCTTTCCCAAGGTAAGCCCCGCGAAAAAGGCGAAGGTGTCGCAGGCGAAACTGAGGATGAACGGCAAGAGCAAATAAGCCCGATGAACACCGGAAGCCTCCAGCCGGAGGAAGGCGGAAAACGAGTAGCCAATGGCGATGCTCCCGAAAAGGCCCGCCATAATTTGATGGAACTTCACCTCTCCGCCGCGAAAAATGGCATAGCCGAAAAAGAATACCGCTCCAACCAAAAAAAGGACTGAGATTCTCTCCGGCGTATTGTAGTACCAGCTCACAGTCAATCCGGCCCAAAGAGTGCCGAGTCCAGCCAGCTCCGCCCGTTTCGCACCGCTGACGCACTGCTGGAGTTCCATGGCTCCGACGCCCGCCAAAATAATCAGCGCCAGCGCCATCACAATGGGCGGTGCAGCCAGCACCACATACAGCAGCACCGGGACGCCCACCACGGCCACTAAAATCCTTGATTTCATCAAAACCACCTTCCTCCGCCGCCGTCGCTTCGGCCCGATTTCCCTCCGGACCGCCAGAGCGCGCGAAAGCTCTTTTTGGTTACTTTTTCTCTCGAGAAAAAGTAACGCCCCCGAACCGCCGCTCCCGCGACTGATAAGCCGCGATAGCCCTATCCAGTTCCGTCTCGTCGAAGTCCGGCCAGAGGGTGTCCGTGTAGTAAAACTCCGAATAGGCGCACTGCCACAGCAAAAAGTTCGAAAGCCGCAGCTCCCCGCTGGGGCGGATGATCAGCTCCGGGTCCGGGATGCCCCGGGAATCCAGATACTCTGAAAAAAGCGCCTCGTCCAGCTCCTCCGGCCTCCGCCGTCCCTCGGCGCAGTCCTCCGCGAAGCGCCGGGCCGCCCGGAGGATCTCGTCCCGCCCGCCGTAGTTCAGGCAGACGTTGGCCTGGAAATCGTCCTTACTCAAGTGCTCCGTAATCTCGTCCGTCTCCCGAGCCAGGCGGCGCAGCTCCGGGGCGATGGGCGTCATGTCCCCGAAGAAGTGGAGCCGGATGCGATCCCGCTCCATGGTGTCCACTGCCTCCAGGAGGTATTTTTTTAATAGCGCCATAATGGCGGCAACTTCCGTCTTGGAGCGCTTCCAATTCTCCGTGGAGAAGGCGTAGACCGTC
>JAAVYM010000048.1 GCA_022791135.1 Oscillibacter sp.
CCACCAAGCGCTCCAGCGCCGAGCGGCTGAAGGAGGGCGTGGACCCCAACGCCCTGGTGGTGGAGCCCTATGCCAACCCCTTCCGCACCTATCCGCTGGTGAACGACTATGAGAAGTTCAAGAAGCTGGTGGCGGAGAAGAACGTGGCCTGCTATATCATCAACACCGGCGACTTCATGGGCAAGAAGGTCCAGAAGGAGGATACTCTGGGCATTCTGGAGGCCGTGGTGGAAGGCAAGGCCAAGTTCGAAGCCTGGGGACCCTTCGAGGACATTGAGATCTTCAAGTGGGAGGGTTTTGTGCCCGACCTGAGCGACAAGGAGTACGTGGCGCAGCTGAAGGCCCGCATGCAGGACCGGCTGAACTACGTCACGAGGCTGGACACCGAAGAAGGCGGCTTCAACAAGCTGCCGGAGGACGCCGCCGCAGCCATCAAGAAGGTCGTCGACGAGGCGAACAGCCTGTAATGCCGGTCAGAGGGCGGACGGTGCGTCCGCCCTCCTTTTTAAAAGGCGGGAGACACGGGTCTCCCGTAGCAGCCAGGCCGGCGGAGCGGAGGAAGGAGGGAGCGGCACGCTTTATTCTACCCTGTGCTACCTGGAGCGGGGGGATGAGTACCTCATGCTCCACCGGGTGAAAAAGGACCACGACGTGAACCAGGGGAAATGGATCGGCGTGGGCGGCAAGTTTCAGGACGGGGAAAGCCCGGAGGAGTGCGTGCTCCGGGAGTGCCTGGAGGAGACGGGCCTGACGCTGCAAGAATACCGCTATCGCGGGCTGGTCACCTTTGTCTCCAACGAGGCCCCTACGGAATACATGCACCTCTTCACCGCCACCGCCTGGACGGGGACGCCCCACGAGTGCAGCGAGGGGGAGCTGGCCTGGATCAAAAAAGAGCGGCTGCTGTCCCTGCCGCTGTGGGAGGGGGACAAGATTTTCCTCCGCCTGCTGGATGCGCAAGAGCCGTTTTTCTCCCTGAAGCTCCGCTATGAAGGAGACCGCCTGGCCGCAGCGGCGCTGAACGGCAGGGAGTATTCCATCTCGTAAACAGCGCCCGGGCCAAAGGGAGCCGCGTTGATTTCACTGGAAGCGGCCTGCCGGTTTCCAAATGGAAAAACCCTTGCATATTTCTCGGAATTTGGTATGATGAGAAGCGAGGGCGAATTCGCGGAGAGAAAAAGAGCGGAGCCGTCAGGCTCCGCTCTTGCGGTGTGGGGATGAGACCTCCTTAGGCGGGGAAGACTGGGATTATTCCCGCTCCTTCCGCTTGGGAGAGGTGATGGCCACAAGCCAGGAGACCACCAGGATGGCGATGCCGACGCCGTAGCCGATATAGTAGACGCTCTTGCCCTGGATTTCAGAGTCCATGGTAAAGAAGTCGCCGATCTGGCCGCCCAGGATGAAGGCCATAGCCACAGGGACGATGACCATCAGGCAAACCTTCATAAACACATTCAGCCAGTGGATCTGCTCCGCGCCATGGTGGATTTCGTCGGTGATGGGCTTTGCGCCGATCTCCCAGCCGATCATAATGCTCATAAGCAGCGCGCCGGCAGGCATAGCCAGGCCCTCGGAGAAGGCGTCCATGAAGTCCAGCCAGCAGTCGTTCCAGGGTCCGATGCCCAGCATCTTCTGGAAGGGCACGGGGACGAACATGGCGTTGCCCATGGCGTCCACGTTGCTGCCCAGGCCATCCAAGGCCACGATGGCGGCCTCGATCATGATAGCGACGCAGACCCAGAAGACGGTCTTGGAGCGATTGCCCTGCTTGCCCTTGCTCTCCGCATGGTCCAGGAGGAAGGTGACCACCACCTCGATCAGGGCGATGGCGGAGGAAATAGCGGCGATGAGCACCAGCAGATAGAAGATCACGCCGAACAGGGGACCCACAGCGCCCATGGCGTGGAACACGTCCTGCAAGGTGATGAACAGCAGCTTGGGGCCGCTGAGGGTGGCGCTGGGGCCGTAGGTCGCCACAGCGGCGGGGATGACGGCAAGGCCTGCCATGATGGCCACCAGCGTGTCTGCGAAGACGACGACCACGGAGTTTTTCACGATATTCTGGGTCTTTTTCATATAGGAGCCATAGGTGATGGTAATGCCCATCGCCAGGGACAAGGAGAAGAACATCTGCCCGCCGGCAGTGGCCAAAACGGAGACCAGGCCGGGCGCCTCTTCAATGAAGCCCGCCTGCACCGCGTAGCCGGGGAGGAACATGAACTTCAGGCCCTCCGCCGCGCCGGGCAGGGTGACGGAGCGGATGATGATGATGACCAGCATCACGAACAGGGCGGGCATGCCCACGTTGTTGAATTTCTCGATGCCGCCGGAGATGCCGCCCCGATTGATGAGGTAGCAGATGATCATGAACAGCAGCGTAAACATGACGCAGCCGAAGGGATTGGTCAGCATTGCGCCGAACAGGTCGGAGCCGGAGGCGGCGGAGCTTCCGAGTTCAGCCCCGGCGAAGGCCAGGTTGCTCAGGTTCAGGGCCATATACTCGATGCAGTATCCGCCCAGGACTGTGTAGAAGCTCAAGATGATAAAGGGGGAGAAGACGGCCAGCCAGCCCACCCATTTAAACCGCCCGGACAGGGCGCTGTAAGCGCCGATGGTGCCCTTGCCGGTCTTCCGGCCCATGGCCAGCTCAGCCATCATGATGCTGAAGCCCACGAAAATAGCCAGCAGCACGTAAACGACTAAAAACGCAAATCCGCCGGACTTGCCCATTTTGTAAGGGAAGCCCCAGATGTTGCCCAGGCCCACAGCGGAGCCGATGGCGGCCATCAAGAAGCCGAGATTGCTTCCCCAAGAACCTCTTCCATTTTCCACAAAATTGCCTCCTTTAAATCGTTGAATAAAAAGGAATATACTATACTTTTACCCATACGTCAAGAAAAAACGGCAAAAAAGTTCACAAAATGTTTTTACTATATGGAAAGTTGTCCATTTCATACTTTGATGTGAAGTGGTTTCTATACAAATATTACAAAAATGACAGAGGAATATGACTTATGCAACAATTTAAACCTGTGACAAAGCTGGACGGCGCCAAGCTTCGGCGCTACTACAAAAACTGTGATTACGGCCTGTGCGAGTACTCCCTGGGCACGAAGCTGATGTGGAAGAAAGTACTCCACCCGGCCTGGGCGGAGATTGCAGGGTGCCTGGTGGTGCGGAACCGGGACGCCTATGGCTGGAACTTCGACTATCCCGTTCCCGGCCCGGAGGGGGACGTGGACGCGGCCCTGCGGGCCATTGAGGCCTACTGCCTGGAGGCGGGGCAGATGCCGGTGATCTCCATGGTGCCGGAGCACAAGGCGGCGGAGGTGCTGAGCCGCTACCCCTACGTGCGGGTCAGCGACATCCGGACCTGGCGGGACTATGTGTATTACCGGGAGGACCTCCAGTATTTCACCGGCCGGCGCTACTCCGGGCAGAGGAACCACATCAAGAAATTCCGCGCCCAGTGGTCCGGCGCGGAGGTCCGGGCGCTGACGGCGGCGGACGCGGGGGCGGTAGAGCGCTTCTGGCAGGACTATGAGGCGGAGTTTCCCAAGGGGGACAACGCCAAGGCCCTGGACGAGCTGGCCCTGGCGAAGAAGATGCTGAAGCTGGCGGGGAAGCCCTGGTTCACGGCGGGGGGCTTCTTTGACGGGGACAAGCTCATCGCCCTGGCCCTGGCGGAGCGCTGCGGGGAGACGCTGATCATCCATATTGAAAAGGCGCTGTACTCCTATACCGGGGTATATCCCGCCTTTGTCCAGGCGTTTGCGGCCGCCTTCGGCGGGGACTGCCAGTGGATCAACCGGGAGGATGACGCAGCGGACCGGGGCCTGCGGACGTCGAAGCTCCAGTACGGCCCGGCGAAGCTGGCGCCCAAATACCGCTTTGAGCCGATGAACGAGCTGATGCGCCATATCACAGAGATCCCGCAGCTGAAGACCGCCCGCCTGACCCTCACGGCCCTGGCGGAGAAGGACATTCCCGCATATAACGCCCTGGTGCTGGACCAGGAGCGAAACCGCTGGTGGGGCTATGACGACGTGGCGGGCCTAGGGGGGCCGGTAGAGGAGCGGAGCTTTTTCAACGTAGCCCAGCGGGACTTTGCGAAGCATCTGGCGGTGAACTTTGCCGTGCGCCTGGAGGGAAAGTTCATCGGCGAGGCGGTGCTGTACAACTTCGACTGCCGCGGCGGCGCGGAGCTGGGCTGCCGGATTGATAAGGCGTACGCCGGCAACGGATACGGGACCGAAGCGTTCATCGCGGCGGCGGAGTGGGGTCTGTACAAGCTCCACCTGGGCCGGGTGGTGGCCAAATGCTTCAAGGAGAACCAGGCGTCCTACCAGATGCTGTCCGCCTGCATGCGGAAGAAGGAGGAGGACGAGACCTTCTTCTATTTCGAAAAATTGGTGTAAGCACCCGGCGGCAGCCCGGAGTGAAGATGGGAAAAACCGCCCCGTGTCCGGCTTGGGCACGGGGCGGTTTTTTGCTGCTTTTAGTACAGCTCCTTGATATAAGCCTCCACATCCGCCCGGGTACCCATATAGGGACCGGGAGTCTCCATTTTCAGGGAGACCAGGGCGGTAGCGGTTAAGAGGGCCGCAGGAATATCCCGGGTCAGCCGCTCGTTGATGTAGCAGGCGAAGGTGGTGTCTCCCCGTCCGGTGCGGCCGGCCAGGCTCCGGGCCTTGATGGGGCAGGTGTAGATCTCCTTGCCGTCGTAGACCAGAACCTCGGTGTTGTGGGTGATGAGAATCTCCTTGGCTCCCCAGTCATAGAGGACCTTGGCGGCCTCGGCCCGGTCCGTGAGGCCGGTGAGGATTTCCGCCTCGGCGGCGTCGGTCTTCAGGAAGCGGACATAGGGAAGCAATTCTTTTTTTGCCTCCCAGTCCCGGTAGACCATGCCGCCGTTCTCCTCCCAGCGGAGCATGCACTGCACGTCGATGGCCAGCATAGCCTTCCCGGCGGCGAAGGGGAGGAACTCGTTGGGGATGTCGCCGCCCACCAAGCCTGCCAGGTGCCAGATTTTCGCGTCGATCTCCTCCGGGACCTCCTCAGGGCGGTAGGGGTCGATCTTGCTGTCCACGGTGGAGGTGCGCCGTTCCCGGTCCGGGGTGTGGTAGACGTTTTTCGTGACGAAGGAGTGGGGGCTGTGAAGCGGGAAAACCGTGATGTTCGGCGCGGGAGCGAAGGCGGCCTGCAAATCCACCTGGGCGGTGTCGGCCTTGGGCAGGACGGCGGTCTTGTGGCCCATGTTGGCGGCGGCGAAGCCGGAGTAGTACACAGCGCCGCCGGTGGCCTGGACGGTGGTCCCGTCGAAGTCCACGTTGGTGTCCTGGGCGACTTCCCCGATGATGAGGGATTCAAACTGGCTCATAGGACTCTCTCCTTCCGGATGGCCTCGTCGGCGTCCACGAACTCCTGAAACTCCGGACTCCAGAGGCGGAAATTATGGGTCTCGATGATGCGCTTATAGGCAAAGGAGTCGTGAACCCGCTGGGGGAGGATGACGGCGGCGCGGGCCTCGTCACCGTCCCGGTGGGTGTCGGACCCGGCCAGGCGGTAGTACTCCGGATGGTGGCGGCAGAGGTCCAGGGCCAGGTCGTTGTGATTTTCGTGGCGAGGGTTGCCGTTGATGATTTCCGCGCCGTGAACGGCGGTTTCCTGCACCGGGGCGCTGCCCTTGCGGAAGGGATGGGCGTGGATAATCAGGACCTGGCTGTGATACTTGTCGAAAAACTCCTGCGCGCTCATGCAGCAGACGTAGGGATTGGAGCGGAGCCACTGCTCGTCGATGCCGTAGACGAGGTAGTCGTTATCGTTTTCGGGAAAGCGGAGTTCCGCCCCCAGGATGACGTCCAGCCCCACCTCGTCGCCCCGCTTTTTGGAGGCGTGATAGCCGCTCAGGTAGTGGTCGCAGACCAGGTCCCAGTTGTGCTCGGTGTCGATGCGGGAGAGGTACTCGGGGTGAAGGTGGTCCGTGACCACCAGGCCGGTAAAGCCGTTGCGGACATAGCGGTCCACCACGTCGGCGGCGTAGAGATGGCCGCAGCGGCTGGTCTCGGCGGTATGGGTGTGCGGGTCATAGCGATAGCCGTTCATGAAAAAAATCCCTCTTTTCTGGCGGAGGCGAAAGCCCCCTGCGAATTACCCTAAGCGAACGGACCCAAATTTACAAATCAGCGTTAAGCCTCACGGAGATCCCGGCAGGTGCTGCGCTTGATGAGCGTAGGCATCAAGATTTGATGAACGTAGCCCTGGGTGCCGTTTTCGATCTTGTCCCGGAGCATATCCACCGCCTGGACGGCCATATCCCGCTTGGGCTGCTCCACGGTGGTCAGTTCGATCCGGGGCAGGGCGGTGGAGGAGATGTTGTCAAAGCCGATCAGGCTGAGCTGGCCGGGGATGTCGATATGGGCGTCGTCTGCGGCCTTGAGAAGGCCCAGGGCGTTGGAGTCCGTAGATGCGAAGATGGCGGAGTAGTCGATGGGCTTGGTGAACAGCTCCTTTGCCAGCTGATAGCCTCCCATGATGGAAGAGCGGGAGAGTTCGCTGTTGAAAAAACGGGGCGTAAGGCCCAGCTCGCGGCAGGCGCGGATATAGCCCTCGGCCCGGAGCTGATGGGTGGCGGTGTGGCGGCGGCCGAAATAGAGGATATCCCGGTGGCCCAGATCATAGAGGTACTTTGTGCCGATATAGGTTCCCCGGCTGTTGTCCACGGCGACATAGCTCTGGGGCTGGTCCCGGAGGTTCTCGCTGAGGAACACGGTGGGCACCTGATCCGTGTAAGCCCGGACGGTCTCATAGGTCTTGGGGCTTTGAGGGACGATAAGGATGCCGTCCACCTGCCGGCTGAGGAGGAGCTTGACCACGGTCTTCTCCTGCTTCAGGTCCGGGCCGGAGTTGCAGAGCATGATGTTGAACCCATGTCCCCGGGCGCACATCTCGGCGTAATAGGCCAGCTCGGACATAAATTGGTTGTCAATAGAGGGGACGACCAGGCCGATGAGGCCGGTGCGCTTGGTGACCATGGAGCGGGCGACGTAATTGGTGGTGTAGCCCATCTCGTCGCAGAGCTTGATGATGCGCTCCCGGGTGTCGCTGCCGATCTGATGGCTGCCGGAGAGAGCACGGGAGACGGTGGCGTAGGAGACGCCGGCCGCCTTTGCGACGTCCTTTAGAGTTACGCTTTTCATGGCTTTTTCCCCTTTCCGTCCCCTTTGGGTTTGTAAACGTTTCCGTTTTATTTTTTCGAACCGGCCAAACTCCGGCCGGTTCCAGTTGTCAAGTAAAGAATATCTGATTTTCCCGTCAATGTCAATAACAATCTGGATTTTTCCCATCTTTGGGCAGAAAAACGAAAAATAAACGAACTCTTTGGCGTTTGGTATATTGACAAAGGACCGCGGTTTCATTTAGAATAAGCCTGAAAAGGCCGCAAACGTTTACAAACGGGCCGGCGGCGGCCCAGCCGCCCCTTGGAATCCGTTTCCGGAGGCGAAAAGACCGCATAAAAGGAGGAAGGATCATGAATCCCGATATCAAGACGATTTTCTTCGACGTGGGCAATACGCTGCGCATCGT
This sequence comes from Oscillibacter sp., assembly GCA_022791135.1. Taxonomy (GTDB): domain Bacteria; phylum Bacillota; class Clostridia; order Oscillospirales; family Oscillospiraceae; genus Oscillibacter. The sequence goes on from JAAVYM010000048.1 coordinate 7,588, forward strand.
GCTGAAGGAGCAGGACTTCATCGACAAGGCCGAGGCCGGCCTGATGGAGCTGATCCAGACCACGGAGACCCATGACGAGCTGTTCGCCAAGCTGGAGGAGCGCTGGAAGAGATACCGCAAGATGTCCAAAGAGACGCTGCTGGACGCCTCGGAGGGCGAGCTGTGGACGCAATACATGCTGCCGGAGTACGAGCCGAATATGATTTTCGCCAACGCTCCCAAGCTCACCCGTCTCTGGCGGGATCACGACGGCCGCCGGGTGGCCCGGGCGGACGCGGTGCCCACCTTGAAAGAACTCTGCGCCCGTGGCTATACCCTGGGCATCATTGCCAACACCGTCACGGAGACGGAGATTCCCGACTGGATGGCGGCGGACGGCGTGGCCCAGTGCTTCAAGACCACCATCTTGTCCTCCAAGGTCCGGCTGCGCAAGCCCAACCCGGAGATTTACCACCTGGCCTGCCGCTGCATCGGCACGCCGGAGGCCAACTGCGCCTACGTGGGCGACAACCCGGTCCGGGACGTGGAGGGCACCCAGGCCGCCGGCTTTGGCATGATGATCCGCATCGACGAGCCGGACACGCTGAACAGGGAGCATGCCACCGGCAAGGAGTTCACCCCCGACCACGTGATCACGGCCCTTTCCCAGCTGCTGGACATTTTCCCGGCCCGCACGGATTCCTGATGCGGAAACGGACGAGGACCACAACATAGAATAAGGAGAACGCCATGGATATGACAAAGCGCTATAAGGCCGTCTTCTTCGATCTGGGGGGCACCCTCCGCATTGCGCTGCTGGAGGAACCCTGGATGAAGCACGCCCGGCGGAAGATGGCGGAGATCGCCGGCTCTCCCGTGCCCTATGAGGAGTTCTATCAGCTGATTGAAGAGCGCTATAAACCCTACCGGGACTGGGCGCTGGGGGAGAACCGGGAGTCCGGTGACGAGGAGCTGTGGTGCAAGTGGCTGCTGCCGGACTATGACCAGGCCCGGATCAAGCAGGTCTGCCACGAGCTGAGCTTCCAGTACCGCCAGTGCAAGGGCCGCCGGGTGGTGGTGGACGGCGGCGTGGAGGTTATCCGCGGCCTCCATGACCGGGGGTATAAGCTGGGCATCATCTCCAACCTCATCGGGGAGAACGAGGTCCCCGACTGGCTGGAGGAGGACGGCCTGGCCCAGTATTTTGACACCGTTATCCTCTCCTCCGCCTGCGGCCTGCGCAAGCCCTGCTCCGAGATTTACCGCATCGCCTGCCGGGACATCGGCGCGGCGCCGGAGGATTGCGTGTCCGTCGCGGACAATGTGAAGCGGGACATCACCGGGGCGAAGGAGGCCGGCATCGGCTGCAACATCATCTTCCGCTCCCCGGAGAAGAAGCACGCCGTAGAATTCACCGAGGCCAACCGGCCCGACGCAGTGGTCAGCGATTTCCGGGAGATTCTGGACCTGCTCCCGCCGTTAAACTGAATGGACGCCGGGGCGTCCGGGGGCGGAGGTCCCCGGGCGTGTCCGGCGTTTGGAGAGCCTGCAAAAAAGGAGGACGACAGCGAATGAACACCGATATCCGCTATATTTTCCTGGACCTGGGGGGCACGTTCCGGGTCATCGACGAGGACCCGGCCTACCTCTCTGCGGCCCGGGCGAAGATTGCCGGTCTGTGCGGAGTGGAGACCGAAAACCCGAACCAGTGGTTCAGCGACGTCATCGAAAAGCGCTACGACAAATACCGGGACTGGGCGCTGAAGTTCATGTGCGAGGCCCCGGAGGAGGTGCTGTGGACCCGCTGGCTTGCCTATGATATGGACCGGGAGCGCATCTTGAAAAACGCCTCGGAGCTGACCTATCAATACCGCCAGACCAAGGGCCGCCGCACCGTGGTGGAAGGCGGCGCGGAGACGGTCAAGGAGCTGTGCGCCCGGGGCTACACCATGGGTATCATCAGCGACCTGGTTGGCAAACGGGAGGTGGACGAGTGGCTGGACGCCGACGGCCTGCGGCCCTATTTCAAGACGGTCCAGCAGTCGTCCATTACTTATATCCGCAAACCCGGCCCCGCCATCTATTACTACGCCATGGAAGAAGTGGGCGCGCAGCCGGAGAACTGCTGCTACGTGGGTGACAACCTGAACCGGGACATCGTGGGGGCCAAGGCCGTGGACTTCGGCATGACCGTGGCGGTGCAGTACGACCGGAGCAAGCCGCTGAAGCTGACGGAGGAGAACATGCCCGACGGCAAGGTGTATACGTTTTCGCAGCTGCTGGACATTTTCCCGGAGCGGGGCAAGGTAGCGCTTGAAAAGCTGATCCCGCCCGCAGACGGGCAGTAAGGGCTTGCCCGGGAGCGCGCATGTTCCCGGGCGGAAGCGTCCGCTTCCGAGGCTCTGAACCCGAATTTTATATGATATCTTAATAAAAGCTGGAGGTTAAAGCAATGTCTGATAGAAAATACGGCGGCGCGCAGCTGGCCGAAGCCGTCAAGAGGGCCTATGAGCTGGGCCAGGACGACTATCATCTCGAACCCATGGTCCTGGTGGAAAACGGCAGGCCGGTGGGCAGGATCTCCGACGGGGACGCCGCCATTTTTTGCTGCCGCCGGGGCGAGCGGGAGATTGAGCTGACCGAGATGTTCACCGAGCCGGAGTTTGACAAGGCGGAGCGCCGGGCGCTGCGGGACCTGGACTTCGTGATTATGACCATGTACCACGACAAGTTTAAGGACCTGCCCATCGCCTTTGCCCCCGCCAAGGTGGTAAAGCCCCTGGCCCAGGTTCTCAGCGAGGCGGGGAAGACCCAGTTTCACTGTGCCGAGAGCGAGAAGTTCGCCCATGTGACGTTCTTCTTCAACGGCGGCGAAAACAACCCCTTCCCCGGGGAGGACGACGTGTGCATCCCCTCGCCCAAGGGGATCGACTTTGACCAGCAGCCGGAGCTGTCGCTGCCGAAGGTGGCGGACACGGTCATAGACGCCCTGGGCAAGTACGACTTTGTGGTCACAAACTTTGCCAACGGCGACGTCATCGGCCACACCCAGAACACCGAGGCGAAGATCAAAGCCTGCGGCTACGTGAGCCGGTACCTGGACAAAGTGGTGAACGACGCCCTGGGCAAGGGTTATGTCGTGGCCATCACCGCCGACCACGGCAACATCGAAAAGCTCTACACCGCCGCCGGGAAGCCCGATGGCGCCCACACCACGAACCTGGTGCCCTTCATCCTGATTGACCCGGCGGACAAGAGTCCCATCGCCCTCCGGGACGGCGCGCTGAGCGACGTGTCCCCCACTGTGCTGAACGTCCTGGGCATTCCCCAGCCCGCCGAAATGGACGGCAGGCCCCTGTGCGAGGGCAAGGACTGGGGTGAGGGCCGGAAGATGCTCCTCATCATCTGCGACGGCTGGGGCCTGGGCACGGGCGACGAGGGCGACGCCATTCATGTGGCGGACACCCCCTATTGGGACGCCCTGCTGGCGGGCCAGTCCTGGTCGAAGCTCCACGCCTCCGGCGAGTATGTCGGCCTGGGGGCCGGGAAGGCCGGCAACTCCGAGGCGGGGCATTCCAACCTGGGCGCAGGCCGCTGCGTGATGCAGGACGACGTCCGCCTGGACGCCGCCGTGAAGGACGGCAGCTTCAAGCAAAACCCCATCTTCCTCCAGGCGATCGAGCACGCCAAGAAGAACGGCACGGCGCTGCACCTACTGGCGTACCTGACGTATAAGTCCTCCCACGGCTGCATCGATTATCCGCTGAACATCTGCGAGATGGCCCGGGACAACGGGCTGGACCGGGTGTACCTGCATATCATCTTCGACGGCCGCTCCACGGACCCCGGCTCTGCGCCGGCGCTGCTGGCGGAGACGGACGCGAAGCTGGAGGCCATCGGCGTTGGGCGGATTGTGGACGGCGTTGGCCGCGGCGTGGTGCTGGACCGGGACAAGAACTACGACAAGGTCAAGCGGGCCTATGACGCCATGGTCGAGGGCGCCGGGACCCAATACGAATAAGAATTTTGCAAAGGAGGCCGGGAGCGCAGCTCCCGGCCTCCTGGAATGAAGGTCTGTTCCCATGCCGCAGCGCGAAAAGCAGCTGGTGCCCGCCCCGCATCCGGCGGAAACTTGCCTAAGAATACATACTGTTGTTTTATGGGATCAGGTCTCGGGAAAATGCACGCAAAACCGGCAAAAGTGCACGCAGAAACTTTGTTAAAAATATAATTGTCATTGACGCGGACAGCGAATGTGGAGTAAAATAATTAGCAAGGAGAGGCTCCAAAGGAACTCATAACAAACAGGAAAGGAAGCGAACCCGATGAATGAAAAAAAGCTAAAAGTTCTGGCGGCGGAAATTCGGCTGGAGACGCTGAAGGTGATCCACAGCCGGGGCTTCGGGCATGTAGGCGGGTCGATGGACCTGGCGGACGTAATGGCGGTA
>JAAVYM010000049.1 GCA_022791135.1 Oscillibacter sp.
ATGAGCATGCCTGTGGACAAGGTGCGGGAGATCATGAAGATTGCCCAGGAACCCGTCTCCCTGGAGACCCCCATCGGCGAGGAGGAGGACAGCCACCTTGGCGACTTCATCCCCGACGAGGGCGCGTCGGAGCCTTCGGAGGCCGCGTCCTTCACCCTCTTGAAGGAGCAGTTGATGGATGTGCTGTCCACCCTGACTCCCCGGGAGGAGAAGGTGCTGAAGCTTCGCTTCGGCATTGAGGACGGCCGGACACGGACCCTGGAGGAGGTTGGCAAGGAGTTCAACGTCACCCGGGAGCGTATCCGCCAAATTGAAGCCAAGGCCCTCCGCAAGCTCCGTCATCCCTCCAGAAGCAAAAAACTCAAAGACTTCCTGAACTAGCTTTTTTGAAAAAAAACTAGGCAAAAAACTTTCGCGCGCTCTGGGAAGTCTGGAGGTCATGGAAGCTGAAGCGACGGCAACGAAGTCTTTTCTTCGCTGCCGCCGTTTTTTTGCTTTTGACTATTCGATGGTCCGGCCTGGCTCGTCTCCAGACGCCGGCGCATGGATGTTCTTTTTCTTACTTTTCTTTCCCGAGGGAAATGTAAGAGAGAAGACGGCCGGCTTCCAGGGCCGCCTGCGCCCGGACGCCGTCAAAGTCGACGTATGGGTTATAGACCGCCTCCAGAGCATCGTGATTTCGCTTGGCCTCTTTCAAGGCGTCGACCGCCTCTTCCCGAAGCAGTGCCACCATCCGGGTCTGGAACCGGAGGCGGGATTTCCCCTCTGTCTCCGCCACGGTATCCAGGCGGATGCGGCGGTAGGGCTTTTTGCCGTAATCCATTCCCGGGCAAGAGGTGATGAAGGCCAGCCCCAGGCCGGGAATCAGCAGATGCTCCATACGGCCCACGTCCTCCGGAGCAACACAGACGATGGTATCCCAGCCCTTTTCCACCGCCGCGGCATGGAGCCGGGCCAGGGCCGGTCCGGCCAGCTCCCAGGCGTCAACAAACTCATAGACCTTCGGGCATAGGGCATCTACGCTGTCGTAGCGCCAGATGTAGCCCTTATGCGTGATACTGCCAAGAAAGCGGTGTGTAGTTTTTCCCTGCTGGTTTCCCTTGCTCCGGAATTCCCGGGCAATGATCCCTTTAAGCCGGCGGTCCAGGCGCGCGGCGTCAAAGTCCCTGTGAACGGAATTTATCGCGTCCAGCTCCACCTGCCGGGCCGCTTTCAGGCTGTGGTAGGCCCGGACATAGGCGGATTTATAAGCATGGGTGCAGGCCTTTACGTCATCAGCCGCAGTCTTTGCGGCGGTGAGGTCGTAGAAACGGCCCAGGTCGACGTAGCGGTCTACAGCGGCGGGATATTGGGGTTCGATGACGTGGGCGAGAGTAACGATAGGACGCAGATAAAAGTTTTCATCCACCTTTTTCAAAAGGTGGCGGGGTGCAGGGGCAGCGCCCCTGCAAAGCCCCCGTAATTCCGCGCAGAGCGCGGATGGAAGGCTTGCAATGAGAGATCGGTGACAGCGGAGCGTCTCGCCGGAGGCTCCAGGAGAAATTAAAACTTCCAGGTAATGCGGACTTGCTGTTCCCCAGTGTCCGGGTTGCGTTCGCCAATTTGGATTTTATCGACCAGGGCTACTACCAACTCTCGGGGGACGGTTTCCAGCTTTAGGAGTTCTTTGGCCCGTTCCATCAGGTCCGCTTGCTGCTGGAGCTTTTCCTGGTCGGCCAGTTCACTGTCGATCTTTGCGAGCCGCTGTTCCAGGCGGCTTTTTTCTTCCAGGAAGGATTGATTCAAGTCGGTAAATTGACCATCGGAGAGGATACCGGAAACCTTGTCTAAGTAAAGGGTTTTCAGGGCTTGGCTGCGCTTTTCCAATTGAGCAGTTAAGGACCTGCGTTTCTGCTCCAGGGCTTCCTTCCTGGTGTCCTGCTTTGGTTGAATGTCAAGCGGCTCCAGCTTGTAGTAAGTCCGGACATAATAGCGGATGCGGTCCGATACCAGCTCCTCCAGTTTGTCGAGGCGGATGGAGTGGCGGGTGCAGCGTTTCGCCTTACCGCTGTCCGCGTAGAGCTTGCAGCGGAGGTAGGATATGCGAGGTCTCCCCTGCCGGCAGTCCGTGACCTTGCTCATGGTGCTGCCGCAGTCCATGCACTTTACCAGACCGGACAGGAGATGGACTTCCCCGCTGCCGTCGGTTTTAGAACGCACAGCCAAACTTCGTTGGACAGTGTCGAAAGTCTCCCGGTCAATGATCGGTTCGTGAGTGCCTTCGACCCGATACCACTGGTCCTCTGGGACATCAATCAGGACTTTCGACTTGTAGCTGGCCTTCTTGCGCCGCCCCTGAATCATGGTGCCTGTGTACATCTCATTGTGAAGGATGCGCCAGATCGTGGTCTTGTTCCAGAGGCCGCAGTCATTTTTTGCCGGATGATTACAGGTCCAGCCTCGTTCTGCTTTGTACTTAGACGGACTCGGGATACCTCGCTCATTGAGCTTATAGGCAATGTTTTGCTTGCCATGGCCCTCCAGGGACCACCGGAAAATCTGCCGGACCACCTCGGCAGCCTCAGGGTCGATGACGAGATGGTTTTTGTTTTCGGGGTCCTTTTGGTAGCCATAGATGGGAAATCCACCGATGTACTGACCCTCCCGTCGCTTCAGATCAAAAACCATGCGGACATTTTCAGAGAGGTCCTCCAGGTACCACTCGTTCACCAGTCCATTGATCTGACGGGCTTTTTTGTTGCCTTTGACCTCGGTGTCGGCGTTGTCGGCCACAGCGATGAAGCGGATACCCCAAATGGGAAACAAGCCGTGGATGTACTTCTCTACCAGCTCCATGTCCCGGGTAAAGCGCGACTGGGATTTGCAGAGGATGATCTGGAACTTTTTCGCCCTTGCCGCACAAAGCATTCGGTTAAAGTCCGGGCGGAGGCTGTCCGCGCCGGAGTAATCCTCATCGCAGTAGATGGCGTAGATGTCCCAGCCGTGGTCAACGGCATAGGCAGCCAACAGGGACTTTTGGTTCTGGATGCTCTCAGATTCGACTTGGCGCTTGTCTTCATCCTCCTTACTCAGGCGCACATAGATCGCGCACAGAATTCTCCCCGCCTCTTTCCGCCCTTTTTCACCGGGCAAAGATGTCATTTGCACCGCTTGGCAAGCTCCTTGACAAGCCAGGCCGAAACGGCTCTTTGGATGACCTCCGTCAAGAGGCCGTCTTTCTCCTGCCGCCGTTCCTCCAATTCCAATTGCACAGCGTTCATAGAATCACCTCGGCCAAACCTATGAATCCGCCTCTCCAAATATGAGGCCCGGGAAGCTCAAGCTCCGTCCAGCCGGTATAAAAAACGGCCGCAGGGCACTCTTGCGCCATGCAGCCGTTTTTCCTCTTCACTTCTCAGCAGCGGCGTTCAGCAACCGGATCAGCTCTTCCTTCCCTGTCCCCTTCCCGGCGGAAAAGGGCAGAAGCACATCCCCCTCCCCCAGCTCCAGCGTCTGCCGGATCAAACCCAGGGCCGGTTCGATCTCGCTCTTTTTCAGCTTATCCAGCTTGTTGGCCACCACAATCTCCGGGCAGCCTGTATCCCGGAACCAGCTGTGCATAATCCAATCATTCTCTGTGGGCTTGTGGCGGACATCCACAATCAGAACGCCTGCGGTGACGGGGGCCTCCTGGAAATAGCGCTCCATCAGCCTCCCCCAGCGCTCCTTTTCCGCCCTGGAAACCTTTGCATAGCCATAGCCCGGCAGATCCACCAGATAGGTACGGCGGTCCACCAGGTAATAGTTCACCTGGGTTGTCTTCCCCGGCGAAGAACCCACATAGGCCAGATTCTTCCTCCCCAACAGGCGGTTGATCACCGAGGACTTCCCCACGTTAGACCGGCCCGCAAAGGCAAACTGCGGCAATCCATCCCGCAGAAACTGCTCCGCGCTGCCGGCGGAGCGGGCAAATTCCGCTTTTCCAAAATTGATGGGCATAGCCCCTCCTTCACTGCCGCAGGGCAGCCTCTTTCTTCTCCCGCCCAATGGCCGGAAAGGCAGGGACGGGCGCCTCTTCCCGGAGCGCCTCCGGCAGCGGAACCAGCGCCGCTGCAAAGACCTGGTCAATCGTCTCCACCGGAACAAACTGCAAGGCGGAGCGGACCGTCTGGTCGATCTCCTCCAAATCCCGGAGGTTGTCCTTCGGGATCAGTACTGTAGCGATACCGCAGCGTAAAGCGGCCATCGTCTTCTCCTTCAGCCCGCCGATGGGCAGTACCCGGCCCCGGAGGGTTACCTCCCCCGTCATGGCCAGACCCTCCCGAATTTTCCGCTCCGTCAGGGCGGACAGCATGGCCGTGGTTACCGCAATTCCGGCGGAGGGGCCGTCCTTGGGCACCGCTCCCTCCGGGAAATGGACGTGGATATCCTTGGTCTTGTAAAAATCCGCCTCCACGCCCAGCACCTCTGCCCGGCTGCGAATACAGCTCAGCGCCGCTTGGGCGGACTCCTTCATCACATCCCCCAGGTTTCCGGTCAGCTCCAGCTTGCCGCTGCCCTCGCAGACGACAACCTCCACCTCCAGAATCTCGCCGCCGGTCTCCGTCCAGGCCAGGCCGTTGACTACGCCAACTTCCTCCCGCTCCGTATGGAGGGCGGGGGGATAGGGCTGGCAGTCCAAAAATTCCGGCAGCTCCTCCACCATCACCTGGACCCGCTTCGTCTCGCCGGACAGCAGCTTCATATCCGTCTTCCGGCAAAGCGCCGCAATGCGCCGCTCCAGCAGGCGCACGCCGGACTCCCGGGTGTAATCCCGGATGATGGCCCGGAAAACGTCGTCGCCGACTCGCAGGGTGCTCTTCTTCAGCCCGTGCTCCGCCATCTGCTTGGGCAGCAGATGCCGCCGGGCAATCTCCACCTTCTCCTCATCCGTATAGCTGGAGAGGCGGATCACCTCCATCCGGTCCAGCAGGGGCCTGGGAATCGTATCTGTGGTGTTGGCAGTGGTGATAAACATCACCTGGCTCAAATCCACGGGAATCTCCAAATAGTGGTCCCGGAAAGCGTGGTTCTGCTCGCTGTCCAGCACCTCCAGCAAAGCGGAGGCCGGATCTCCCCGGTAATCATTGCCCAGCTTGTCAATCTCATCCAGCAGCAGCAGCGGATTCATTGATCCGCCCCGGGTAATCGCGTCAATCACCCGGCCCGGCATGGACCCTATGTAGGTCCTGCGGTGACCGCGGATATCCGCCTCGTCCCGCACGCCGCCCAGGGACAGCCTGGCCAGCTTCCGGTTCAAAGCCTTGGCTACACTGATGGCAATGGAGGTCTTCCCCACTCCCGGCGGCCCCACCAGGCAGAGGATCTGCCCCTTGCCCTTGGGATTCATCTGCCGGACGGCAATGGTCTCCAAAATGCGCTCTTTTACCTTCTCCAGCCCAAAGTGCTCCCGCTCCAGCACCTTCCGGGCAGCATCCACGCTGACCCGCTCCCGGGTTGTGGTGTTCCAGGGAATCTCCAGGCATACATCCAGGTAGTTTCGGATCACGGACGCCTCCGCGCTTCCGTAAGGCTGCCGGGAGAGCTTCCCCACCTCCTTCAGCAGGTGCTGCTCCGCCTCTTCCTCCAGCTTCAGCTCCAGAATCCGGCGGCAGTACTCCTCGGCGTCGTCCTCATCGCCGTCCTCACCCAGCTCGTTTTGCAGCACGCGGATCTGAGTCTTGAGGATCTGTTCCCGCTGGGTCCGCACCAGCTGGTCCCGGATCTTCCCCTCCATCTCGTGCTCAAAGCCCAGTATGCTGCACTCCCGCGCCAGCAGGCCGTTCAGCTTGCGCAGGCGGACAAAGGGGTCCAGCTCCTCCAGGATCTCCTGCTTATCCGTGTGCCGCAGGGGGATATTCTGAGCAATGAAATCCGCCAGGTATCCCGCCTCCCGATTATCCAGCACGGCGGTGACCACCTCTTCCGGGATGCTGCCGGACATCTGGGCATATTCGCTGAACAAACTCCACGCCTGGCGGAGCAGCGCCTCCGTCCGGGCGCTGCGGCGGAAGGACTCGGAGGCAGGCTTCTCCGCCACCTCCTCCACATGGGCCTGGAGATAGGGCGTGGTCTGCCACAACCGCCGCAGCCTGGCCCGCTTCCGTCCCTCCACCATCACCCGGGCGGATCCGGGAGACAGGCGAAGAATCTGCCGGACATGGGATATGGTGCCGATTTGGTACAAGTCGTCCTCCCCCGGCAGCTCCACGCTGATCTCCCGCTGTGTGACCAGGAAAATGTCCTGATCTCCTCCCATAGCGCGCTCCAGGGCGGCAATGGAAGACGGGCGCTCTACATCAAAGGTCAGGTTCATATGGGGGAAAACCGTCAGCCCGCGCAAGGCCAGAGCAGGCAGGTTCACCGTTGTGTATTCCATAAAGTCACGCTCCTTTCCGGGAGAACGCCGGCAGCCCGGCGGGGATGGAAGAGAATGGAATCGGGCCAAACAACCCAAGAGGAAGGGACAACCCGTCCCTTCCTCTTTCGAGCCGGTTCTAAATACCGGTCTCCTTTTGTACTCAAGACGCGGATTTTGGAGGCGCTTTCTTGGGTTTTCCGCCCTTCCCGGTGTTCAGCTTCACAGAGTAGCCCACCTTCTCCGGGTCCTTGGTCAAAATCGGCTGCCCCTTGCCCTCTACACACTCCCGGGTCACCACAGCCTTGACAATGGTGGGGTCCGAGGGAATGTCGTACATAATCTGGGTCAGCATGCCCTCCATGACGGCCCGGAGACCCCGGGCGCCGATGTTGCGCTCAATAGCTTTGTCAGCGATGGCGTCCAGCGCGTCGGGTTCAAACTCCAGCTCCACGTCGTCGTACTCCAGCAGCTTTTTATACTGCTTGACCAGGGCATTCTTCGGCTCCTGGAGGATCCGAACCAAGTCCTCCCGCCGCAGCCCGTTCAGCGGCGCAATCACCGGCAGGCGGCCCACCAGCTCGGGGATGATGCCGAACTTCAGGATGTCGTGGGGCTGAACCTCATGGAGGATCTTGCTCAAGTCCTTATCCTTCTTGCCCTGAACATTGGCGCCGAAACCGATGCTCTTTTGGTCCAGGCGCTTTTCGATGATCTTCTCAAGCCCGTCGAAGGCGCCGCCGCAGATGAAGAGGATGTTTTTCGTATTCATCTGGATGAACTCCTGGTGGGGGTGCTTCCGCCCGCCCTGGGGCGGCACGTTGGCCACGGTCCCCTCCACGATTTTCAGCAGCGCCTGCTGCACACCTTCGCCGGAGACATCCCGGGTGATGGAGGTATTCTCGCTCTTTCGGGCGATCTTATCGATTTCATCCACGTAGATGATGCCGTGCTCGGCCCGCTCCACGTCGAAGTCCGCGGCCTGGAGCAGGCGCAGGAGAATATTCTCCACATCGTCGCCCACGTAGCCGGCCTCGGTCAGGGTGGTGGCGTCGGCAATGGCGAAGGGCACCTTCAAAATCCGGGCCAGGGTCTGGGCGAAGAGCGTCTTGCCGGAGCCGGTGGGACCCAGCATCAGGATGTTGCTCTTTTGCAGCTCCACGTCCTCGTCGCCGCCGAAAAAGATGCGCTTATAATGATTGTACACTGCCACGGACAGGGCCACCTTCGCCTCCTCCTGGCCGATGACGTACTGATCCAGCACGTCGCGGATCTCCCGGGGAGTCGGCAGCTGATCGGGGATGTCCTCCAGCGCCGGAGCATCCGGCTCAAAGCCGTCGTTCAAAATGCTCATGCACAGGTGAACGCACTCGTCGCAGATACGCACGCCGGGTCCCTGTATCATGCGGTGAATCTGCTGTTCATGCTTGCCGCAGAAGGAACACCGCAGCGCTTTCTTGCCGTCGTCATTCATGGTCTCTACCTCAGTTCTCTCTCAAGGGATCGGGTCACGCCTCGTCCTTTTTCTCTTCCTTGTTAATTAAGATCTTGTCAATCAGGCCAAACTCCTTGGCCTCCTCGGCGCTCATGAAGTGGTCGCGCTCGCAGGCGGCGGTGACCTCCTCCACGGAGCGGCCGGTGTTTTCTGCCAGGATGCGGTTCATCCGCTTTTTGATGATCTCCAGCCGCTTGAGGTGGATGGCCATGTCAGTAATCTGGCCCTGGGTGCCGGCGGAGGGCTGGTGGATCATAATCTCCGCATTGGGCAGGGCGATGCGCTTGCCCTTGGCGCCAGAGGAGAGGAGGAACGCGCCCATGCTGGCGGCCATGCCCACGCAGATGGTGGACACGTCGCACTTGACATACTGCATGGTATCGTAAATTGCCATTCCGTCAGTAACGGAGCCGCCGGGGCTGTTGATATAAAGCTGAATATCCTTGTCGGGGTCCTGGGCCTCCAGGTAGAGAAGCTGGGCCACGATCAGGCTGGCCGTGGTGGCGTTGACCTCCTCGCCCAGAAACACGATGCGGTCATTCA
>JAAVYM010000116.1 GCA_022791135.1 Oscillibacter sp.
CACCGACCTGGTGTGCGACGCCATCAACACCGCCATGCGGGAGCTGTTCCTCCAGATCGTCTACGGCCGGACCCAGACCGCCTTTTCCGAGGGGGGCCTCCCCATCGGCGCGTCCCTGGAGGACCTGGGCAAGGGCCTTCGCTCCCAGGTGGGCACCATGTTCGGCACCAAGGCCAAGGGCCCCCGGTACCTCGAAATGGCCGAGGGCTACGTCACCCGCATCGCCCTGAACCAAGACGATGAAATCATCGGCTATGAGTTCGTCAACCTAGGCAAGAGGATGGACGACATCAAGAAGGGAACCGACGCCAATGAGGCCCTGGACAAGGCCAATGGCCACTATGGCCAGTTTGACGGCGCCGCCAAGTATATCGACCCCCGCCACGAGTAAGAAAAGGAGGAATTGAGAAATGGCTCTGTTTGAAAGCTACGAGAGAAGAATCGACAAGATCAATTCCGTCCTGTCGCAGTACGGAATTAAGAGCGTGGAGGAGTGCCGCGAGATCTGCAAGGCTGCGGGCTTTGACCCCTATGAGATCGTCAAGGGCATCCAGCCCATCTGCTTTGAAAATGCATGCTGGGCCTACTGCGTGGGCGCAGCCATCGCGCTGAAGAAGAACGTGTCTACTGCCGCCGAGGCCGCCGAGGCCATCGGCGAGGGCCTCCAGGCCTTCTGCATCCCCGGATCTGTGGCCGACGACCGCAAGGTGGGCCTGGGCCACGGCAACCTGGGCGCGATGCTCCTCCGGGATGAGACGAAGTGCTTCGCCTTCCTGGCGGGCCACGAGTCTTTTGCCGCTGCCGAGGGCGCCATCGGCATCGTCCGCAACGCCAACAAGGCCCGTCAGGAACCCCTCCGGGTCATCCTCAACGGCCTGGGTAAGGACGCGGCTCAGATTATCAGCCGCATCAACGGCTTCACCTATGTTCAGACCCAGTTCGACTATTCCACCGGCGAAGTGAAGGTGGTCAAGGAGACCCGCTACAGCGAGGGCGAGCGGGCCAATGTCCGCTGCTAC
>JAAVYM010000050.1 GCA_022791135.1 Oscillibacter sp.
CTGGAACATCACCGCAGAAACCATATCTCGCTGATCTTCCAGAGCTACAACCTGATTGACTATATGACGCCCATTGAGAACGTGCGGCTCACCGCCAAGCTAGACGCCGCTCCTATTTTGGAACGACTAGGGCTGGAGCAGGACGAAATCACCCGGAACGTACTGAAACTGTCCGGCGGACAGCAGCAGCGGGTGGCGATCGCGCGGGCGCTGGCCTCCGATGCCCCGGTTATTCTGGCGGACGAGCCGACCGGGAACCTGGATGCCGGCGCCGCGGACGAAATCACAGCGGTTTTGAAAGAGAGCGCCCATGCGTTTGGGAAGTGTGTAGTAGTTGTGACACACTCCGGCGAGGTGGCAAAGCAAGCAGATGTGGTGCTGGAAATCAAACGGGGACATTTGAAAGAGAGGGAAATGTGATGAAGAAAATTATTGCTATTTTGGCGTGTATGCTGGCCTGTTTCTCGCTGTTCACTGGCTGTACCGATCAGAAAGATGGCGGAAATCAGGACACGAACATAGGGAACTCCGCCGAAATTGATGATGCAGATATTGAGATCGACACCGAACCTGGACTGAACACGGAGGACAATTCCGATGATGTAACTTTACCTGACGGTTGTACTTACAGCTTTCGCGACTCGGATAATTCAGATGGCATTGTAGTCACACCGAGGGAATAACAAAAATCCCCGTTTCACACAGGCTCCATATTGGCTTTATATACATTCCGCATGGCGGCGGTACTTTGGTAAAAAGTGCCGTCGCCTGACTGTTTATTGGCAGCTTTCAGGAGGTAGCCGCTATGTGGATATTCCGTTGTGAGAAGTTGAGAGTGCCATTATCAAAAAAAGCCCGTCCCCCGTCTGGGGGAATTGCGGCTATGACATGCCAATCAGCAGCGAACAGGTTGCCAACGCCTTTGCCGGTCTGCCGGAACAGGAGCAAAGCATTTTGATTTTGCACTTGGTTCTGGATTTGACAGACAGCGAAACCGGCAAGTCCCTGGGCCTGTCCCGGAGTGCCGTCCAGCGGCGCAGAACAAAGCCGCTGAAAGTCCTGCGGACAAAATTGACAGCGAGGAAAGGAGGTTAGCGCCATGAAGTGCTGAAACTACAAAGGCCGTGAACTGCTGCCGCTGGCGGTGAGCGACGCGGCCCGCACTGGGGACGCCGGCGCTGTGGAACAGGTCTTGCGGTACTATGAGGGCTACATAAACAAGCTCTTTACCCGGACGGTCTACGACGAAAGCGGCTGTCCCCACGCTTGCCTGAACGAATACATAAAAAGCCGTCTGGAAAACAAGCTCATCCGCGCCATTCTCGGCGTGAACGGATAAACCGGCCCCAGTGGGAGTGCCGGCTTACCCTTTCCCTGTTCCTCCCGCCTGCGGGTCTGGATATTTCAAAGAAAGGCTGGTGAACTATGGCCGAGAAAATCGGCATTCAGGTAAAGGACAAATTCTGTCTCACCCTTGAGGAAGCTTCCCACTATTTCGGGATAGGAGAAAAGAAACTGCGGAAACTGGTACACGATAATTTGGACACTGGTTTTGTCATTCAGAACGGCGTGAAAATCCGAATCAAACGCCAGCGTTTAGAGCAATTTCTAAACGCACTATTGTCGATTTAACCGCTCTATTCTGCAAAGATCCTGAACAGCCGGTTTAAATAAATATGGAAATAGAGCCTTGGCTATGGTATAATATGATTATATCGTGCCGAGGCTCTTTTCAAAGAAAGGAGCATAAACGTGAGCGAAAAGCGACGTGACAGCAAAAACCGCATTCTTCGCAGCGGAGAGAGCCAACGCAAAGACGGACGATATGCGTACAAATACATTGACGCCACCGGCAAGCCACAGTTTGTTTACAACTGGAAGCCACAGACAGCACGCCCCAAGGGAAACGTGAAGGGCTTTCCCTGCGGGAAAAAGAAAAGCAAATTCGGCGGGACATTGAGGATGCCAATATCTCCCGTGGTGGAGGAATGAGAGTTCTGGATTTGGTGAAAAAGTGCCTTTCGCAGAAAACCGGCGTCTGGCACAACACCGAGGCCAACTACAATTTTGTCCTCAATATCATCAAAAAAGAGGACTTCGGCCGGCAGCGCATTGACCGGGTAAAGCTGTCTGACGCCAAGTGCTGGCTGATAAAGCTCCAGCAGAGTTCGATTCACTCCATCCGGGGCGTCGTCCGCCTGCCGTTCAGATGGCGGTTGATGATGATATGATACGCAAAAATCCGTTTGAGTTTCAGCCTGCCACCGTCGTTGTCAACGACAGTGTGACAGGAGAAGCGATCACGAAAAAACAAGAACGGGCATTTCTGGAATTTGCAAAGGATGACAAGCACTTCTCCCGGCACTATGACGGCATCTATATCCTGTTCAAGACTGGATTTCGCATCTCGGAATTTGTGGGCTTGACGCTGGCTTATTTAGATATGAAAAACTGCAAGATCAGTGTCAACCACCAGCTCCAACGGAAGCGGAACATGGAGTACATCATCGAAGACACAAAAACCTCCAAAGGGACGCGGGAAATCCCCATGACGGACGATGTGTACCAGTGCTTCCAGCATATCATCGCCAACCGTCCAAGACCCAAGACCGAGCCGGTGATCGACGGCAGGTGCGGCTTTCTGTATCTTGACAAGGATGGCAAGCCGGTGGTGGCACTTCACTGGGAGCATTACTTCAAGCACATTTGCCAGAAGTACAACAGCATCTACAAGGTGCAGATGCCAAAAGTCACCCCACATGTATGCAGGCACACCTTTTGTTTCAACATGGCAAAGAGCGGCATGAACCCCAGGACGCTGCAATACCTCATGGGACACTCGGATATTGGCGTTACGCTGAACACCTACACCCACCTGGGCTTTGAGGACGCACAGGAGGAATTGAAACGGGTCGCAAACAGCGAGCAGTAAAATGGAACGAACACCCCTGATTTACTACTTCTTGTACTACTTTTAGGGGCAAAACTGTGCCATTTTATGCCGGGCTATGCCAAGAGAATGAACAGCAAAAAATGCCGAAAAACACCTGCTATGCCCTGAATATCAATCCATTCGAGAGGTTTCTGACTATGTTAAAGATTTTATTTGTCTGCCACGGCAACATCTGCCGCAGCCCAATGGCGGAATTTGTAATGAAGGACCTGGCCCGAAAGGCGGGCCAGGAGAGCCGTTTTCACATAGAGTCCGCCGCCACCAGCACGGAGGAGATTGGAAATCCCGTTTACCCTCCGGCACGTCGGAAGCTGGCCGAGCACGGCATTGGCTGCGCCGGAAAGACCTCCCGGCAGCTCACCTGCGCCGACTACGCCCGCTATGACCTCCTCATCGGCATGGACCGGGCGAATCTGCGGAACATGAACCGCATCTGCGGCGGCGACCCGGAGGGAAAAATCCAAGCCCTGCTTGCATACGCGGGCCGGGCCGGGGAAGAGGTAGCCGACCCCTGGTATACAGGGGACTTTGAGACCGCCTACCGGGATATCCTGGCGGGTTGCCGGGGGCTTTTGGAGTCTGCGGCCCGGAAGGAGGGCGTCTGACCATGGCATACGGCCTGATTGAGGGCTGTGTGGATTCCCACGCCTCCTCCCTTGCGGCCTGCCGGGGCGGCGCGGACCGGCTGGAGCTTTGCGCCAATTTAGCCATCGGCGGCACGACGCCCTCCGCCGCCCTGTTCCGGCAGGTCCGCCGGGACTGCGGCGTGCCCATCAACGTCCTCATCCGCCCCCGCTTTGGGGATTTCCTTTACTCCGCGATAGAGGTGGAGGAGATGGAGGAGACGGTCCGCCTGTTCCGCAGCCTGGGGGCGGACGGCGTGGTTCTGGGGGCGCTGACGCCAGAGGGCGCGCTGGACGAAGGGGTGATGGCCCGCCTGCTGGAGGCGGCCGGAGACCTGGACGTAACGCTCCACCGGGCCTTCGACATGACCCGGGACCCCCTGGAGGCGCTGGAAGCGGCCATCCGCCTGGGCTGCCGGACGATCCTGACCTCGGGCCAGGCGGAAAACGCCCTGGCCGGAGCGGAGACGCTGAAAGCGGTCTACGCCCAGTCTGCGGGTCGGATTGCCATCATGGCGGGCAGCGGCGTGCGGCGGGACAACCTCCGGGAGATTCACCGCCTCACCGGCGTCCATATGTTCCACACCACCGGCCGAAAGGGTCCGCTGAACAGCGGCATGACCTACCGCAAGAGTACGGTTTCCATGGGATTGCCGTCCCTGTCGGAATATGAGATCTGGCGGACGGATGAAGAGGAGTTCCGGGCCTGCGCGGAGATTGTGCACGGGTTTGAAGCGTAAGGCCGGAGGCTCAGGCCCGCAGAGCCACAAAAGAAACCGGCGTCCGCATAAGCGGACGCCGGTTTTTGTTCGGTCAAACGCCTTAGTACATACCGCCCATATCGGGTGCGGCAGGAGCGGGAGCGGGAGGCTCGGGCTTGTCGGCCACGAGGGACTCGGTGGTCAGCACCATGCCGGCAACAGAGGCGGCATTTTCCAGGGCGCTGCGGGTCACCTTGGCGGGGTCGACGATACCGGCGGCCACCATGTCGCAGTACTCCTCCTTATAGGCGTCGAAGCCGAAGCCCTTCTCGCCGGAGCGGACCTTCTCCAGAATCACGGAGCCGTCCAGACCCGCGTTGGCGGCAATCTGGCGGATGGGGGCCTCCAGGGCCTTGGCCACGATGCGCACGCCGGTCTTCTCGTCGCCCTCGACGGTGCCCACCAGGGCCTCGACGGCGGGGATGACGTTGACGAAGATGGTGCCGCCGCCGGCGACGATGCCCTCTTCCACAGCGGCGCGGGTGGAGTTCAGCGCGTCCTCGATGCGGAGCTTCTTCTCCTTCATCTCGGTCTCGGTGGCGGCGCC
>JAAVYM010000051.1 GCA_022791135.1 Oscillibacter sp.
GGGAGAGCGGATTATCCTGGCGGAGCGGGATCAAATGCCCGCTCTGACGGACCTCTTCCCCCTCGTCTCGGATATCTGGCTCCTTCCCATGTCCGCCGAGGAGCTGCGCTTCCGCTTCCAGCGCTGGCAGCAAAGCTGCAAGCAGGGCAAGGACCTTTTCCAGACCAGCCAATATTTGGAAACCACTATCAACAGCGTTCCCAACCTGGTCTGGTACAAGACGAAGGATGGCGTCCACGAAAAGGTCAACGACAGCTTCTGCCAGACCGTGAACAAGACCAAGCAGCAGGTACAGGGCCAGCGGCACGCGTATATTTGGGACGTGGAGCAGGATGATCCCGTCTGCATCGAATCCGAGCGCATCGTCATGGAGTCGGGGAAAACCTGCGTGTCCGAGGAGGTTATCCAGGCCGGCGAGGGCACCCGGCTGTTGACCACCTATAAGTCCCCTCTCTACGATGTGGACGGCGGCGTTATGGGTACCGTGGGCGTGGCCATTGACGTGACCCGCGAACGGGAATATGAAGAGGAGCTGAAGCGGGAGAACCAGGCCCTGGAAACCCTCTTTACCACCATGGACTGCGGCGTGCTGTGCCACAGCCTGGACGGGTCCCGCATCATCAGCGTCAACCGGGCCGCTCTGGAAATCCTGGGCTTTGAGTCCCAGGCGGAGCTGTTCAGCGCCGGCTTTGACACCATTGCCACCTCCGTAGTCGCGGAGGACCGGGAAAAGCTGCTGTCTTGCATCAAGTCCCTGAAAAACGTCGGTGACAGCGTCAGCGTGGAATACCAGGTCCAGCACTCCAGCGGGACAATCATCCACGTCATGAGCAACGTCAAGCTTATAGAGGAAAACGGCGAGCTGTTTTACCAGCGCTTCCTGCTGGACTGCACCGCCCAGAAGCAGCGGGAGCGGGAAGAACAGCTCCGCAAGGAGCGCCGCCATCAGGAGCTGGTGCAGGTCCTGAGCATCGACTTCAACCTTGTTTGCTATTTCGACCTGGATACTGGTATGGGGCACTCCCTGCGAACTCATGCCTGCCCCTACGGCATCTTAGACCAGCTCTTTGACGGGGAGCTGTCCATGCGGGAGAGCATGGCAAATTATATCCGGACCTGCGTGTATACGGATGACCAGGATCTGCTCCTTCGCGTATTTACAGGAGATACCCTGGCCGAAGAGCTGCAGGAACGGGGGCTTTACTACCTCAATTACCGCACCATCTGCGGCGATGAAGTCCGCTATTTCCAGTTAAAGGCCGTGCGTATCGGCGACTGGGACTGCACACGGGGCGTGGTGATCGGCTTTCGCAGCGTGGATGAGGAGACCCAGGCCGAGATGGAGAAAAAGACCCTCCTGGAAGATGCCCTCTCCCAGGCCAACCGGGCCAGCAAGGCCAAGAGCATCTTCCTCTCCAATATGTCCCACGATATCCGCACGCCTATGAACGCCATCATCGGCTTCACCGCCCTGGCGTCCACCCATATTGACAACCAGGAGCTGGTCAGCGAATATCTCAAGAAAATCATGACCTCCGGCAACCATCTCCTCAGCCTGATCAACGACGTGCTGGACATGAGCCGCATCGAAAGCGGCAAGATATACTTAGATGAAAAGCCCTGCTCCCTGCCGGACATCCTCCATGGCCTGCGCAGCATCATTCAGGCCGACGTCCACGCCAAGCAGCTGGATCTGTACATGGACGCGGTGAATGTGCGGAATGAGGACATTTTCTGCGACCGCCTCCGGCTGAACCAGATTTTGCTGAACATCCTGGGCAACTCCATCAAATACACCCCCGCCGGTGGCATCGTCAGCCTGCGGGTGACGGAAAAGTCCGGCGCGCCGGCGGGCTATGCCTCCTATGAGTTCTGTGTCAAGGACACCGGCATCGGCATGAGCGAGGAGTTCATCGCCCATATTTTCGAACCCTTTGAGCGGGAGCGGAACTCCACCACCAGCGGCATCCAGGGCACTGGCCTGGGCATGGCCATCACCAAGAATATTGTGGACATGATGAACGGCTCCATCCAGATTCAGAGCCGTCAGGGCGCCGGAACAGAGTTTACGGTCAGCATCACCTTCCGCCTCTCCTCCGATCATAAGGAACCCACCACCATTTCGCAGCTGACCGGCTGCCGTGCCCTGGTGGTGGACGACGATTTCAACACCTGCGACAGCGTATCTTACATGCTCCAGCAAATCGGCCTCCGGGCGGAATGGACCCTCTCCGGCAAGGAGGCGGTGCTCCGCACCCGCCAGTCTGTCATGCGGGGAGACCTCTACAGCGTCTATATCATCGACTGGCTCCTGCCCGACATGAACGGCATTGAGGTCGCCCGGAGAATCCGGAAGGAATGCGGCGAGGACGTGCCTATTATTGTCCTCACGGCCTACGACTGGTCCGACATTGAGGACGAGGCCCGGGAAGCCGGCGTCAAAGCCTTCTGCGGCAAGCCCATGTTCCTCTCGGAGCTGCGGGACTGTCTGCTCTCCGTCGTCAGCGCCAAGGACGCGCCGGAGGAAGACAGTGAATATATCCCTCAGCCCATCGCTACAGGACGCATCCTCCTGGCGGAGGACAACGAGCTGAACCAGGAAATTGCCCAGGCCATCCTGGAGGAAGCGGGCTTCAGTGTAGAGATCGCCGGAACCGGCCAGGAGGCCTTGGATATGCTGTGCAAATCCCAGCCGGGATACTATCAGCTGATACTGATGGATATCCAGATGCCGGAAATGAACGGCTATGAGGCCACCAAGTGCATCCGCCGCCTGGAAAACCCGAAACTGGCCTCCATCCCCATCCTGGCCATGACAGCCAACGCTTTTGAAGAAGACAAACAGGCGGCCCTGAAGTGCGGGATGAACGGGCACATCTCCAAGCCGATCGACATCAGCAAGCTGCTGGAGACCCTGGAAAGCGTGCTGAAAATCCGTTAAATATGGCGTAAGCCGGGAGAGAGGCTGTTACTGCCTCTCTCCCGGCCCTTTTCTTTTTTGCCGCCCGGATGTCCGCCAGGGCTTTTAGCCGGCCGTCAGCACGCCGGTGAGGTCCACGGGCTTGCCGTCGGACCACAGGCGCTCTAAATCGTAAAACTCCCGGGCCTCCTGGGAAAACACGTGAACCGCCAGGCAGCCGTAATCCAGCAGCACCCAGGTGCCGTCCCGGTGGCCCTCCCGGTGGAGGGGGGCTTCTCCGGCCTGCTCTTTCAGCGCCTTCTCCACCGCGTCGCACAGGGCGTTGATCTGCGTGTTGGAGGTGCCGGTGGCAATGACGAAGTAGTCCGCCAGGGTGGTCAGGTCTGTGATCTCCAGGGCGGAGATCTCCTTTCCCTTCTTCTCGTCCAGGGCCTTGGCCGCGATAATTGCCAGCTCTTTCGGTGTCATAGACATGCCTCTCTTTCCAAAATATGTGTGAATGCCATCAGGCGCTGGGGGGAGGCTCGATGATGACAAATCCGGGGTCCGACGGCTCCTGCGGAGCTTCCGGAACCGGCGGAACCTCCGTCCCGGCAGGGTTCTGGCCGGAGTCGCCGGGAAGCGCGGGGTCTTGCCCCCCGGAGCTTTCCCCGCCGGGGTTCTCCGGCGGGGGAGGTTCCGCCGTGCCCGGACTCTCCGGAAGCGCGGCGGTCCCGCCCTCCGGCGGGGCGGAGGCCCCGCCTGTCCCGGGAGGCGAGCCGCCAGGACTTTCCGTCCCGCCCCCGCTTTCCCCACCGGCGGGGTCTGTGACAAGCGGCTCCCCAGTCTCCGGATCCAGGGGCAAGCCCGTCTCCGGGTCAATAGGATTGCCATTTTCATCCACGACAGGTTCTTCCTCCTCCGGCTCGGGCTTCGGAGGCGGAACAGCCGCCCGCTTATCCTCCACGTAGCCCGTGGAGGAGCTGAGGCTCCCGTCGGCGTTGACGGACATGATATCCAGGTCCGACAGGGTGAACACTTCCTTAAACGGGCTGAGTTCGTTGTTCACCAAATCCAGCAGCTTCCTGGCGTTGGGCATCACATAGCCCTGCGTCCCATAGCTCCTGCTGTAGACGTCATCTTTAAGATAGTGGGGCATGGTGATGAAGTTCACATCCTCCATCTTCAAGCCTCCCATCACCGCCGACTTGCCGAACCAGAGGATATTCTGGAAGCTCATATCCGTTTCCACGTTTTTATTAAACGCCTCGATCAGCGGGCCGACCTTGGTCATGTTCTTCGGTTGCAAAACCTGTTCCGCCATGGCCTTCAAAAACGCCTGCTGGGTCTTAATGCGGCCCACGTCGCCCTCGGGATAGCCCAGCATGACGCCGTTTTTCCTGTTGTCGTGGCGGTAGCGGAGGACCTGCATGGCGTCGTCCCCAGAGAGGAGGCGGTAGCCCTTCGTCTGATGGATATGGAGGTCCTGGTACGGGTCGTCGTAGTTCATATCCCGGGGCACGTCGAAGTATACGCCGCCGATGGCGTCCACGATCTCTCCGACAGCCTCCCACTCCACGACCACCTGAAAGTCCGGCTCGAAACCCACCAGCTGGGCGATCTCCTTGTAAAGATGCTGCATGCCCTTCTCGCCGCCGCCGTAGCCGTTGTAGACGCTGTTGAGCTTCTTGACGTCCCAGGGGACGTTGACCATGGTGTCCCGGGGAATCGACATGACGGTGGCCTTCTGGTTTGTGACGTCGTAGCTTGCCAGCAGCATCGTGTCTGTCAGGCCGCCGCCGCCGGTGTCCCGGCCCAGGATCAAGACCGTCCAGTAGTCCTCACTCTTGCGCTCGCCGTCGCCGCCCCGGGGGCGGATGCCGTCGCCATAGTCGATGGCCTCCGGGCCGTCCGGATTGCCGTCGCCGTCCAGGTCGGCGTTTTTATTCGGATTGTTCCGCACCGGAATCTCCGGACGGACAAACAGGCTCCGGACCGCCAGCGCCGCCGCCAGCACTACCGCCAGCACCGCGACGATAACAAGCAAAATGATCTGCTGGCGGGTCAGCCTGCCCTTCCTGGGCGGTTTCTGACCGGAGGCCAGGCGCTTTCCAATTTCTTTGCTCATTTGTCTCTCTATCATCCTTTCAGCGCATCCCTGGCTTCCAGAGTCTTGGCGTGAATGGGAGCGCCCCGTTCCTCCATCTCTGCGATGGTCATTTCCAGCCCCAGCAGCAATCCCGCGTCCAAATCCTCATAGCAGACCCGCCGGAGCTTCTCCACGCCGGGAAAATCCCGGGTAGGTTCTATATAATCCGCCAGGTAGATGATCTTTTCCAGCAGCGTCATATGCGCCCTGCCGGTGGTGTGCCAGCGGATGGCGTTGGTGATTTCTTCGTCCGTGCCGAAAACCGTCTCGGCTACCGCCGCGCCGGTCTTGGCGTGGAGGAGCTTGATCTCCCGCCGCTCCATCTCGTCCAGGGGGACCCGGAGCCGCTCCGCCAGGGCCAGCTGCTGCGGAAGGTCCAGCTTCTTTGTGCAGTCGTGGAGCAGTGCGGCCCGCCGGGCCTTTTCCACGCCGCATCCCCAGCGCTCCGCCAGGTGGATGGCCTCCTGCTCCGTGCCCAGCACGTGGGGAATGCGCCGGTGGTTCAAACAGCTCAGGGCCACCGGCCGGAGCTGCTCCAGGGAAAGGCGCTTCAGGTCCGCCGCCGTCCCGTGCAGCCCCTCCCGGAGAATATAGCCATATACCGCCGGGGCCAACAGGTTCCCGCCCTCTCCCCGGGCCAGCCGCTCCCGCAGCTCCGTGGACGACACGTCCACCACGCCGGGGATGCTGAGGGTGAAAATCCGCGCCTGAGGGAAAGTCCGGTAGAGGTGATCCCGCTGCACGGAGAACAGCTCCTCCGTGTCCGCTTCGCTCCGCCCGAAGGCGGCAACTCCCGCCAGGGAGAGAATGCGCCCCGGCTCGTGCCAGGTGTGAAGGGTCAAAAACATGTCTGTCCCCATCAGCAGCCAAAGCTCATCTTCGGGATACCGCTCTTTCAGGCGGGCCAGAGTGTCGGAGGTATAGCTGTTCCCCTCCCGGGAAAGCTCGATATCCAAGACCTCCACCCGGTCGCCCAGGCCCATCTGCTCCGCCGCCAGGCGGGTCAGCTCCAGGCGCTGCCCCGGCGTGGGGCTGCCGGGAGGCAGAAGCTTGTGAGGCGGATGGCCCGTGGGAATCATCAGCAGTTTGTCCAGCTTCAAAAGCTCAAATACTGCGCGGGCGGCGGTAATATGTCCCAAATGCGGCGGGTTGAAGGCGCCGCCATATACGCCGATTTTCAAAAGAAACACTCCTTTGTGTGTTTGAAATCCAGTGTCCGGAACCGGCGCGAGGGGGAAAATCCTTCACCCCCCGTTCCTGGTCCCCCGCCGCTCCTTCACCAGCTGAATGCGCTTTTCCCTGGACTTGGAGTGGCTCTCCCGGTAGAGGACAAATTTCGTGCCGATGACCTGAACCACCTCGCTCCGGGTGGCCTTCGCCAGCTCCTCCGCCGCCGTCCGGGCGTCGTAATCCAGGTTATTGTCCAAGACTCTGCACTTAATCAGCTCCCGGGCCTCCAGGGCGTCGTTGGCCTGTTTGACCAGCGGATCGCCGATGCCGTCCTTGCCGATTTGGATAATAGTGTCCAGGCCGTTGGCCAAGCCCCGCAGCTGGGCACGCTGTTTGCTCGTCAAATCCATACGCTCCTCCGGCGCCGCCTTCCGCGCCGCCTTTCCTTTCTGTTTTTCCGCTCAGCCGTCTAATGGTAACCATCAAAAACCCCTTTGGCTTCTCGGAGGGTCTACACACTCCCGTCCCGTTCTATCAGATAAGCGCCACACTCTTCGCTGCGGCGAAGCGCGCCGCGCCGCCTAGTTCCGACGCCTATTTTTGGAGATAAGTTCCCAGCTTCTCCGCAAACGCCGCCAAGGCCTTTCCCCGGTGGGAGATGGCGCTCTTCTCCTCGGCACTGAGCTGTCCGAAGGTCTTCCCCTTCTCCGGAACCAGGAACACCGGATCGTAGCCAAAGCCGCCGTCTCCCATGGGCGCAAAGGCGATGGCCCCGTCACAGCGGCCCTCCGCCGTCAGCGTGTCCCCGTTGGGGAAGGCGCAGGCCACGGCACAACTGAAATGGGCCGCCCGGGTGGTCTGGCCCCGCATGCCGCTCAGCAGCAGCATGTACCGTCCCCGGTCGTCCAGGTCCTCCCCGCCGTAGCGGGCGGAATACACGCCGGGGCCGCCATTCAGCGCATCCACGCACAGCCCGGAGTCGTCCGCGATGGCGGGCAGACCCGCGGCGGCGCAGACGGCCTTGGCCTTCAGCATGGCGTTTTCCGCGAAGGTGGAACCGGTCTCCTCCACCTCCACGTCCGCCCCCGCCTCGGCGGGGCTGATGACCTCCACGCCCAGGCCGGACAAAATTGCCTTCATTTCTGCCAGCTTCCCGGCGTTGTGAGTCGCCAGAACAAATTTTTCACTCATTTCAGCTTACCTCCCAAAGCTTTCTTCTGTGCCGCCAGCAGCTCCTCGCAACCTTTGGCGCACAAGCGGAC
Organism: Oscillibacter sp.; assembly: GCA_022791135.1. Classification (GTDB taxonomy): domain Bacteria; phylum Bacillota; class Clostridia; order Oscillospirales; family Oscillospiraceae; genus Oscillibacter. The sequence goes on from JAAVYM010000051.1 coordinate 7,481, forward strand.
CAGCTCCTGCTGCTCCGCGGGGGTGAAGGCCCGGCCCTCGCCGGTGCCCTGAATCTCAATCAGCTCCCCCAGCTCGTTCATGACGCAGTTCAAGTCCACCTGCGCCCGGCTGTCCTCGCTGTAGCGCAGGTCCAGCATCGGCGTATCCTCCACGATGCCGGCGGAGACGCCGGTGACGGCGTGCCGGATGGGGCTGGAGGCCAGGTCCCCGTCTTGCACCAGCTTCCGGCAGGCCAGTGCCAGCGCCACAAACCCTCCCGTGACGGAGGCTGTCCGGGTTCCGCCGTCCCCCTGGAGGACGTCGCAATCGACGGTGATGGTCCGCTCTCCCAGCCGCCGCATGTCCACAGCGGAGCGAAGGGACCGGCCCACCAGGCGCTGAATCTCGGCGCTTCGGGGGGAGAGCTTCAGTTTGGAGACGTCCCGGCGGCTGCGCTCCCGGTTGGCCCGGGGGAGCATGGAGTACTCGGCGGTGACCCAGCCCTCCCCGAAGGGAACGTGGGGCGGGACCTTATCCTCCACGCTGGCGCAACACAAAACCATAGTGTCCCCGCACTGAATGAGGCAGCTGCCCTCGGCGAATTTGATGAAATCAGTGGTAATGGTCACGGGCCGCAGCTCGTGAAAGGCCCGGCCGTCCTCTCTGGTCATGTCGATTCCTCCTCTTTTGTCTCAATCAAAATCAGGCCGCAGTTTCCGCAGTACCGGGCGGGGCACTTCGCGGCAATCCACGAGATTCCCGTCGTGAAGGAGAATTCCCCCTCCCACATAGGAAGGTTCATCACTCCGCGCTTTTTATGGGGAGTCCAAAAAATGCTTCTCCCCGCGCTTTGCACAAAGCCCGGCTTCAAAGCCGCCCCGCAGCGGGGACATTGGTCCAGCACGGTACCACTCCCTTTTAAATAATCGCTTCCGCGTAGGCCTCCGAGTCAAAGGGCTGGAGGTCGCCGATGCCCTCGCCCATCCCGGCAAACTTCACGGGGACATTCAGCTCCTTGGCAATCGCCACGGCGATGCCGCCCTTGGCGGTGCCGTCCAGCTTGGTGAGGATGATACCCGTCAGACCCGCCGTCTCCTTGAAGGTCCGGGCCTGGACCAGGCCGTTCTGGCCCGTGGTGGCATCCAGCACCAGCAGAGTCTCCCGGGCCGCGCCGGGGCACTCCCGGTCGATGATCTTGGAGAGCTTGGCCAGCTCCGCCATAAGGTTCGCCTTATTGTGGAGCCGTCCCGCCGTGTCGCACAGCACCACGTCCACGCCCCGGGCCTTAGCGGCCTGGAGGGCGTCGAAGAGCACCGCGCCGGGGTCCGCCCCCTCGTGCTGGCGGATCAGCTCCGCCCCGGCCCGCTGCGCCCAGATTTCCAGCTGGTCCGCCGCCGCTGCCCGGAAGGTGTCCGCCGCGCACAGAAGGCAGCGCTTGCCACACAGCTTCAGCAAATAGGCCAGCTTGCCGATGGAGGTGGTCTTGCCCACGCCGTTGACGCCGATGAAGAGCATGACGCAGGGGGACGTGGAGACGTTCAGCTCGGTGGTGCCGATGTCCAGCTCCTCCACCAGCACCGCCCGGAGGGCAGCCTTGACCTCCTCCTGATCCCGGAGGCCCTCTTTCCGGACCCGCTGCCGGAGATTCTCCACCGTTTCCACGGCGGTCTCCATGCCCAGGTCCGCCAGGATCAGCGTCTCCTCCAGCTCTTCGAAGAAAGCCTCGTCCGCTTCGGTAAAGGTGGAAAAGAGATTGGTTGTGATTTTTTTCAGCTTATCAAAAAAACCCATAGGTCCTCCTTGTGGATTCAGCCATAAAGATGGCTGGTTTTTGCACCTCATTCTTTCTTTGTCCCTAAAACAGGGACCCCGCAAAATCTCAGATTTTATGGGGAAAGGAAGAAGGAATGGAGCGGGTGGAGTTTTCGGCGTCAGCCGGAAACGGAACGGAGCGGAATTTCTTCTGATGCAATGCGTCATGCACGGCGGAAGAGAGAAAAAGACGATATACGTTTACGGGGGCGCGAAAGGGAGTCCGACAGTTTCATACGCAGGTCTTCGGGCCGCGGCGCGGTGCGGGCGGGGGCTTTGGAAGTTGACGCATGGACTGGCCGTCTATCCCCCTGCCGCTAATCTGGCGATTGAATCGGCTAGGTCTTGTCAGTCGTAATTAATCCGCTTCCCGCATCTGGGACAACACTCCGCCCAATGCCGCCCCAGATACGCGCCGCAATGGGGACAGCGGTGCCAGGCGAACCGAAGAGCCAGCGCGGCGATCACTACAGTCAGCCCGGCCACTGTCAGCGGCGTCCAGCCAGTCGCAAGCTGGGACCCGATGATTCCGACTACAGCGCCCGCCAGGCCCAGGCCGATGGAAAGGTACTCTTTCTGTTTTAAGCTCATTTTAGCTTCTCCCTACTTCCGCCGATTTACTTTGCTCCAGCGGAGCAGCAAAGCTCCAATGACAAAGCAGATCAGGCCAATCACAGGCAGCGCGAAGCTGTCCCGATACTGCCGCAGCAGCGGCAGGGCCACCAGCAGCAATAGGATGCCGACGGTTTCAAGCGGGTTCATGTTGTCGTTCCCCCTTGCCAATATTCGACTGCGGTTTCGTATCGCAGCCGATGCGCTCCGGTCAATTTTACCGCTGCCCCCGGCGGTTTACTCCCTTCCCTTGCCGTCCTGCCGTGACTCCCGCCCCGCAAGGAACAGGCCCAGAACCAGAACCAGCATGGAAACGAGAACCGGCAGCGTCAGGCGAGTCTCCATAAATCCGCCCCACATTCCGCTCAGGCCGTTGTAATCACAGCCATGTTCCACCGCGCAAACCAAACATGTCATTGTCCCCAGAAAGCCCAAAAGAGACAGCCACAAACCGAATACGAACCGCTTCACATCTCACACTTCCATTCTCATTGAATATCCAATTCCTTCGCCATGTCGTTTAAATTGATGGTCAACATCTTGGAAACGCCCTTTTCCTGCATGGTTACGCCATAGAGCACGTCGGCCTCCTCCATGGAGCCGCGGCGGTGGGTAATGACGATGAACTGCGTCTTTCCTGCCAGCTGGCGCATGTAGTGGGCATAGCGGGTGACGTTCACGTCGTCCAGGGCGGCGTCAAGTTCGTCCATGACGCAAAAGGGCGTGGGATGGACCTTCAAAATGGAGAAATACAGAGCAATGGACACAAACGCCTTTTCCCCGCCGGAGAGGAGGGAGATGGTCTTGAGGGTCTTCCCCGGCGGCTGGGCCTTGATCTCAATGCCGCAGTTCAGGATGTCCTCCGGGTCCTCCAGCTCCAGCTGGGCCTGTCCGCCGCCGAACATCTCCACAAATGTGGACTGGAAGCTCTCGTTCAAAAGCTGGAACTGCTCGGCGAAAATCCGGGTCATCTCCCCCGTGATGCCGCCGATAATGCCCGTCAGCTCCCCTTTGGCCGTCTCTACGTCGTCCCTTTGGTCCGTCAGATACGTATACCGGGTATTCACCCGCTCATACTCCTCGATGGCCCCGATGTTGGGCGTGCCCAGGGCCGAGATGTCCCGCTTCAGCTCTCCGATCCGCCGGGCGGCCTTGGGAACGCTCTCCAGTTCAATCCGCTGGGCCTGGGCCGCGCTGTGGCTCAGCTCGTAATGCTCCCACAGCCGGTCTAAAATCTGCTTTTCCTCCATGCCGGAGGTGGCCAGCTTCTGCTCCAGACGGGAGGCTGAGCGCTCCAGGTTCAGCAGGTTTTCGTTCATTTCCTGGCTGGCCCTATTCTGGGCGGTCCTCTGGGCCTCCAGAGCCAGCTTCTCCTCGTTCAGCACCGACAGCCGCTCCTCACACTCCCGGCGCCGCCCGTTCAGCTCCTCCATGGACTCCCGCCGCCGGAGAATTTCATCCTGGGCCTTTTGAATGGCCTCCTGATAGCCCTGGAGGCTGCCCTCCTTTTCCTGCCGGCCGCCGGTCAGCTCCGCCGCCAGACGCCGGAGGTCCGCCGCCCGCTGGATCGCCGCGTCCCGCTCGGCGGTGACGGCGGCCAGCTCTTCCTTTTTCGCGGTGATCTCCTCGCTCAGCGCATTGGACTGCGCCAGCAGCTCCGACTGGTCCGACAGCGCCGACGCCGCCTGTTCCCGATACTGGGCTGCTAGGGCCTCTTGCCGGGCGATAGCCTGCTCCGCCTGTTCCGCCCGCCGGGCGTTATCCGCCAGGTGGCCGGTGAGGCTCTCCCATTCCCCCTCCAGGTTCTCCAGACTCTCCCCCAGGGAGCGGAGCAGACTGTCAAAATGGTTCCTCGCGCCCTCCAGCCGAAGGACCTCGTCTTCCGCCTGGCGGCGCTGGCCTTCGGCGGTCTCCAGGTCGTAGCGGGCCGCGGCCAGGTCCCGCTGCAGGGCCTCCTCCTCCCGCTTGGCGGCCTCCAGCCGCTCCCGCATCTTGGTGGACTGGCCGTGGAGCTTTTCCAGCTCCGCCGCCCGGCTCAGCACGCCGGCGTTCCGGGAGATGGAGCCGCCGGTCATGGAGCCGCCCCGGTTGATCACCTGGCCGTCCAGAGTGACAATGCGGAAGGCGTTTCGGTACTTCCGCGCCATGGCAATGCCGCAGTCCAGGTCCTCCGCAATCACCGTGCGGCCTAGGAGGTTTTGGAAAATGTTCTGATACTTCGGCTCGAAAGTCACCAGGCGGGACGCTATGCCTACAAAGCCGAACTCCCGCTCCACGCCGCCGGTACGCAGCTCCTCCCCCCGGACGGCGGTGAGGGGCAGAAAAGTGGCCCGGCCTCCGTCCCGCTGCTTCAAAAAGCTGATGGCGGCTTTCGCATCCTCCTCCCGGTCCACCACGATGTTCTGAAGCCCCGCTCCTAGGGCAATCTCGATGGCGACGGTGTATTGCTGCTCCGTCTTCATCAGCCCGGCCACGGGGCCGTGCACCCCCCGCAGCCCGCTTTGGCACACCAGCTTCACCGCCTTGGAGAAGCCCTCGTAGTCCTTCTCCATCTCCGTCAAAAGCCGGATCCGGTTCTCCAGCGCCCCGGCGTCCATGGTCAGCTTCATCCGCCGCTCCGACGCGGCGGCGGCTTTTCGCTCCCGCTCCTCCATCCGGAGGCTATGGCCCGCGATGACGTTGGCCGCAGCCTGGGCGTCATCCTGCGCAGCCTCCAGGGCACGGCGGTTGGCCTTGGCCTCCTGCCGGGCCTGCTCCAACTGTTCCCCGGCGGCGGCCTTCTCCGCCTCCACGGCGCTCCGCCGCTCCTCTAATTGGCCATTTTCAGCGGAAATCCCGGCGGCCTCCGCCCGGGCGTCAGCGGCGGCGGCCACCGCCATGGCCTCCCGGCCCCGGAGGGCCTCCGCCTCGGACTGCTGCCCCCCCGCCTGGGCGGAGGCTTCTCTGGCCCGCTCCAGCAGGGCGTTCAGCCCGGCGCTCAGGGCCACCAGGCGCCCCTCCAGGCCGGCGGCCCGGTCCTTCTCGTCGGCGGACTGGGCCGCCAGGCCCCCTGCCCGGCTGTCGGACTCTACCAGTTCCATTTGCGCCCGGCGGATGTTCTCCTGGTTATGGGCGACGCCGTTCTCCAGCACCGCAATGGCGGCAGAGTGATCCTTCGTCTGGGCGTCTAGCGCGCCGGACTCCGCCCGGACCCGCTCGGACTCCATGTCCTTTTGCCGCATTTCCTCGCCAAAGCGCTCGCCTTGGGCGTAAAGCTCATCCAGAGCGGCGCGGGCCTCGTCCCGGGCTTGCTGAGCGGCGCGGAAGTCCAGCTCCAGCTTGCGGGCGCTGATCTTCAGCTCATCCAGGTTCTCCAGCCACACAGAGATCTCCAGAAGCCGCAGCTCGTCCCGCAGCACCAGATATTTTTTTGCCTTTTCCGCCTGGTCCCGCAGGGGATCCACCTGAAGCTCCAGCTCGGCGATCTTGTCGTTGATGCGGACCAGGTTCTCCTCCGTCCGCTCCAGCTTCCGCTGGGCCTCCTCCTTCCGGTGACGGAAGCGGGAAATGCCTGCCGCCTCCTCAAAAACTTCCCGGCGCTCGCTGCTCCGGGTGGACAGGATCTCGTCGATTTTGCCCTGGCCGATGATGGAATAGCCCTCCCGTCCCAGGCCCGTGTCCAGGAACAACTCCGTCACGTCCTTCAGCCGGACGGACTGGCGGTTGATATAGTATTCGCTCTCCCCGCTGCGGTAATACCGCCGGGTGACGGCCACCTCGGACTCCTCCATAGTGGGAAAGATGCCTTCCGTGTTGTCCAGCACCAGCGTCACCTGGGCAAAGCCCACCGGATTGCGCTGCTCCGTACCGCCGAAAATCACATCCTCCATCTTCGCGCCCCGGAGACCCTTGGCGCTCTGCTCTCCCAGCACCCAGCGGATGGCGTCGGAGATGTTGGACTTTCCCGAGCCGTTGGGGCCGACGATGGCGGTGATATCCTCCCCAAAGTTCAAAAGGGTCTTGTCCGGAAAGGACTTGAAACCCTGAATTTCCAATGCCTTTAAGTACACGCTTTCACCTCTGTCGAGGCCCTGTCCGGGCCAGCTTCCATAATTAATTAACTATATCAGAGAACGTCTCGTATTTCAAGACAAAATCTGTAAAGAAGAAATGACCCCTCCACATTGGAGGGGCCATTTCTTCCCGTATGGGGGCATATGGAGTTGCCCGGAACTTTCTTACCCCAGGACCTTTTCCAAATCCCGGGTCTGCGTCCCGTCCTCCAGGACGAAGCAGGGGATGCCGATACCGCCGTTTTCCCGGATGTCGGCATAGGCCGGACTGCTCTCCCGCAGGGCCAGGTAAGCCTTCAGGTCCGCCAAGCTGGCGGAGAGGTTCTTGAAGTCGATTTCCGCCTTGGCCGCGCTGAGGCGGTTCAGGGCATAGAGGGTATCGGGGCAGAGGTGGCTTCCAATCACGGTGACTTTCATGGCTTTGTTCTCCTTTTTGAATATATTTTAAGATTATATAAGGGGACGAGGATTACTTTACCAGCCCGGCCTTCTTCGTCAGCCAGTCCTTGCCCTCCACCAGGCGGGTGACCATCATGGAAGCAATGGTGTCGCCGGAGGCGTTGAGGCAGGTGGCGGCGGGGTCGAAAAGGAAGCCCAAGGTGGCAATGAGGGGGAATGCCTCGGCGGGGAAGCCGAACATGCTGACAATCAGCATCTCGCCCACAAGACCCCCGCCGGGCGCGCCAGAGAGGACGAAGGCACTGAGAATCGCGACGGCAATCGCCATGGCATAGGTACCCGCACCGGTGAAGGGCATGTTAAACACGCCGAAGAGGAAAGAAATCTTCACAATGGAGCTGAGGACTGAGCCGTCCATGTGCATGGTGCAGCCCATGGGGAGCACCAGGTCGCTGACGTCCTCGGGTACGCCGATGGCGTCGCACGCCTCTTTATTTACCGGCAGGGTGGCAGCGGAGCTTTGGGTGGCGAAGGCTGTGACGGCGGGGGTGAGGATGTATTTCATCATCTGCCGGACGCCTTGCTTTCCTCCGGCAAAAAAGGCGTACAGCGGGAAGAAAATCACCACATACAGCAGGCACAGGGGGTAGTACACCACCATGGCCCGGCCGTAGTCCCCCAGCAGCTGGGGGCCGAATTCCCCGATCAGGTTGGCGAAGTAGGCACCAAGGCCGATGGGAGCGATGGTCATGATGACCCCCACGAACTTCATAATGATATCGTTGAGGTTGGCCAGCAGCTTGCCCACAGGGCTGTTCTCCCCGCCGCAGGAGGCCACGCAGAAGCCTGTGATGATGGCGAAGATAATCAGGGGCAGCATGTGGGATTTGCTCCAAAGGTCCGGGAAGTCGCTGACTGTCAGGGACCCCACAATCATCTCGGCGGCGGTCTGGGCTTCGCCCACCTCGGCAGCGGCCAGCTGGATGCTGGTTCCGGCGGAGGGGCTGAACAGGTTTACCCAAATCAGAACGCAGGCGGCGGCAATGGCTCCCGTGCCCAGGAAGGCGGCCACCGTGCCGCCCAGAATCTTGCCCAGGCGGCTCATATTGGCCATGCTGCCCACCGCACAGGCGATGGATACAAACACCAGAGGAACCACAATCGTAAAGAGCAGGTTCAGTAAAATATCTCCCACAGGTTTGAGGGTCTGGCCCACGGAGGGGGCGACGATACCAATCAGGGAACCGGCGGCGATACCGCCCAGGAGAAGAATGGGGGTCTTATACTGCTGCCAAAACGTTTTCTTTCCAGTTTGCGTAGCCATGATAACATCTCCATTTCTCATTTGTTGGGGCATTATGGGGGTCCGATAGGCGGCGCCGGCGGCCTGGAGCTTTCGGCGTATCAGCTGTCCAGGGCCGAAACGGCGTTTTCCAGCTGGCCCAGCGCCTTTTTCAGCACGCTCCGGGGACAAGCCGCATTCAGCCGCATGAAGCCGCTGAGCTGACGGCCGAAGGAACAGCCGTCGTTCAGGCCCAGTCCCGCCTTTTCAATCATAAAGTCGTGAAGGGCCGCGTTGTCCATGCCCAGCTCCCGGCAGTCCAGCCACATGAGATAGGTGGCGTCCGGGGCATAGGTCTTGATTTTCGGGATGTATTTCCGGCAGTAGTCCACCACAAAGTCAAAGTTGTCCGAGAGGTAGGGCAGCAGCTGCTCCAGCCACTCCTCCCCCTGGTTGAAGGCCGCCTCCATGGCGGTGAGGGAGAAGGCGTTGTTCCGGTGGATATCCATCCGCTGCCAGAAGCTGTCAAAGACCGCCTTGCTGTGCAGGTCCGGAAAAACCACCGTGCTGGCCTGGAGTCCCGCCAGGTTGAAGGTTTTCGTGCCGGAAATGCCGGTTATAACGTAGTCCGCAATTTCCGAAGAGAGGGACGCCATGGGGGTGTGTTTCTTTCCATGGAAGATAAGATCGGAGTGAATTTCGTCCGAGAACAGTGCCACGTGGTATTTCATGCACAGCTCCGCCATCCGCCGCAGCTCCTCCGGCGTCCAGACCAGTCCCAGGGGGTTGTGGGGATTGCAGAGAAGGAACAGGTCTGTCTGGCGGAGCTTGGCCTCGAAGTCCTCCCAGTCCATCACCCAGCGGCCGTCCCGCTCCACGAACTGGTTCTCCAGCACCGTGCGGCCCCAGGCCTCGGCCATGTCGTAAAACTCGGAATAGACCGGCGTCTGGATCAGCACATTGCCGCCCTCCGGAGTGAACAGGCGCACGGCGGCGGAAATGGACTGCACCACCCCCAGGCTGAAGCTCATTCGGGCTGGGTCGATCTCCCAGCCGTTCCGGCGCTTCTGCCAGCCCCGGATGGACTCGAAGTAGCTGTCCGGCCGGGCGGTGTAGCCCCAAAGTCCCTCCTGCGCCCGGGCGGTGAGGGCGTCAATGATGGGCTGGGCAGTCTTGAAGTCCATGTCCGCAATCCACAGCGGGATCACGTCCTCTCTGCCGAATTTTTTCTTTCGCTCGTCGTATTTGGCGGAGCGGTTTCCGTAGCGGTCGATGATTTGATCAAAATCGTATTGCACAGTCATCTCTTCCTTTCTTCGGGAGGGCATCCCCCTGAACGGTATTCGCCAGATTATTAAAGCAAGAACCGTGCCAAAACAGGGACTTTCGAAAATTCCGAAGAAAAACAACCACTTTTTGTCCTGGCATACAAAAATGCCCGGGCCAGTTTTGGCAATCTGCCGAAACCGTTCCCAGGCATTCTTTCGAATTAGCGGATAAACTGCCGCTGCAATTGGCCCATTTTGGTTAATCAAGTGGTTTAATTGGTTATTCAGCTCAGGCCGGATTCCCACAGCGCCCGCCCCTTGGGCGTCAGCTGGCTGCCGCCCCGGCCACGGCTGACCCGGGCCAGCCCCTGATCTGCCATATCCGTCAGGATGCGGCGAACCTCCTGCTGGGAGAGGGGGACGCGGGATTCCCGCGCACGCTGCAGCAGCTTTTCACGCCCCATGGGGACTCCGGACTCCGAAGCCCGGTACAGCTCTTCCAGCACAAAGCGGAAGGCGTCGGAAGCAGCGGGCGGCTCCGCCTTTTGGCACTTCTCCCCCGCGAGGAACAGCGTGGGCGGCAGGTCCTCCAGCGTGATCTCCTCGTGGCCAGTGTATATGAAATACTCCACCGCGTTCCGCAGCTCCCGGATATTCCCCGGCCAGGCGTGGCGGCGGAAAAACTCCCGCACCGGCTCCGTCAGGCGGAAGGACCCCTTCAGCTCCCGGCGGAAATGCTCGGTCAGCAAAAACATGTCCTCCCCCCGCTCCGTCAGCGGCGGGATTACCACTGGCAGGGTGTTCAGCCGGTAGTACAGGTCCCGGCGGAAGCTCCCCTCCCGGACCTTCTCCTCCAGCGCCTCATTTGTAGCGGCCACAATCCGGACATCCACGTGGATGATCCGGTTGCCTCCCACCCGCATGACCTCCCGCTCCTGGAGCGCCCGGAGGAGCTTCACCTGTAGGGCGGGACTCATGCCCTCCACCTCATCTAAAAACAGCGTCCCCCGGTGGGCCAGTTCGAAAAGGCCCGGACGGCCGCCCTTTTTCGCCCCGGTGAAGGCCCCCTCCTCATATCCAAACAGCTCGCTCTCCAGCAGGTTCTCCGGAAACGCCGCCACATTAATCGCCACAAAGGGTCCCCTGTCCCGCCGGGAGGCCCGGTGCACCGCGTGGGCGAAGAGTTCCTTTCCCGTTCCGGTCTCGCCGATCAGCAGCACCGGGCTTTCGCTCCGGGCCATGCGGCTCAGTGTCTCCTTGGTCTTTTGAATCGCCGGGGAGCGGCCCACCACGTCGGCAAAGCTGTATTTCGCGCAGTAGCCCCGCTGGAGCAGCTGCCCCCGCAGCTCGTTCTGCCGGATTTCCACGTCGTTGAACCGCTGCAAAATGGCAAAGGCCCCGATGCACGCCTCCTGCCGGATTACCGGAACCACCTCCACGCTGAGGTTCACGCCATTGACCTTGATGACCCGGACAGGCAGGGTCTGCCTGCTCCGGAGACACTCGCCGAAGGGAATGTAGGGGAAGACCTCCTCCGCCCGTCTGTCCCGAATCAGTTCCGCGCCGACGCAGGTCATCTCCTCGGCGTGGCGGTTGCAGGCGAAGACCTCCCCCTTCTCATTGACGCCCACGACGCCATCCTCCAGGCTTTCCATTAAAATATGAAACTGGCTCTCCAGGCGGATGGAACGGGCGAACATCTGATCGAAGCTGTAGTTACTGGTGGCGATGGACTGAAAATACGCCTGAAAGGGTTCCGTCTCCAGCAGCGACTCCAACTTCAGCCGCAGAGCGATTTCAATCATCATGCCGGAGGTGCACACCCGCTGGCCCAGATCGATGACCGTCTCCACCGACGGCGGCACATAGCGGGTCTCCCCCGGCGTCACGGCAATGTGAAACTCCTCCTTCAAGACCGCGCCGGGATAGAAGGGCGTCCAGCGGACCTGGGTCACGCCGAACTGCTCCAGCTGGGCGATGGCTTCCCGGGCCATGGTCTCCGTCATATTCACAAAGAGTACCTTGCTCCCGGCGGGCAGTTCCTTCAGCCTCCGCAGCTCCTGCCAGCGGAAGGAGACCTGGATTGCCATGGTCTGGCAGCCGATGGGCACGTGCCGGGCCAGCTCCTCGGCGGAGCCGTAGGCGTCCGTGGAGACGGCGAAGAGATCCGCCGCCTCCAGCACTCCGGCGGCAGAGCCGTCCATCACGGAAAAAACGGAGACCTCCGCCTCCTCCGCAAACAGCCCCCGGATGTCCCGCCCATAGGATTCTCCCGCGCGGGGATCCAGGGCGATGACGGAAATGGTCTTTTTTCTGGCCACCTATTTCCACTCCTTTAACCAATATAGGAGCTATTAAATCACATTTTGCCGGATTTTGCAAGGCTTTCCCTAGAAGCTTTCCGGCTTTTTGTTTGGCACGTCCTTTGCTTAATAGTATCACCATGAACGAAATTTGAAAGGAGCGTTTTTATGATTACAAAGGAAGAACTGCTGACCCTGCTGCGCCAGGAGGTGGTCCCCGCTCTGGGCTGCACGGAGCCGGTGTGCGTGGCCCTGGCCGCTGCGGACGCCTGCCGGGCCATTGGGGGAGATATCATCTCCGTGAAACTGGAGGTCAACCCCGGTATCTACAAAAACGGCATGAGCGTCGGCATTCCAGGCTTTCCCCGGGTGGGATTGAAGTACGCCGCCGCCTTGGGCGCCGGGCTGCGGAACCCGGAAAAGGGCCTCCAGCTTCTGGAGGATCTCAGCGAGGAGATTTCCACCCAGGCCATCCGGCTGGTGGAGGAGCGGCGCGTGGAAGTCGCCATCAAATCCGGCGAGTCCCAGCTCTACGCCCGGGCAGAGGTGACTACCGCCGCCGGGGTGGGCGTCAGCGAAATTCGCGGGACTCACTCCAACATCGTCCTCACCCAGCGGAATCAGGAGGTGTTGTTCGAAAAGCCCTGGTCCTCCGGGGAGGAGGACCCCCTCCATGCCAAGCTGAGGTCCATGTCCGTGGCCGAAATCAAGGCCGTGATCGATCAATGCTCCGAGGAGGAACTGGCCTGCATGCTGGAGGGCATGGAGATGAACGAGCGCCTGGCAGACTTCGGCCTGGAGAACAACCCCGGCATCGGCATTGCCGGAGCACTGAAGCGCCAGGTCGAGGGCGGCGTCATGGGAGACAGTCTGCTCAGCCGCACCATGGCCCGGGTGGCCAGCAGCGCCGAGGGGCGGATGAGCGGCTGTCCCTACGCCGTCATGAGCAGCGCCGGCAGCGGCAACCACGGCATCACCGCCGTCATTCCCGTGGCGGAGCTGGCCCGCCACCTCGGCTCCTCCCGGGAACAGCTGGTGAAGGCCCTGGCCTTCTCCCACACGCTGAACGTCTACATCAAGCTCTTCACCGGGAAGCTGTCCGCAACCTGCGGCTGCGGCGTCTCCGCCGCTACGGCCGCTTCGGCCGCCATGGTCTGGCTTTTGGGCGGGAACGACCGGCAAATCGGCGGGGCCATCATCAACATGAGCGGCAATCTCACCGGCATGGTCTGCGACGGCGGGAAAACCGGCTGCGCCCTGAAGCTGGCTACCGCCGCCGGCGCAGCGCTGATGTGCGCCTATCTCGCCGTCAGCAGCGTAACCCTCCCCGCCAGCGACGGCATCTGCGGAGAGACGCCGGAACAGGCTATCCGCAACATGGGCCGGGTCAGCAGTCCTGGCATGCTGGAGACAGACCGGACCATTCTGGAGATCATGATGGAAAAGGAGGCATAAGACCCTCCGTCCGGCCCGGAACGCAAACGGTCCGCGCTCCGAAGCCTGAGCCCCGCCTTCTCCCCAGCAGCAACCAGAACCCTCACATCCGGTCCTGTTTTCAAGGCCATCGTTTAGAGCGGTTCCCATCAAAAAACTCCCGCGTAACCCTTTGGGTATACGCGGGAGTTTTTCACATTCAGCGCTCTTACAGCCGGGCCACACCGGACTTCCGGGCGGCTTCGGCCACGGCTTTCGCCACGGCGGGTCCCACCCGCTTGTCAAACGCCTTGGGGATGATGTAGTCGGCGTTCAGCTCCTCATCGGAGATCAGGCCGGCCAGGGCGTGGGCAGCGGCCATCTTCATCTCCTCGTTGATGTCGCTGGCCCGCACATCGAAGGTCCCCCGGAAGACGCCGGGGAAGGCCAGGACGTTGTTGATCTGGTTGGGGAAGTCGCTCCGCCCGGTGGAGACCACCGCCGCGCCGCCAGCCTTTGCCTCGTCGGGGAAAATCTCCGGCGTGGGGTTGGCGCAGGCAAAGACAATGGCATCCTGATTCATGGTCTTGACCATGTCAGCCGTCACGGTACCGGGGGCGGAGACGCCGATGAACACGTCCGCGCCCGCCAGGACGTCGGCCAGGGAACCGGACTTCTTCTCCCGGTTCGTCACCTGGGCCATCTCCTCCTTGATCCAGTTCAGGCCCTCCCGGCCCTCATAGATCGCGCCCTTGCGGTCGCACATGGTGACGTTCCGGAAGCCCGCGGACAGCAGCAGCTTCACGATGGAGATCGCCGCCGCGCCCGCGCCGGAGGTGACCACCTTCACGTCCTCCTTCTTCTTGCCCACCACCTTCAGCGCGTTCAGCAGACCCGCCAGGGTGATGATGGCGGTGCCGTGCTGGTCATCATGGAAGATGGGGATGTCGCACTTTTCCTTCAGCTTCCGCTCGATCTCAAAGCACCGGGGCGCGGCGATATCCTCCAGATTGATGCCGCCGAAGGAGCCGGACATCAGATAGACGGCGTTGACGAACTCGTCCACGTCGTGGGTCTTCACACAGAGGGGGAAGGCGTCCACGTCGCCAAAGGCCTTGAAGAGCACGCATTTGCCCTCCATGACGGGCATGCCCGCCTCGGGGCCGATATCGCCCAGGCCCAGGACGGCGGAGCCGTCGGTGATGACGGCGCAGAGGTTGTGGCGCCGGGTCAGCTCATAGCTCTTGCTGATATCCTTTTGGATCTCCAGGCAGGGCTGGGCCACGCCGGGCGTATAGGCCAGGCTCAAATCGTCCTTGGTCTCCACAGGAACCGTGGCAACGACTTCGATCTTGCCCTTCCACTCGCCATGGAGCCGGAGGGATTCCTTCGCGTAATCCATGATAGCAGTACCTCCTTATTATTTCTGATCCTCAAAGGGGAAATGATAGGGCAGGCCCAGCTTGTCCCGGACCTCAATGATTTCCTTCTGAACAGACTCGCTCACAGGCACGCCCTTGTCCTTGCGGTCCTGCCAGGCCAGCCATTCCTTCTCGCCGGCGGTGTAGATGCGCTCCGCGCCGGGGGCCTTCTCGGAGTTGCGCAGGCCGCGGCAGATGTCGCCCGCCGTCTTCTTGAAGGTGTCCAGGCCCATGAAGAACTCGGGGTTGATCACAAAGAAGAAGTGACCCAGGCGGTACATCTTATTGCTGCCGTCAGGGTTCTTGCCGCTCAGTTCCTTCAGATGGGGGCCGCCCGCCAGGGCCGAGGAGAGAATCTCCACAATGGTGGTAAAGCCATAGCCCTTATAGCCGCCGGTGGCCTCGCCCAGGCCGCCGATGGACAGCAAGGCGCAGTTTCCGGCCCGCATCTCCGTGAGGATCTTGGCGGAATCCGTCATGGTGCCGCCGTCCTTCGTGACGACCAGTCCCTCCGGCGTGGGCTTGCCGCCCCGGGCGTAGTACTCAATCTTGCCGTTTTGCACGATGGAGGTGGCGCAGTCGAAGTTGAAGGCAAACTCCTCGTCGGTGGGCAGAGAGAAGGTGAAGGGGTTTGTGCCCATCATGGGTTCCACACCCCAGGTGGGGGCCACGGAGGGCCTGGCGTTGGTGCCGGAGATGCCGATCATGCCGGCCTTCTCCGCCATGGAGGTCCAGTAGCCTGCAATGCCGTAGTGGGTGGAGTTGTAAATCGTGCCGCCGGCCATGCCGTATTTGGCGGCCTTCTCAATCAGCATCTCCATCATATGGTAGCTGGCCACCATGCCCATGCCGTTGTTGGCGTCCATGACTACGGTGGTGGGGGTATCCTTCACGATGTCCATCTTCGTCACAGGGAGGAGGGTGCCGTTGACAATCCGGTCAATGTAAATGGGCTTGAAGCGGTTGCAGCCGTGGCTCTCAATGCCCCGGCGGTCAGACTCCAGCAGGACGTCCGCGCAGATTTTCGCATCCTCCTCGGGCACGCCATAACCCTTAAAGGCATCGGTCAAAAAGCGGTCCATCAGATCCCAGGATACATAAGGTCTTGTTTCCATAGCTCCATACTCCTTTTACCATATTTAGGGCGCTGCATATGCAAAAAGAGCGCAGCAACTACACCTACTGGACTAGGCAGTTGTCGCGCTCATCTCACATACTCTCTTAGCAGTCGAGCCGTCATCAGCGTGTTTAGTATAGCAGTCCGGTTTCAAAAATGCAAGGGGCAATTTGCCCTTGCCTGGCCTTGTGTGTGCGTTTTCCATAAAACCATTGTCCTGCAATGGATACACCCGTTTTTTCGGCAAAAAGCGGCGCTATTGTAAACGTTTAACTACTCTCATTTTCTCCATTATGGCAAAAGGCCGGGCGGGATTTCCTCCGCCCGGCCGCAGCCCGTCTCCCTTATTAGGGTATGTAGGTCGCCAGAGTCTGACAGTTGCCGCGCACACGGTACTCCCCACTGCCGGCGGGGAGAAACAGGCAGTTCCCCTGCCGGACCTCCCGGCTCTCGCCGCCGCAGTCCAATGTCCCCTGTCCCCGCGCCACCAGCAGGGCATGAAAGGACTCCTCCCCGCAGCAGCCCTGGAAATCCCCATCGTACCGGTCCACAACAAAGGAATCGCACATCCCCAGATGCGGCCCGAAATCCAGGGGTTTCACGGGGTGGAGGTCTGTCACCTCCAGGGCCTTTTCCACGTGAAGGGGACGGGGCTTGCCGTCAGCCCCTACCCGGTTATAATCGTACACCCGGTAGGTCACGTTGGAGTTTTGCTGAATTTCCGCCATCACCAGCCCCGCGCCAATGGCATGAAGGGTACCGGCGGGGATAAAAAACACGTCCCCCTGCTGCACGGGGACTCTGTGAAGCAGCTCCGTCAGCGTCCCGCCGGCGATGGCGGCGGCGTACTCCTCCCGACTGACCTCCCGCTCAAAGCCGTAGTACAAACAGGCGTGGGGTTCTGCCTTCAGCGCGACCCACATTTCCGTCTTGCCGTACTGCCCCTCGTGCGTCCGGGCGTATTCGTCGGAAGGGTGAACCTGAATCGACAATTCCCGTTCCGCATCGATGAGTTTAATCAGCACCGGGAAATCCCTGAAGCGGCCGCAGTGGGTACCCAGGGCCTTCGTCCCCGCCTCTTCCAGGCATGACCTCAAGGTCCGGCCCGCCCAAGGCCCGTCCGCCACAACGGAAGACCCGTCCGGATGACAGGAAAGGACCCAGGCTTCCGCCAAGGGGTCCGCAGTGCTTTGGACGCCGAAATCCTCCCGCAGTCTGCGGCGCCCGCCCCAGAGATAGTCCTTACAGGCAGGGGAAAGCAGATACGCTGGCATAGCAATGTCCTCCTTGCTTGCGGGGCCTTCCGGCCCGTTATCCGAATCTTATACAGCATAAATCTCCCGGCACATGGAGAAGCCGCTCACTTTTTTATTGGAGCACATCCCGGATATTCCGACGGATTTTCGCGGAGCAGCGCTCGTATTCCTCCCGCTCCTCCTGGCTGAACCCCGCCAGACAGACGGAAGAAAAGTCCCTCCACGCCTCCTCCAGGCCAGCCCGAACCAGCCCGGCCTCAGGCAGGAAACTAATCTCCAGGCGCTTGTCCCCCCGTGCCGTTCCCCGAACCTCCGAAACGGAGATCAGCCCCTTGCCCGCCAGGCGGTTCAAGGACACAGTCAGGGCACTTCGGGACAAGCCCGCAAAATCCGCCAGCTCCCGCCGGGTTCCCGAGGAGAGCTTCTCCAGATGCAGCAGCAAGCGGACATCCGGAAGAGAGAGGTCATTTTTTAGCGCCGCAGTTTCCAGATAATAGTCCAGCAGCTTCCTCTCCCGGAAGCGGTCAAAGAGAAACCCCTCCCCCGACCATGCGGCAGCGGGAACCTGAACCCGCTCGCTGCCCAGCCGGAACGCCGCCGGCCGGGGTGGTACCGCGCCGTCCTCGGCAGCGTCAATAAGGAATCGATAGATTTTCAGGCGGCGTTTTTCGTACTCCGCCTCATCCAGGACGGTTTTGTAGAACTGGTTGTAATACTCAAACACCGTCAGCTTCATTTGAATGGTTTTCGAAATGCTCAGCCCCTGGGTACACAGGGAACCTTTGGTTTTTACGTAGTAGTAGATGGGCACCTGCAAGGCGAAGAAGCGCTGGGCGTGACGGATATACTCTAAGTTAAACATAAAGTCTTCGCACCAGCTGATGGCCTGGTCCATGCGCAGGTTATGCTTCTGGATAATATCCCGGCGATAGAGCTTGTTCCACAAAACGCCATAGTAAAAATCGGCTGGGTTCTCCATCATATGGGCGGCATACTCCTCACGGCTGAGGACGCCGCTCTCGTCAATATCTCCCTTGGCAGACACCCGGTCGCCCACCACCCGGTAAAAGTCCGCAACGACCAAATCGCACGCCTCTTCCTCCGCAGCCCGGACCAGCAGCTTGGTCGCGTTGGGCGTAATCCAGTCGTCGGCGTCCATAAATTGCAGGTACTGCCCCCGGGCCTGGCCGATGGCCAGGTTCCGAGTGTCGGAAACACCGGTATTTTCCTTATGAATCACCCGCACGCGGGAATCCGAGGCGGCGAAGCCGTCGCAAACCGCACCAGAACCGTCCCGGCTGCCGTCGTCCGCCAGGATCAGCTCGAAGTCCGTATACTCCTGTTCCAGGACGCTTTCCACACAGCGGCGAAGAGTCGGTTCTGCGTTGTAAACCGGAACAATGATGCTGACGGACGGACCCATAAAAACGCTCCTTTTCTTAGATCAACATGTACTCCCTATCGCCAAAGTGCTCTCGCCAGCCCGGGGCGAGGAGCCGGCTAAGCTCGCCCGGCAGGCATCGGCGGCGCAAGCAGCCGGAAGCGGGTCCTCCGGACATTTCCCAAAACACAGGAGGAATTCTCCGGCATGGTTGTCCAACCGTGCCCTTGCAAAACAGCGCCGCGTTTCGTATCCTGTATGGCTTAACGATACGAAACGCAGCGCTCACTCAGCCGGTGATGCTGAGGAAGACTTTAGCACACTCAGACAGCTTTGTCAAGGAACCTCCGGCGGGACTCCGGGCCGGAGGAACACCGCCCCTCCAGACGAAGAAATGCCCCGGAAGCTGGAAGCTACCGGGGCGCGCAGTTTTAAGCTCAGCCGGAAATCCGGCGTTCCAGGTCGGATTTGACCTGCATATAAGAATGATAAGGTATGGGAAGGGCCTCGCCGGTAATCAGCGTAACCTCGTAGCGCTGAACAGACATTACGTAGCGCGTATTTACCGTGTAACAGCGGTGGATCGGGCAAAAGGTCTCGGGAAGCATAGCGTTGACCTCGCTGATGGAGAGGTCGCTCTGGATTACTTTGTCCACGCAGAATAACTCCGCTTTTCGGTTTTTGCTCCGGATGTAAAAAATCATGTCCGGCTGCACAAAAAGCGTCGTGTTCCCACAGGGAATGGTCAGACGCTTTTTCGGCGGAATCTCCAGCAGGATATCCCGGACGAACTGATAGGCGGACATCTCCAGTTTTGGCCCATCTTCGTTCAGAGCGAAGGGGCTGAGAAATTCATAATTCGCGTGGAGAAGGACCAGTTTGGTCTCCATACCGATGAGTTGATAAAGGAAGGTGTAAGAAGCGGTGATATCCCCCCGCTCCAGGCCCGGGTCGCCCACTGACACCTCTGCCATGACGGCCGCACAACGGGACGTAAGGCCCAAAGGGTAGTAATCCTCCCGGTAGATTTGGACTGGCTTTTTCCGGACGATGCCCTCCAGCCGGGAGCGGATAGCACTCTCTCCAATCCGCACCCGCCCGCCGGTGCCCAGCCAGACGCTCTTGGCGCACAGATGGGCAAAATATGGTTCCATGTCTCCCGCATAATAGCTGTGGGTAATGGCCCGGCTTAAGGCCAGCGTGTCCTCCATCGCCGCCTTCATTGCCCCGCCCCCTTCTTTGTTATTTAATTATCATAAGGGGACTTGTGCAAAAAAGCAAGAGGAAAGTCGCAAAATTGTATTTTCAGTTGGAATATTTTTACTTTAGGCGGCATGTTTTGGCCCTTCCTACAAACTCGGATCGAATATGGCCCCCTGGGTTTCCTTCGGATTTTCATAGAGGGCATTTCCACGACTCAAAATCTTTCATCCAAAAATTCCGGCCCTTCCATACCAATCTGGTAAGCATCATTCAGGACATTTCTCCGGTAAAAAATCAAGTGAATACGCGCACAGGCCAGGCGTCCACCAGCGCCCAGGCTCTCTCCCAGGGCGCCAGCCGTCTCATCAACCGGTCCATTCAGGACATCGAAGCAGGCACGGAGCCTGCGAGCCTTGCCATTTCCGCTATGCAGGTTCTCACCGACTGCATTCAGTCCATCAAAAGCCTGATGGATGTGGTCGCCGCCAGCGTGCAGCAGTCGGAGATGGTGATCCCGGCGGAAAGCGGCATCCAGGGGATTTCGGCAGTAGTCCAGCCGAACTCCACCGCCGCAGAAAAGGGCGCAGCCATGTCGAAGAAGCTGTCCACTCAGAGCCGGATGCCCAACGGCCTGATCGGCCCGTTCCATATTTCATAAGCCCGCATGAAAAGGCGGCATACACACAAAACGTGCATGCCGTCTTTTCATACTTTTTATACTCTGTGCGAGGCGTGCTCCTCTCCCGGAAATATCTTAACCCGGTCCGCCGCCCCTGAAAGCCCCGCTTTATGAATTTGCCAGGGCCGCGTCCTGCAGCTGGTCGAAGGCCGCCATGCACTCGTCCACCGATGCTCCGCCCAGCAGATCCCGCACAATCAGGCAGGTATTTCCCCATTGCTCCACGCTCATGCCCGCGTTGGAACCAAGGACGTAGATCCCCTCCTCAATACGCTCATTCAGGGGCCGCAGGGCAGGAACGCAATCCACCTTCACATTTTTCGACGGAGAAATGACACGGTTGGTCTCCGAATAGACCTGAAGGGCTGCATCCGACGTCATAATATCCAAAACCTTCACTGCATTTTCCCTGTTCTCCGCATCCGCACCGATTCCAAACCCTGTCATGGGCATCACTGGCATCTGCCCCCGGCTGCTGGGGAACCCGATGACCTGCATCTCGAAATCTGTCTTTCCATAGGCGGTCTCCGTGTTGGCCGCTCCCCAGTAGGCCATGACGATCGGCGTCTTCTGGGCCAAAAAGTCCGGTCCCTCCGCCTCAATCACCTCGCTGACCAGGGCCTTCTCCGCGTCGATATAGCCCAAGTCAATCAGCTCTTGCAAGAACTCGAAACCGGGGCGCATATAGTCGCTGTACCGGGTCTCCCCGCTGTTGAGGGCGGCGATCTCCGCCTCCGTATTTCCGCCGTTATAAAGGTCTGCATACGCCTGAGCGAAGACAAACGTCTCCAGCCACCAGCGGTTCGCGCCAACGGGCGTCTCGATTCCGTTCTCCTTGAACACCCGGCAGCACTCCAGAAATTCCTCCGGCGTATCCGGCAGCTCAAGCCTATATTGCTCAAACATATCCTTGTTCACAAACAGACCGTAAGCCACCACCTCCTGGGGAATCGCCACCAGCTTTCCATCCACTGTGTTAGCAACCCGGATGATGTCCCGCAGGTTCTTTGCGCTGTCCAGTCCGGATAGATCCATCAGCTTTCCCTCCGCCCCCAGCGCCAGGATAACGTCCGGATTCAGCAGGTACAAATCGTCCATATTATTGCGCGCCCGCTCCAGAATGACCTCGTCATAGGTTTTGTCCTGATAGTCTTCGGCCGTATAGGTCCGATAAACCATCGTCACACCCAGCTGCTCCTCCGCCATCATGACGGTCAGGTCGCTGGCGGTTCGCGCCACATTCTCCACACCCGGGTCGGTCTTTTCCATCGGGCTGAACAAATTGACCACCTGCTGCTCCTCCTTTTCCTGGGGGAGCAAATTCATGGGAGGATTTCCCTCTGCGCCGCAGGCCGTCAGGGACCATGCAGCCAGTCCCGCCAGGCAGGCAGCCGCCCACCGCCGGGCGCCTCTTTTCTTTGTCTTCCACATGCTCATAGCGCCTCCTTCCGTTTGACACATTGTTTGATAACTTTCTTTAAAATTTCCATATCCAGCGGCTTGGCCACATGGGCATCCATGCCGGCGTCCAGGGCCGCCTTTTCATCCTCGGCAAAGGCATTGGCTGTCATCGCAATAATCGGTATGCGGCCCGCGTCCTTCCGGGGCAGGGTGCGGATAGCCCTAGCGGCCTCATGGCCGTTCATCACCGGCATCTGAACATCCATCAAGATGGCGTCAAATTCGCCCTCCTTTGCCCGCTGGAAGCGTTCGACAGCCAGACGGCCATTCTCCTCGACTTCGCAGGATGCTCCCTCCAGCTCCAGGAGTTCCATCAAAATCTCGGCGTTGATTTTGTTGTCCTCCGCAGCCAGGAAATGCAGCCCCTCCAGGCTGCCGGCCTCCTCATCCTCGCGACGGCTCCCCTCCGCCGGCTCCCACATCTCTTCCACCTTTTCCTGGAAGGCAGAGACGAAGAACGGCTTTGCCAGCACGCCTGTGTGCGCAAGCTGAAGGGCCTCTTTCAGCTCTTCTTCCTCGGAGGCGGTCAAAAGCAGCAGCGGTACGGCGGGCACAAGTGCAGCCCGCAGTTCCTTTGCGCCCGGGAGGCCATGGGCATCCCAGTCCAGCAGGGCCAGCTGGCAGTCCTCGCCGTCTTTTATCCAGCGCAGGGCTTCCTCCACGCTGCCAGCGGCGTCCAACCGGACGCCCGTGTCCTGCATGAGTTCCCGGATGTTCCCGCGGCTCTCCTTGTCTCCGTCCACCGCCAGGACCCGGGAGATGCCCCGCTTCTTCCAGAACTGCCGGTCTGCCTGGCCCTCCAAAATGCGCAGTTCCAGCTCCACTCGGAAAAGAGACCCCCGGTCCACCTCGCTGAAGACCTCGATGGTCCCGCCCATAAGTTCCACGATGCTCTTGGTGATGGCCATGCCCAAACCGGTGCCCTGCACCTTGTTCGTCGTACTGTTTTCCGCCCGTGTAAAGGCGTCGAAGATGGTCTTCAGGTACTCCTGGGTCATTCCGTAACCGGTGTCCTCCACCTCGATGCAGATACGCTCATATTGGCTGGAGCGCTGCTTCAGCCCGATGATCCGGAACCAAATATGCCCGCCCTCCGGCGTGTATTTCACAGCGTTGGAAAGGAGGTTGATTAAAATCTGATTAATACGGGTCTCGTCCCCCACCAGGTATTCATGCCGGACCCCGGTTACCTCCACCCGGAACGTCTGGTTCTTCGCCTTGGCCATAGGATGGATGATGGTGTCCACAGAGGAGATCACGTCGTTGAGGGCAAACTTCTCATAGTTGAGCACGACTTTTCCGCTCTCAATCTTCGACACATCCAGAATGTCGTTTATCAGGCTGAGAAGGTGCTGGCCGGAGGCCATAATCTTTTTGGTGTACTCCCGCACCTTGGCCGGGTCCTCCGCGTCCTTGGAGAGGAGGGTGGTAAAGCCCAGCACCGCGTTCATCGGCGTGCGGATATCGTGGGACATGTTGGAAAGGAAGGTCGTTTTCGACTCGCTGGCGATTTGAGCGGCCTGCAGGGCCTCCGCCAGCTGCTGGCTGTGAAGCTTCCGCTCCTCCTCCTGCTCCCTGCGGAGCTTATCCTGCTGCCGCCAGTTGAGATAGTAAAACAAGATGCACAGGAAGAAGGCCGCCAGCATGGAAATCACAACGACAAAAATATTCTGATTGATGCTGCGCCCCTCCTGCTGGATTTCCACCACCGGCACATAGCCCACCAGGAAGATAGTTCCGCCGTTGACGGACCACATGTAATTCAGCGCGTCGACATCCCGGATATCATGGTAAAACAGGATATTCTTTCCCTCTTTAAGGTACTGCTCCACCTCCGCGCGGATCTCCGGCTCCTGAATATTATTCGCCCGGTAAAAATCATCCAAATTCAAGTGGCCTGCGCTCCGCCCGCCCATGCCCTTGGGCTTCAGGACAAAGCGCTCGCTCTGCGCATCCATAATATACAGCGAAGCCT
Organism: Oscillibacter sp.; assembly: GCA_022791135.1. GTDB lineage: Bacteria > Bacillota > Clostridia > Oscillospirales > Oscillospiraceae > Oscillibacter. The sequence goes on from JAAVYM010000051.1 coordinate 31,095, forward strand.
GCTCGTTGTAAAACCTGTCCGGCAGGGATTTGTCAATGGCATCGTAAATATATTCGGAGTAGAGAGTCCCAATTTCCTGCCCGTCCCGCAGGACAGGGCACTTAATGGTATAGGACCACGTCCCCATATAATTCACATAGGACTGAGAAACCGGAAAGTCCAGAATGGTCCCGCCGGCGGAGAAGTCCAGCCCCTCCTCAGTGAACGGCTCGCCGGTATTGGAAATACCCGCCGTCTCTCCAGATAGGATCAAGGACATCTTCGACATGGTCTTGTTTCTTTGATAGGCCCGGATATAGTCCTCCGGGTCCTCCACCCGGGCGATCTCCTGGGCAATCAGCAGCTGGAACTCTGCCTCGCTGCGCAGGATGGCCTCTATCGTGCACTGAATTAAATCCAGGCTCTCACTCAGATTTTGAATCGCAGAGGTGTACATCTCCTCGGATATTTTCCGCGATACTGTATATACCACCGTCCCCAAGACGCAGAAAACCAACACGATCGAGAGGAGCAGGGATACGCCTCTTCGTTTTTTCCGTTTGCTTAGCTGCGTTTTCATTGGCAAAACTCCATTCTGCCGTCTTCAGAAGGCGGCGTTCAAACTCTCCCGTAGAAGCGGAAAAGCATCCCGCCGGTCCTGTGGGACAGGATCTATGCAGAGGTATATTCTATTATACTATTATTCCCAATTTAGTGTCAATAGCAGGCGCTGTGCGGAGGAAACCAAATGCACAGCCGCAAAACCGGGAACAGCGCAAGCCGCCTCCTCCATAAAGCGGCGAAACGAAGACAAAATCCCCTTGGTAAACGGCATTGAGGTTCGGGCTTCTCCCGAAAAATATCATGATGCTCAACCGGCAGACTGCTCGCCCCTCACACATTGAAGGCGGCAGGCTGTGTTCCCACAGTCCTGCCGCCTTTTGAAAAGCAATATGTTTCCGCTCTCCCAGGCAGGCGCCTCACAGCACGCCTATCCGGAGCGTCATTGTGCCAGATCGCGGTAAAGGTATGTCACAATATCGGCCCTGGGCGAATTCCGGCTGGGGGAGAAAGCGGCTCCCACGCCGCTGAGTAGCCCGCTGCTGTCCGCCCAGGCCACGGCATCGGTAAAATACTCGCCGGGGTTGGCAGCAGCCAGGGCGCTGGCGCCGGAGGCGGCTGGCTTTCCATTGGCCCGCCACAGGAACGTCACCACGTGGGCGCTGGTGCAGGTCCCGCCGGGATTGAAGGTAGAGGCTGTGGTCCCGGAGGTAACGCCGTTCTCCTGCGCCCAAAGGATGGCCTTATAGAACGGGCTGGAGGCCACTACGTCCGTAAAGGGATTTGTCTTTGCCTTCGGCTCCGGGCAGCCCTTGGCCCGCCACAGGAACGTCACCACCTGTCCCCGGGTGCAGACCGCGCTGGGCTGAAATTGAGTGGGCGTCACGCCGGTGGTGATGTTGTTTTTCAGCGCCCAGAGCACCGCGTCATGGTAGTACGTCCCATCGGCCACATCGGTAAAGGGATTTCCGGACCCGCCAGACTGGGTTCGAGTCCCCGAATTCGTCCCCGCCTGGGTCCCTGAATTGGCCCCCGTTTGGGTCCCGGGTTTGGTCTCAGGCTGAGCCTCCGTGCCTCCGCCGGCGGAGGAAAAGGCCCCGCTGGCGGCGTCGATCGTATAAAACACGGGGAGGCTCTTGTCATAACCGCTGCCTGTGGCGTACCACACCACCTTGCCGTCCGCCACAATGGGTTGACAGTCGGAGAGATACGCCTTGGCTGTCTGTACGGAGCCGGAGGGCGCGCCGGTACCGTCCAGGAACACATAGTTCAGGCTGTCACTTTGATAGGACTCGCCCTTGGAATTCCACAGCGCCAGGAAGCGGCTGTCTGAGAGCTTCACCAGCTGAGGCGTATAGGCCCCGGCACCCAGGGTGAAACTTTTGACAGACCCGGCGTTAAAGGCGCTCTTTCCCACGGCGTAGGACACAGCGCTCCGGCTTCCCTGGCCGTAATTTCCCACGGCCAGATAATGAGAGGCAGACTCCTCAAAACCGCCAAAGGAGGCGTCGGTGTTGTTCGCCCCCACCGCACCGGGAAATTCCTTCACATTCACATTGGCCTGGGCCGAAAGCCGCCCGTCGGAACCTGCGGCATACCGCACAGACACGGCGGCCCGGGGATAGGCGTCGCCATGGTCCAATGTGACGACGGAGCCATCGGAAGCTGCAAGAATGAACTGATTAAAGGAGTGGGAGACGTACCCGGTGCCTACGTTGGAGACACCGTATCGGGAATAGGTAATTTGCATGTCGCTCTCCCGCACGGCCATGGTCAGGTTCGCCTGGTGGTTCAGCCCGTCGCTGGACTTGTACATCTGATGGGCGGTATGGACATACAAGTATCCGTCCCGCTCCGCACAGCGCAGGGAACAAGAGCGGAAGGGCACCGTGGTGTTGGCGCCCCGGAGGCTGGCCGCGCCCAGGCGCTCCCAGTCCTTGGAGTACTTCACCACCCGAACCACTTCCAGCCCGTCGTCTTCACCGGGGTTATCCTGGCCGAAGATCAGGAAATGGTAGCCTGCTCCAGAATAAAACCCGCCGAACTTGCTCAGCTCCATGGGAACGGTCCTCGCCGTGAGCAGCTCGAATCCGGGACTGTAGGTCTCCACGACTACGCCGCCCTCTATGGCCTCCACCCGGGTGAGGTTCCCATCGGAGCGCCGGTAGAGGAAGGAGGTCATCGGTGCGCTGGCGTAGCTGCTGTAGTTATTCCGGTTGCGGTTGTCGCTGGCCGCCTTGGTCTCGCCGCAGACAGCGCACACCTGATACGCCCCTCCCGAGGAGTCCGTTCTCCGCTCCCACTTGTGGGACGTCTTCGGCGCGGTGCTTACGATATCCTCCTCACCGCAAACCGTGCAGATCCGAACCGTTTTTCCCTCTTCGATACAGGTAGCCTCGGTGGTATTGTATTTCCAATTGTGCTGCCCGCCGGCGCAGGGGTCCGCAGGGGTCTCAGGCTTGACGGAGGAGCCGGAGTCTCCGGCAGGCGCCCCCGAACCGGTCTCCGGGTCACTTCCCTCACCGGGGGCCGCAGCGCTTCCGGCGCTGCCGCCGTCTTCCAGGAGGAAGTAATAGACCACATCATACGTCCCCCCGTTGGTAAAATGGTCCACCCGGAAGTAACGAATTGCATCATAGCCGCCGAAATTGGACCGGCTCATGGTGTCGCCGGCGCGGAGGGGCATCGACACGCCGGAATCTCGAATCTGTATGGTATCCCCGGAGATGGAGGCCGTACAGCCGGTGACGGTAACGCCGTCATAGCGCACGCTGTTTTCAAAGCCCATAATCTGCTCGGCAGCGCTTCCTCCCTGCAGGGAATAGACATAAGCGTGCGGCTCCTCCCGAGCTTCGCCGCTGGGGCCATAGGACTGAAGGGTAAACTCTTTGGTCCGGTCCATGGCAGCGGAGAAAACCAATCGAACCTCAAACTCGTGTCCGCCGTAGCTCAGCCATCTGGACTGATAACCCGCCGCCTCTGCCGCAGGCGACAGGGAACAAATCAGAGCCAGTGTGCAAACCAACGCCGTCAGCCGCCTGCTGGTCCTGCTTTTCCCATACATTCAGCATCCCACCTAACCTAAAATAAATATCCGCTCTTTCCGCATAGGCAAGCCCCGGATAGAGCTTGTTTCCATTATAATCCTGCCCGATGGCAAAGTCAATTCCCCCTCGTCGCGGCATGACGGAGAACCCCGCATTTTCCCGCCCTGTTTTTTCCCCGGCGGCTTGCATTCATCCGGCCCAGACGCTATACTTTTCTCAGGTAATCCCACCTTTGTTCCAGTTCGCCGGCGGCGGCAAGGAGGTTATGCATGAACTTTCAGAGCTATTTTCCCGTTTGGAACCAACTGACGGACGCCCAGAGGGACCGTATTCTCGGCAGTCTGGCCGCCCGGTCCGTGAAAAAGGGGACCCTGCTCCACAGCGGAGACGACTGCACCGGGCTGCTGCTGGTGAAATCCGGCCAGCTGCGGGCCTACATCCTCTCAGAGGAGGGGCGGGAGATCACCATCTACCGCCTGTTTGACCGGGACCTCTGCTTGTTTTCCGCCTCCTGCATGCTGCGAAGCATTCAGTTTGACGTCACAATTGAGGCGGAGAAGGATACGGACCTCTGGGTCATCCCGGCGGAGGCCTATCAGCAAATCCTGGCGGAATCCGCCCCGCTGGCGAACTGTACGAATGAAATTATGGCCGCCCGGTTCTCGGAGGTCATGTGGCTGATGGAGCAGGTTTTGTGGAAGAGCATGGACAAGCGGATCGCCTCCTTTTTGCTGGAGGAGTCCGCAGTTGAGGGTACCTCGCGGCTGAGCATCACCCACGAGGCCATCGCCAATCACCTGGGCACCCACCGGGAGGTGGTTACCCGGATGCTGCGCTACTTCCAGAACGAGGGGATGGTGAAGCTGTCCCGAGGTGTCGTGGAGCTGACCGCCGAGGCAAAATTGAGAGCGCTGCAAGGCGCATAAAAGACGCTCCCCGCATTTTTGTGAAAATGCGGGGAGCATTTGTTTATCCCTGATCCATGCCGCACTCCGTCGCCGCTTCCACCAGGCGGCGGTCGTTCATCACCGCGTCATAGAATCGGAAGCCGCCGGAGAAGTTATAGGTTTCGTAGCCGTATCCCTCCAGAATACGGCAGGCGATATAGCTCCGCAGGCCGCTCTGGCAGATGACATACACCGGCTTGCCGGCTTCGATCTCGCCCAGCCGCTCCCGCAGTTCGTCCACAGGAATGTTGCGGAAGCCCTCTATGCGCCCTTGGGCGTATTCCTGGGGCGTCCGGGCATCCAGCAGCGTCACGCTGCCGTCCCGGGGCAGATCCTTCACGTCTTCCAGATGGAACTGCTTCACCACGCCCCTGGCCAGATTTTCCACCATGAAACCGGCCATATTCACCGGGTCCTTCGCCGAGGAGTACGGCGGCGCATACGCCAGGTCCAAGTCCTTCAGCTCAATGGCCGTCAGCCCGGCGTGGATAGCGGCCGCCAGCACGTCGATGCGCTTATCCACTCCCTCAAACCCCACGATCTGTGCCCCCAGGAGGCGGTAGGTTTTCTTTTCAAAGACCACCTTCATGGTCATGACCTTGCCGCCGGGGTAATAACCCGCGTGACTCATGGGGGACAGAACCACCGCGTCCGCGTCCAGCCCCGCTTTCCGCGCGTTGGTCTCATTGACGCCTGTGGAGGCCGCCGTCATACCGAAGACCTTGATGACCGAGCTGCCCTGGCTTCCTGAATACCGGCTGTCCCCGCCGCAGATGTTGTCCGCCGCAATGCGGCCCTGCTTGTTGGCCGGGCCTGCCAGGGAGAGCAGCACATCCTGCCCGGTGACAACGTGCCGGACCTGTACGGCGTCGCCCACGGCGTAGATATCCGGGACGGAGGTCTCCATCCGGTCGTTGACCACGATGCTGTCCTTGATGCCCAGCTCCAGGCCCACTGCCTTGGCCAGGGCGGTATCCGGCGTGACGCCGATGGCCAGCACCACCATATCGGCGTGGAGAGGCTGTTCGCCTTTGAGCAGCACGTCCACGCCGCCGTCCCGTTCCGCAAAGCCCTCCACCGTACGGCCCAGGGCCAGCTTCACACCGCGGCCCCGCATTTCACTGTGGATAAACGCCGCCATATCCGGGTCAAAGGGGTTCATCAGCTGCTTTGGCCGCTGGACGATGGTGACGTCCATCCCCAGCTCCCGCAGGTTCTCCGCCAGCTCCAATCCGATGAAGCCGCCGCCGGCCAGCACGGCGGACTTTGGGCGGTTTTGCCGGATATAGTCCTGAATGCGGAACGTATCCTCCACTGTCCGCAGGGTGAAGAGCTTCTCCAGCCCTACGCCCGGGAGGCGGGGCTGGGTGGGCTTTGCTCCGGGGGAGAGAAGCAGCTTGTCATAGGATTCCTCAAATTCCTCCCCGGTCTCCAGGTTTTTGACAGAGACCGCCTTGCGCTCCGGATGGATGGCGGTGACCTCGTGATGCACCCGCATATCCACCCGGAAACGGGCGAAGAAGCTCTCCGGGGTCTGGAGGGTCAGGGCCGCAGGATCTTCAATGACACCGCCGATGTAATAGGGCAGGCCGCAGTTGGCATAGGAGACATACCCGGACCGCTCAAAGACCACGATTTCGGCCTGCTCGTCCAGCCTGCGCAGCCGCGCCGCCGCCGTGGCGCCGCCCGCCACGCCGCCTACAATCACAACCTTCATCATCGCGCCTCCTTACAGCAGGGCGAGAATCTGGCTCTTGGGCTGCGCGCCCACCGCCTGATTCACAGCCTTGCCGTCCTTCATTACCACCAGGGTCGGAATGCTCATCACGCCGAACCGGCCTGCCAGCTCCGGCTGTTCGTCCACGTTGACCTTTCCCACCTTGATGTCGGGCCGCTCCGCCGCGATCTCCTCCACCACAGGGGCCACCATACGGCACGGTCCGCACCACGATGCCCAGAAGTCCAGCAGAACGGGGTGGTCGGACTTCATGACTTCTTCCTGAAAATTTGTCTGAGTAATGTTAATGACAGACATGATTTGTCCTCCTTGTTGTGTACTTTATGGGTTCCATTATAGCCGGCATTTTGTTTTCTTCCGTGACATTGTCACAAAGAGGCCAGGCGCATCCCCGAGCCGGTCCCCAAACAGCAGCAGAGGGCCGCGCTGTTACCAAATTGTAACTTGCTTTTTACTATACAGCCGTATAATATCATATTATACCATCGTATAATGGAGGCGTGCTATGAAACGATTAGGCGATGCAGAGCTGGAAATCATGCTGGCCATTTGGGAGGCCGGAGAACCGGTGGCGTCCTCCTATGTCCAGGATAAGCTGAAGGGCAGCCGGAACTGGCTGCTGCCGACGGTCCTCACGTCTTTGAACCGGCTGGTGGAAAAGGGCTTTTTATCTGTGGAAAAACAGGGCCAGGGCAACCGCTACCGCCCCCTGATCTCTGAAGAGGGCTATAAGGCCGCCGAGGGCCGGGGACTCATCGACCGGCTCTACGGCAGCAGCTTCACCGGCATGGTGGTCGCGCTGTACAACGGGCGGGCTATCGGCAAGGAGGATTTGCAGGAGCTGCAGCAGTACCTGGATCACCTGGAGGAATCATAATGGAAATTCTGCTGAATACGGCGAAATGGAGCGCCACCGTGGGGGCCGCAACACTGATTTTAACTCTGCTGAAGCCCCTTCTGGATAAGCGCTACAGCGCGAAGTGGCGATACGGCGCATGGCTGGCTATGGCTGTGCTGCTGCTGTTGGCCCCGGTGCAGTGGGGCCGGTTCCTTCCCCAAGCGCCGGCGGAGCCGCCGGTGGTCATTGAGGTACCGCGGCTGGAGGTAACCGTCAGCCCTCAGGCGGGGCTGACCTTTCAGCAGCCCTCGGCTGGGGTTCTCCGTCCCGATCCGGCGCCCCGGCCCGTGATTTCCCTGGAAAAGGCCCTGACGGCCTTATGGTTGTCAGGCACGGCGGCATTTATGTCCTATTACCTGCTGGGAACCTGGCGCTTTACCCGCCGGGCCAGGCGCTGGAGCCGGCCCGCCGGAGGGGACGCCGCCCAGGTCTATGAGGCCGTCCGGCAGGAAATGGGCTTGACCGCAACGCCTTTGCTGGCGGTCAGCTTCGCCGTGGACTCCCCTATGGCGGTGGGCCTGTTCCGCCCCCGGCTGTTGCTGCCGGAAGAGTGCTGCGAATCCCGGCAGCTGGCGTTCATCCTCCGCCACGAGCTGACCCACTACCGCCGCCGGGATCTGTGGTACAAGCTGGTCCTGCTGGCCGCCAACGCCCTCCACTGGTTCAATCCCCTGATTTGGCTGCTGCGCCGGGAGGCAGAGCAGGACCTGGAGCTGACCTGTGATGGCGCGGTGGTGTCCGGGGCGGACGATGAGACCCGCCGGGCCTATAGCGAAGCGCTGCTGGCCTCCATCCGTCCCCGGAAGGGCCGGGCCGTCCTGTCCACCCACTTCAGCAGCGGCAAGGCCGCTATGAAGGAGCGTTTCCGCAACATTTTGGGCAAGCGGGGCCGGAAACGGGGACTGACGGTCCTGACGGCGGCTCTGACAGTCACGGTAGCGGCTGCCGGTGTCTTTGGCGTGCGGTCCGCCGCCATGGACGGCATGCTGAGTCCAGAGGAGCTGGCACAGTGGCAGGAGCGGCTGAACAGCCCCGAGATGAAACCCTACACTGCCAGAATGTACACCGACGCCGCCCGCCTTCCCTCGGAGGAAGCGTTGGATGCCATGTTCGGTCCTGACGGCGGCCGCTACGGCGGCTCTTCCGTTACCGCCGTAAGCGGAACGCGGAGGGGCAATACCCTTACGCTGGAGCTGGAGGGAGCCTTTCCCAACGGCCTGACCCAGGGAACCCTGACCCTGTTGGACGGGAAGCCCGCCAGCTTCGCTACCCCGCTGCACACCGCCGTGGAAACGGCGGCGTGGAACCGGATGGAGCGGGACGCCGGGTCTCTCGCCGCCCAGGCTGCGGAAATCGGATCGCTTCCCGGAACTCTGGAGTTTACGGAAATGTACATCACGGGTCTCTCCTGCCTGGAGCGGGTAGCCGTGGGCAGTAAGACCTATTACATGTGGGAACTAAGCTACCGGATGAAGCCCAACGACCTGAAAAGCCTCCTGCTCATCGGAGGAGACCGCGAGGAAAACGGGTGGCTGACCCAGGGCGGCCCGATGGGCAGCCCCATCCTGATTGCCAGCGTAGACAAAAACGGCAAGGTAAGGCTGGAAGAGGAGACCTATGACTCTATCGCCAGAAGGTCCGGCTACACCTGGGAGGAATACCTCTACTGCCGCTACGAGCTGAATATGGAGATCGGGTCTCCCGGCCTTTGGGGCGGTTGGCCGGAGCTATCCCTCTGGGATTCGATACGCAGCGGCCAGAATGCCTGGGCGCTGGACGGCGAGCAGACGGCCCTCACATACCTAAGCCAGCAATACGGCATCTCGCCGGACGGCGGACTCGCCTTCCTGCGGGCCTTTGAGGCGGGCGAAGGGCACAACCATGATCAGGCGGCGCTGTTTCGCGCCCGTCTCGGAAAGCGCACCGTCACCTTGCTGCTCGCCCGCATCGCCTGCCCGATGAAGGACGGTTCCACGGCCCAGTTCTGGCAAGTGTGCGCCGAACGCTGGGACCCGGATGAGCCGGAACCTGTCTCCTTTCCTCTAACAACACCTGCTCTGCTGGAGTCCGTTTCCAAATCCCGGCCCGGCCTACCAGATTTGGCGGCTCCCACTCCAATGTCTCAGCCCGATCTGCCGGCCCCAGCAGCTTCCGGCCTGACCTCCCAGCCCGCCCCGGCGGACTCTGACCTGACGTTTCAGCCCGACCTGCCCTATGAGGTTGACGACGGGTCCATCCGCATCTCGGCCATTCCAGCCCCGGAACCGGACGTCCGCATTCCCGCCGGAAACGCCCACCCCTCCTCCGGCAGCAGCGGCAGGGACGATGGCCAGGCGGGCAGCAGCCGAGAAGACAGTCCCCCCCGCAGCGAAGACAGCGGGGTCAAAGACAGCGGCGCCGTGAAGCCGGTGCCTGGCCAAGGTATCCACACGCCCACCGGAATCATCGGCGACTTCGACGGCGACGGCGTACGGGACGAATGGGTGTGGATCAACTACAACCCCATTCGGCTCCTCTATGACCCGGACACCGGGGACATCCGCTTTGACCCGCCTGCGCCGGATGTCTGGGAAACTGTCTACCCTGCCGCCTACGACCCGGAGACAGGGGACATCCTCTTCGGCCCTGGCACACCGGAAATCCTCGGCCCGTCCGCCCGTGCCGAGGCGGAAGCGGCCCTGGACCCGGACGTTCGCCCCGCCACCCAAGTCACCGGCGGCTTCGACGGGGACGGCACAGCGGACCCGAAGGTCCGGATCAACGGCCAACGCCACCAGGTCACCGTAGACCCGGATACTCAGGACGTCCTCTTTGATCCACTTGCGCTGGAGGTTTGGGATACCATCAGCACCACGGCTCCGGGAGGAGCGCCGTGACGGCGGGGCGAGAGGGCACGCCTCCCCGTGACCAGGCCGTCGACCTCATCAAGGCCGTCGCTATTTGGGACGTAGTCCTCAGCCACACAGCGGCGGCTCCCTTCTCCGGCGGGATCGTGGGGACAAAGCAATGGCTTGCGGCCCTCTTCTGGGCCAGCCTGACCCACGCCAGCGTCTCGCTGTTCCTGATGGCCAGCGGCGCGCTTCTCCTGCCGCCGGAACGGGAGCTGACGCTGAAAAAGCTCTATACCCGGACCTTTCCCCGGGCGCTGGCGGCGCTGTTTTTCTGGGCGGCGTGCTACAAGCTGGTCTTCCTGGCGCTGACGGGCGGCTTCAACCCCTGGGACCTGGAGGCAGCGGTGAAAAATCTGCTGCTGTTCCGGCATGAGGAGCACCTGTATTACCTTCATATCATGCTCCTGGTCTACGCCTTCCTGCCCATCACCCGGCTGATCGCCCGCTGTGCGGACCGGCGGCTTTTGGAATACGCCCTGGCGCTGTGGTTCCTGCTGGGCATACTCTATCCGACGGTGCGCACCTTCTGGCCTTTCACCTTGATGAGCGGCATCCCGGTACAGTGGCGGATGAACATGGCCTACGCCTCCATTGGCTATACGCTGCTGGGGCATTACCTGGCGGTCTACCATCCCCGGCCCCGGCGGGGCGTCTGCGCGGGGCTTTTGCTGGCGGGATTTCTGCTCGTCTTTGGCGGAACCTGCGCGGCATCCCGGGCGGCGGGCGCGCCGGACGGCCATTTCCTGGAGGGGATGGGCGTGGGGATTTTCCTGACGGCCCTGGGCGAGTGGGGCCTGTGCCGGACGGTGCGGCTCTCCAAACAGGCCGGAAGGCTGGCATCGGCCCTGGCAAAGGCTTCCTTTTGCATCTACTTGAGCCACGTGTTGTTTCTCCAGGCCTTCGCCCGATGGGGAATCCGGACCGCAGACGGCCCGGTGCTGTTCACGGCCCCGATGGTTGCCGGACTGATCGTCGCCTGCTGCTGCGCCGTCTACGTGCTGCTGTCCCGGATACCAGGGGTCCGGCGCTGGCTGGTCTGAGCGGGACAGCTGGCAAAAAAGTATACAGCGGACTGCGTATGCAGTCCGCTGCTTTTATTCCAAGCCCGTCAAATACTCCTCCAGGCAGATCCCCCGCCGCATGATCTCCCCGGCGGCCTCCGTCCCCACGTAGCGGTAGTGCCAGGGTTCATACCCCACGCCGGTGAGGGCGCTTTTCTCCGTGGGGTAGCGGAGGATGAAGCCGTACTCGGCGCAGTTCTCCATCAGCCATTTCTGCACCGCCGTCTCCTCCTGCCCTTGGTCCAAAAGCTGGTAGGACTTGTCTACAATGTCCACCGCCAGACCCGCCTGATGCTCGCTGGTTCCCGGGCGGGAGACCCACACGGCCGCCTGCTCCTCCGCCTCCTCTCGAGAAATAGCCCCGGTGAGGCAGGAGCGGACCTTCCGCTCAAACAGCTCCTCCTGCTTCTCCCAGCTGCGCCAGGACGAGCAGATCAGCGGTTCCAGCCCTGCCGCCCGGCAGGCGTCCATCATCCGCTGGAGGTCCGGATAGGCCCGGCTGTCGATGGCGTGGCCGTTTCGCAGCTGGGTCAGCTCCGGGACGGAAAAGCCCTCCGGCAAGGGATTTTGGCCGTTGACCAGGAGCAGCCGCCAGTCCTCCGGGTCCCCTTGCCCGTCAAAATCCGCCCCGTCCGGCAGGGTTTGGACGCGGATGTCGTCCGGCTCCTCCGGGAGGGTGGTGAAATTCTGGCCGCCGGCCGCCGGGGGAGAGGGTTCCCCGACGGCTCCGGCGCAGGCCGCCGCCGGAAGCGAGGGGGCGGCTTCGGCCCGGCCCAGCAAAAACCCGGTGGCAAACAGCGTCAGCCCCGCCAACGCCAACAGCGCCGGCAATGGCCGCCTGTCTTTCCGCCGGACCCGGGAGGGCGCGGGGCGGCGGGGCCTGGCGGCCGGGCGCTCGTCCCACCGGGCGGGGGCGGCGGCGTAATACTCCCGGTCCAGGAGAGGGAACTCACGGATGATGCAGGAACGAGACATAGAAACAGCTCCTTTGCGTTTGAATTGTCTCTATCATAAGGCTTGTCCCCGTCGAAACCGAAACATTCCTGCATCGAAGTCTCACCATTTTTGCATCGAACCGGCATCAACGCTGGAGTCCATCTCCGGAGGGTAACCCACGGCGGCGCGAAGGCCGTCGTCCACCGTTTTCCAGTCCACCTCCAGGGTGATGTGCAGGGTTTCCTTGTAAGCATAGACCACGCACAGTGTGCCGCTGCCCGTCAGGCGGAAGACGGCGACGTAGCTGCCGTCGGCATGCAGCGGCTCACACTCCAGCCCCAGGCTGTCCAGGAAAGCCGCGCCGATGGTCTCCGCCCGGGCGGAAAAATCCCAGAGCAGCTCCGACGTCAGCTCCAGCGCCAGAATCCGGCCCGACTCCCCGTCCAGGTACAAGCCAAGACTCCCTCCCGTCTTGTTGTCGTAAGATTCCAGCGCCGCGAAGGCCGCGCTGGACAGGTCCTGCTGGTCCCGGAGATAGAGAACGCTGCCTTGAAAATCGCTGTACAGCGTGTCGGCGTGCTCCGGCAGGACCTCCAGCGCCACCAGCCGCTGGAGGTCCGTCCGGGCCTGAGCGGACAGCTCCGCCAGCTTCTCCTCCTCCGGCTCCTGGCCCACGATGGTGAGAAAGTTGGGAACGGACTGGTACTGGGCCAGCAGCCACACCCGCCCCGGCAGCTCCGGGGGCTTGGAGGGAAAGTTGTTGTCCGCCGTCAGGGGTTCGGCGTGGACCGTCTCGGCGAGCCTGCCGTCCTCCAGGGTGGACAGCCGCAGCGGCAGCAGTGACAGCGCCGCCACCGTCAGGGCCGTCAGGATGGGGAAGAGCCAGTTTTTCCAGTTTCCCACGGCGCGCCGCCTCCTTTCAAATGCACCCGGGCGCAGGTCCCCTGGCCGGGCTGGCTCTCCAGCTCCAGCCTTCCGCCGTGGAGCAGGGCGATGCGGCGGCACAGCGCCAGCCCCAGCCCCGCGCCGCCCTGCGCCCTGGCCCGGGACTTATCCACCATGTAAAACGCCTCCGTCACCCGTTCCAGCTCCTCCGCCGGGATGCCCTTGCCCTGGTCCGTCACCTGGATGCGGCAGCCGCCCTCCTCGGAAAAGCCCTCCAGCAGGACCTCCCCGCCGTTGTCCATGGCCTTCCGGGCATTGTCCAGCAAGTTTACGCAGACGCTCTCCATCAGGTCCGGCTCCATCAACGCCAGGACGCTCTGGCTCCGGACCGTGAGGCGGATCCCGGCCTGGGCCAGGGGCGGCTCCATGGCCCCGGCCACCCGGCGCAAAAAGCCATCCAGGGGCACGGGGCGGAGGGGGAAGTCCTCCCGCTCCAGGACGATGAGGTCCAGCAGCTTCCGGCTCAGGGCCTCCAGGCGGCGGCCCTCACCGAAGATATACCCGGCGCTCTCCCGGACCTGCTCCTCCGTGGCCGGGCGGGAGCGGAGGAGGTCCGCGTAGCCAATGATCGAGGTCAGGGGCGTCTTGATCTCGTGGGCAAAGCTGCCGATAAAATCCTCCTGCCGCCGGGCGGCGGCCCGCAGCTCCGCGACCTGCCGCTGGATGCGCAGGGCCATGACGTTGAAGTCCGCCGACAGCTGGGCGATCTCGTCGTCCCCGTCCACCCGGACCCGCTGGCTGAGGTCCCCCTCGGCCATTCGCCGGGCGGCGGCGGAGAGGCGGGCCAGGGGCCGGACCAGCATGGCGGCGACGGCCAGGGACAAGATCCCCACCGCCGCGGTGAGGGCCAGCAGCAGGGAAAAAAAGCTCCGGTACTGCTCCGCCCGGTCCTGGAACAGCCCGCTGACCTCCCGGCAGTTCTCCAGGTACAAAATGCCGTCCTCCAGAGCCAGGGGGCTGGCGGCGTGGAGGTAGATCCGCCCGTCCCGCAGGGCCTTCATCACCCAGCCCCGCTGTCCGGCGGGCAGCGCGGCGGTGAGGTCCGCCGCCTCCACCGGCAAAACGCCGCTGCCGCCCAGGGCGTTTCCCTCCTCGTCGCTGAGGCGGAAGGAGACCGTTCGCCCCTGGCCGGTGGTGATGGTGATGCCGCCGGCGGCCTTGGCCAGCTCCCAGCGGCTGTAGAGGGGGTTGAACGCCAATTCCTGAGCGAGGGCAAAGCGGAGGAGGTCGTTTTCCTCGTACAGCGACGATACCTCCCGATCCAGGGAGGCGCGGAACTGCGAGCCGATCAGGGCATAGCCCCCGGCGGAGCAGGCTAGGGCCGTGATGAGGACCATGCTGCAAAACAGCTTCCAAAACAGCTTCATCGCCATCTCTCCTTTGCCTCCGGGGGCGGTCCCGGCGCCCGTTTCCCGCCGCGGCGGGCGGGGCGGTTATATCTCCAGGCGGTAGCCCACCTTATAGACCGCCACCAGCCGGTTTTCCAGCCCCAGCTTTCTCCGCATCCGCTGGATATGAAGGTCCACCGTCCGGCTGTCTCCCAGGAACTCCTCTCCCCAGACCTTTTCGTAAATGCGGTCCCGGTAAAGGGCGATGTTCTTGTTCTGCACAAAGAGCAGCAGCAGGTCATACTCCTTGGCGGTCAGCGCCACGGGAACGCCGTTTTTCCGCACAACGCGGCTGGCCGTGTCGATTTCGATGTCCGGCGGCAGGGTGAGGACCCGCCCCGTCTTCCCGCAGCGGCGCAGGACGGTCTCCACCCGCGCCAGCAGCTCCATCAGTTCAAAGGGCTTGACAATATAGTCCTCCGCCCCCAGGCGGAGGCCCTTCACCCGCTCCTCCAGCTGCCCCTTGGCGGTGAGGAAGATCACGGGGACCTCCAGGCTCTTGCAGTACTCCAGGACCTCATATCCGTCGGCCTTGGGCAGCATGATGTCCAGCAGCGCCAGGTCGAAGGGCCGTGACTCCAGCAGATCCGCCGCCGCCCCGCCGTCGGCGGCCCAGGCGCAGCGGTAGCCCGCCCCCTCCAGGGCGGTCCGGATGAGGTTGGCGATGGGGGCCTCATCCTCGGCGATCAAGATCTTGTTCATAAAGGCTGCCTCCCTCGATTTCGAATCGGTTCCAAAACCGGCGGAACGCCGGGGCGGGGCGGATAATCCCCCCAGGCGGATTGCAGGCCGGAACCGTCAAAGCACCGGCGAAGCGGCGTCCGGCGGGGTTCCGGTCAGACGTATACCCGCATAGGAGTCTGCCATAGTTTGCCGTCATTTTTGCATCACAGGTCCCATCGGAGGGCCAACGGCACCTGTGCCGGAAAAACAGCGCCGTCAGGACCATTCATTCCTGACGGCGCTTCGCCGCGCAAAGCGGATAGAACCCTATTTTAACAATATCCGGTTTTCCTCAACATGGATGTTGCAGTTTTCCTCGATCGTGGTAATTTCCTCCGTCAGCCGGCCGATCTGGACATCCAGAAACGGGTGCAGCTTCTCGCACCGTATGCGCCCCCTGCTCTTCCTGTCCAGCGCCCGGTTCACAATTTTCAGCTCCGCCGCCAGGGCTTCCCGCCGCTCGATATAGAGTTCCCGCTGTTCCATGAGCCGTTCCAGCAGCGTTTTCTCCTCGTCTGAAATTCGGTTGCCCTTCCTTTTCAAGAGGACAATGGGGTCCCACAGCTTTTCAAAGGTCGACTGCACCTCTGCCAGTTCCTCTTTAATCCGCTTCCACGACTCCGGAATGTGCGGGGGATAGCCCACCGAAAACTGGCTGCGGCCCCCCGCCAGGTTTCCAATCCGCAAGCACAGGATGCTGTCTCCCGCCCGTATCAGGCTGTCCACAATCATCCCGCGCCCGCTCATAACGTAAACCGTACCGCCGCAGTGGATTGTGCTGTTCAGGATTGTCTCCGCGATTACGCTGGTCCCGGCCTCGACCTCCGCTCCCTCCAGCGCGGGGGACTGCACCTGACAGGCCGCTGATAAAGCGGTCTTTCCCCTGGTTCCATAAATGCCTTTTTGAACCCGGATGGTCCCGCCTGTAGACGTCACGCGGGCCTGCCCGATTTTCCCGTTGATTACGACATCGCCCGAAGCCACCACATCGACTCCGCCGTCTACGTTCCCGCCTATATAGAGATTGCCCGAAATTTGTAGCGTCCCCTGGAAGTTGTCCAAATCGCCGTCGATAATCTTCTGCTCATGAATGCAGAACCGGTCGTTTTCAATATAGAGGATTCCGTCCACGCTCGCCGTGAGCGCCTGTCCGCCCCGCTCAATGGCGGTGTGTTCCCCCTGGGGCACAAAGGCGCTGACAGCCTCCGGGCAAGGAAGCTCCTGCCCCGTTACGTCCATGCCGTTCATCCCCGCCCGCGGGGGCCTTATCAGGCAGATGGCGGTTCCTTTTCGGATGGGCTGAAGCTGGACATCCTGCCCAAAATCGACCTGGCTGCCATCCTGCACCTCCAGGCGCATATTTTTGCGCCGTTGGAAAAGTTCTGTTACCTTTCCATCTTCTCCGGCCTGGGGCGGCTTCCCCCGCGCCACGGGGAATATGTGAAGATACCCAAGCGCGAACTCCCTCTGAATTTCGTCCTCCAAAACGCCGTAACTGATGCCCTCGTAATACATATCCCCCAGAAACTCCTCCAGGGTGATCTCTTCCCCGTCGTTCTCCGGCGGAATCAGGCATGCATAAGCGCTCATCCGGTCCTTCGACAAGAAAAACCTCGCTTCGGCTTTTATGGAATCCGGCCTGTCCAGCGCCTTTTTATACCGGGTCCTGCACACTTCCTTCAAAGCCCAGACAAAATCCTCCACGGTTTCGCCGTCATCCGGATATTGCGCTTTCGCCTCTTTGCCAGTTGCATCCAGCGCTGAAAACATCTTCCTGTAAGGAGTGGAGGGAAACGATTTCTTTTCCTGCTCGCCTGTTCCTTTTGGAACAAAACGATCAAAAATCGACACAGTCATCTCCTGCCTTTTCTCCAAATCTTGTATGGATACCCGCTTCCTGCAAGCTGCGGCAACCTGCTCCCATATTCAGTTTTTACATTGTATCATTCTTACGGAAAATTATCAAGTATTATTCCACCATCGCTTTCTGTCTTTCCCGGGACATGATTTTCCATCCTGCCGGGGCCGGAAATCCGGCTTTTTTGTATTGCCGGAGGGCTTCCCCGTTCCCCCGTGTCCGGCGGACTACCGTCCAGGGACGGTATGGATAACCTGCATAGCAGTTTTAGGCCTCGGGAAACCCGCCCTGGCAAGCGGCGCAACACCGCGGACTCATGAGAGCGCTGTTCCACTATCCGGAGTACGCCGCATATGAGAACGCTCCCCCGCATTCCGGAAAATGCAGGGGAGCGTTTTGGGACCTTTTCGCCTTGCCGCAAGCCGCAGCGAGTCCTGCCGGGCAAACGCCCTCGCCGCCATGCCGGAAGGGGCGCGCCTTTCAGCGTTCTACCTCTCCCGCGTAGGCGGCGATGCCGCCAATGTTTTTCGCATTCACATAGCCCATCTGAGCCAGCAGCTCCACCGCCTGGCGGCTTCTCGCGCCGCTATGGCAGTAGACGAACAAGGGCGTATCCTTCCCGGCGGGGACGCTTTCCTCCCCACCCAGGGATTGCAGAGGCGCGTTGATGCTGCCGGGGATATGGCCCTCCCGGTATTCCTGCGGCGTGCGCACGTCCAGCAGAACCGCACCGGGAACCGCGTCATATTCTGCGACGCCTTGGTTAATATCGGGGCCTTTTAAAAAATCGAGAAATCCCATAGCGGCGCCTCCTTACAGCAGGGCGAGAATCTGGCTCTTGGGCCGCGCGCCTACCGCCTGATTCACGACCTTGCCGTCCTTCATCACCACCAGGGCCGGAATGCTCATCACGCCGAACCGGCCTGCCAGCTCCGGCTGTTCGTCCACGTTGACCTTTCCCACCTTGATGTCGGGCCGCTCCGCCGCGATCTCCTCCACCACAGGGGCCACCATGCGGCACGGTCCGCACCACGACGCCCAGAAGTCCAGTAAAACGGGGCGGTCCGCCTTCAAAACTTCCTCCTGAAAATTTACCTGAGTGATGTTGACAACAGACATGATTCGTCCTCCTTATCATATGTTATAACTCTATGATGCCCAAAGCCTCGCCCTTATTTCGTAATAATAGGAATACTGCTATTGGATTGAAGCCGGTTTGCCCGCCGCTGTAACCGGTGGCAAGCGCAGAACACGGCGGATATCACTTCTGAACTTCAAGTTCGCAAGCAACCTTCTCCTCCCGGTTTTTGACCTTGCAAATCAGCTGCGTCATGGTTCCCATGGGGCAGTAAACGCACCAGCTGCGGGGCTTGAACAGGACCATGGTGATTAAACCGAGAACTGTGGAAGTCAGCATGACGCTGTAAAATCCGAAGGCAAACTGCGCCACGCCCGGGTGGAGCCACGTTCCGTGATAAGCCCAGTTCCACGGCAGCTTCCATGTCCAAAGCAGGGTTACGGCCTGCTTCAACTCCCGGGTCCCTGCAAAGACCAGATAGGTGTTCCAGAGCATCTGAAAGAACATGATGAAGAAGAAAATCAAAAACCCATAACGGAACGCCTTGCTCTTCATCCACTTCGGAATATCCTTTTTTCGGGACAGGCCGAACCGGCCGCCCAGCAGGGCGAAGAGCTGGCCTCTGCCGCAGTAGCGGTTGCAATAACCTTTCGTTCCGCCGGCAATGGAGATAATCAGCGGAATGAAGAAGCACAGCAGACCCGCCCACGCAAACAGGATATTGAAAAATCCCAGGAGCAAATAGGTCAATGAAACTATCCAGAGTTCATCATACCAATGCTTCTTCATGCCTGCACCTCCTGAATGGCAATGACGGACGCGGGACATTCCCTCGCACATTTCCCGCACCCCACGCAGCGCTCCCGGTCAACCCTGGCCGCAACGCCCCTGAAAACGGAGATGGCTCCAAACGGGCACACCTTCACGCAGCAGCCGCAGGCAACACAGGAATCCGCGTCAACAAACGCCTTCCGCTTTTTTCTTGTTTTCGTTTCCATGCAATGACCTCCTGGATTTGATGAGGCTATGATACCGGAAAAGGCCCCTTGCTGCTGTGATAAAGTCACAAAGACACGCCCGGCAAACCTGACGCCGGAGCCTGGCCGCCAACAAGGACAAAAACTGCGCCGGCAGGAGCGAGAACTCCAGCCGGCGTGTGTTTTCAGCCGCTTCATCCAGTTTCGGCAGGGCTTCCCCGGCGAAATGCAGGCAGAAAAGCGTTTTTTTGCCGGATATCCTCCAAATAGCACTCCAGCTTGCCCGCATTTCAGGCCACTTCCAACTGATGCCGGATTGCCTGTTCAAGCTCCGCCATTTTCTCAGAATGCATCAGGGTCCCCACCCGAAAGCACAGGCGCGCCTTAGACACGGTGGTCAGCTGTTCCGCCAGGGCAACGCTCTCCTTCCTCAGCCCAAACCCGGAAACCGGCACATGGCATCGCATGGGCGGCTTCGCGGAAGAGGTCAGCGGCACCACCGTGACGATGCCTGAGCCGCGGTTGGTCTGGTCGCTGCTGACAATGATCACCGGATGCTGGCCCCGCAGTACGTTCCCCTCGCCCCAACGCAGGTTGGCTATCCAGATATCACCCCTGCGCGTGCTGATTTTTTTCATAAGGTGTCCTCCAATCCGATTTTTTGATAAAAACGTTCATAAGCCCGCTCCCTTGACGCATTCACCGCCGCGAGCTGCTCTTCAAGCAAGATGTTCGCTTCACGGAGTTCAGCCGCGTACTGTGTTTGTTGTGCAAGCGGGATATAATGGAGCGGCAGGCGCTCCAAATCCGCCGCCCGGATCATGGTGATGCTGCTTCCCATCTGGATTTGCTGGATCGCCTGTTGTCCGGCGGGACTTTGCAGAAAGTAAAAGAGATACCAGGGGTTCGCCTTGGCGGGGTCCGGGCGGATTCCCAAAAAATCGTGGGAGAGAAGAGGAGACTCCTTCTCGGACACGACGCACAGCTTAATCGCCTTCCCCTTACAGGAAATCAAGATGTCGCCCTTGTGAATCCGATACCGCTCCTGCTTGGTGCGGTCCGGAAGCTCATAGCGGGCGACGCCGTCCATACGGATACGGCCTTCCTGAACGTCGGACAGGCGCAGCACCTCCACTCCCTCGCCGCTGCGGGAAAAGGCCGCGACATTGATCCCCCGGTAAATCTGTGCCACGTCCTTCATCTGCACCGCCTTGCGGGACAGGCCCCCCCCCTCCGCCACTTCGCCGGCACAGGGAAGCGGCGGCCCGTCACTCTGCCGGGGCCAGGACAGATACCGCTGGGGCGAGAGGTTCGACGCGTCCAGCTCCGAGGGAGGAACCTCCCTGCTGTTTTCCCACACGATGGGAAGGACGCTCTTCCCCGCGCCAGCCAGCGTGCGAAGGGGGCTGCCCTTTGCCCTCAGCTGGCTGGATTCGGGTAGCTCCGCCATCTGCACTGCGTCATCTTTCTTGCGTCCCCTGCGAAAAACCACCAGCGAGGTCGACGGTGCCGAAGGCGTAAACGGCAGGCTGCTTTTCGGCAGAGCGATGACGGCGTCCACCACGTTTCGCTTCAGCAGGTATTCGCGAAAGCGGCGGTTTTTGGCGTTAAACAGCGCCCCGTTGGAAATCCGGCAGACGCCGGCCCCGTTTTCGTTCAGCGCGCAGAGCTGGTGATACGCGTAAGCCCAGTCGCTGCCGCAGGTGAGCGAATCGGAAATCCTGACCGGTTCTCCGCCCCGCAGCGGCGGAAACATGATAGAAAAATCTGCTTTTACAGGCGCTTTCCCATCGCGCAGGCAGTCCGTATTGTACTGTTCAAATTCAAAACCGTACATGCTGGCGAGAAGCACGGAGAGGTGGAAGAGTCCGGGGTGCTCCTCACAGGTAACGACCCGAAGGGGAATCCCCCACTCCCGTCTTTGCCTGGCAATCTCGAACGCCGGCCCGCACACGCCGCTGGCGCCGCTGTAAAACGTCCCTTCCCCGGCCGGCAGCAGTTCAACCGCAAGGCGTTCCAGCCAGGCCGGAACCGCTATATAGGGCCAAGAAGCCCTGGTGAGAAAGGGGTATATCATTCGCTCGATCAGGCGGAGGAGACGGTTCTTGTCCCCACTGAACTTCACCCAGTGAAAAAAGAGGTCCTGAAATCCGTGCTCCCCCAACCGAACCTGGGAAAATCCCCGGAAGGCCGCCTCTGCCTGGCGGCTTCTCCGCTCCAGGCAGAGGCAAATCGCGTCCTCGAAATCCTGCTGCCGGACCGTTCCGGCGGAAAGTTTTCTGATGGTCTTCGCATCCAAAAACCAAAATCCGATGCAGAGCGAAATAGACTGAACGAGCGTATCCCCCGCAGCGTAGCCCCTGGCATGGCTCAGCATCTCGTAGATGGGATCGGAAATGTTAAGCGGCATGGAACTCAACCTCGATTCAAAATAGTAATCTAATTATTCTTTATGGATTCAGTATAGCACGTCCGCCGAAAATGTCAAGAGTAATTTAATTATTCGAAAATTTTTGTTTCAGCTGCCCATGCCTTTTCCGGTCAGGGACAGCATGCCATTAGTCCGGCCCTGCATTTAGCAGCGCCACAGACACGTCGTTGACGTTAGTCCCTGTCGGCCCGGTCATCACCAGGCCGCCCACGGCCTTCAACGCGTGGTAGGCATCGTTCTCCCGCAGAATCCGGGCAACATCCATCCCCCTGGACGCTAAGTCCGCCAGTGTCTCGCCATCCACGTAGCCCCCGGCAGCGTCGGTGGGGCCGTCGGTCCCATCGCTGCCCACGGAGAACACCGCCGCGCCGGGAATTCCCGCAATCCCCGGCGCCGCCGCCAGAGCCAGCTCCTGGTTCCGTCCCCCCAGGCCCTTGCCCGTGAGGCGGACTACCGTCTCGCCCCCGGCAACGAAGGCCAAGTTCCGGCGATCCCCTTCGTGGGTCTTCAATATACTCGCCAGGAAGCTCCCGGCCTCCCGGGCCTCACAGCAGAGTCTGTCCGTCAGGAGCACCGGCTCGTAGCCCAAGGCCCGGCACCGCCGCATTGCCGCCGCGCAGAGTTCCCGGACGCTGCCGGTGATGTGCGCGGCGGCGTTGGGCAGTTCCTTCGGCGTCTCCCGCTTCAGCAGCGCCCAGGCCTCTCCAGACAGGTTCAGGCGGTATTTCTCCGCCGCCGTCAGGGCCTGGGCACAGGTGGATGCGTCCGGCCAGGCCGGGCCGCTGGCGATCATGTCCAGCGGGTCCCCCAAAATATCGCTGAGAACAATGCTGAACACCCGCGCCGGGGCGCAGGCCAGGGCGAACCGCCCGCCCTTCACGCCACTGAGCCGCTTGCGGATGACGTTCATCTCCACAATGTCCGCGCCAGAGGCCAAAAGCTGACTTGTGACATCCCGCAGTTCCTCCGCGGGGATCAGGGGCCGTTCGAAGAGGGCACTGCCGCCGCCGGAGAGAAGAAACAACACAGAGTCCTCCGCCGTCAACCCCTTTACCAGCTCCAGGGCCTTTGCGGTGGCAGAAAAACCGTTCTCATCGGGGACCGGGTGTCCCGCCTCGCAGCACAAAACGCCGGGAATCTCCCCTTTGACATGGCCGTACTTCGTCACCACGATGCCGCCGTCCAGGCTGTCCAGAACCTCCTCCGCCGCCCTGGCCATTTGCCACGCGGCCTTCCCGGCGGCTACCAGCAGGACCTTTCCCCTCCCCGGCTGGAAATCCTTCAGCGCCCGGCGGACCGCCTCGTCAGGCAGGACCGCCTGTAGGCTGAAGGAAATGATTTCATCTGCGTCTCTTCGCATTTTCCGATTCATCCCGACATCCCCTTTCCCCTGATTCCGCAGCACTCTTTGTATATTAACCCGAAAAGCCAAAAGGCGCAAGACGCATCCGGCATTTCTCCCGGCAGCGGGCAAAACGGCTCAAAGCAAATGGCATGATTCCCGTGACTCAGCACAGGAATCATGCCATTTTGATGCCGCTTCTTCCTGCGGTCCGCCTCAGCGCCGGAGGACGCTCACTTCATTAACCCGCACACCAAATCCGTGTACCCGGAAGGATCGTCCAGGGGCAGACCCGCAATCAGCAGCGCCTGATTGTACAGCAAGGAGGCGTAAGTCTTCGCCTTTTCCGGGTCCGCCTCCACGGCGGCCTCCAGAGCCTGGAAGGCCGGGTGCTCCACATTCAGCTCCAAGATCCGCTCCGCCTTGATGGCCGCGTCGGGCTGGACGGCCTGGAAATACTTCTCCATCTCGAAGCTCAGGCCCTCTCCGGCGGTGAGGCACACCGGGTGGGACTTCAGCCGGGCGGAGGCCCGGACCTCCTTCACCGCGCCGCCCAGGGTCTCCTTCACGAAATCAAAGGTCTCCTTGTGGGCCTCGGCCTCTTCCTCGGCCTTCTTCTCCGCGCCCTCTTCCAGCTCCTGGTCCAGCACGGAGCGGAACTCCTTGTCCTTATAGGTCCGCAGGGTCTGGGCGCAGAACTCGTCCACCTCCTCGGTGAAGTAGAGGATTTCCGTTCCCGCGTCCCGCAGGCCCTCGGTTTGAGGAAGCTTATCGATCTTATCCGGAGACTCGCCCGCGGCGTAGTAAATATACTTCTGCTCCTCCTTCATCCGGGAGACGTACTCATCCAGGGTGACGGGCTTCTTCTCCGTGGAGGAGTAGAACAGCAGCAGGTCCTGGAGCAGCTCCTTGTGCCGCCCATACTCGTTCACCACGCCGTACTTGAGCTGACGGCCGAAGTTCTTCCAGAATTTCTGATAGCCCTCCCGGTCCTCCGCCAGGAACTTGCCCAGGTCCGCCTTGATTTTCTTCTCCAGGTTCCCGGCAATGACCTTCAGCTGCCGGTCGTGCTGCAAAAGCTCCCGGGAGATGTTCAGGCTCAGGTCCGGGGAGTCCACCACGCCGCGGACAAAGCGGAAATGCTCCGGCAGGAGGTCCGCGCACTTGTCCATAATGAGCACCCCGTTGGAGTATAGCTGGAGGCCCTTTTCAAACTCCTTTGTATAGTAGTCAAAGGGCGTGGCTCCGGGGACAAAGAGCAGGGCCTTATAGGTGATGCTGCCCTCCACGGAGACGGGGACGCAGCGCTGGGGATCGGCATAATCGTGGAACTTGTCCCGGTAGAACTTGTAGTACTCCTCCTCCGTGACTTCGGATTTCGCCCGCTGCCAGATGGGCACCATGGAATTCAGGGTTTCGACCTCCGTATAGGTCTCGTACTCCGGCTTATCCTCCGGGGAGTCCTCCTTCTTCCGGGTCTTGCTGACCTCCATGCGGATGGGGAAGCGGATGTAGTCGGAATACTTCCGCACCAGCTCCTGAAGCCGCCAGGACTCCAGGAATTCCCCGTACTTCTCCTCATCGGTATCCGGCTTGATGTGCATGATGATGTCGGTACCTACGGTTTCCTTTTCGCACTCGGTGACGGCGTACCCGTCGGCCCCGGAGGACCGCCACTGCCAGGCGCCCTCCCCACCGTATTTCTTCGTCACCACGGTAATCTGATCGGAGACCATGAAGGCGGAGTAGAAACCCACGCCGAACTGGCCGATGACGTCGGTGTCCTTGGCGTCGTCGCCCAGCTCCTGCTTGAACTTATAGGACCCGGAGGAGGCGATGACGCCCAGGTTATTTTCCAGATCCTCCTTGTCCATGCCGATGCCGTTGTCGGAGACGGTAAGGGTCCGGGCGTCCTTGTCCACGGTGATTTCAATCTTGAAATCACCCCGGTCCATGCCCACGGCGTCATCCGTAAGGGCCTGGTAGCAGAGCTTGTCGCAGGCGTCGCTGGCGTTGGAGATGATCTCCCGGAGGAAGATCTCCTTATGGGTGTAGATGGAGTTGATCATCAAATCCAACAAACGCTTGGACTCCGCCTTGAATTGTTTCTTAGCCATTGCTCGTTTGCACTTCCTTTAAACAAATTTTTAACAACATTAAAATATAGCACAGCCCCCATGGAAAATAAATGACCATTTTGTAAATTTACGCCCAAAGCGGTTGTTTGTCCGCCCGGTTGCGAGTAGAATATAAAAAAACCGGCGGGACCGGCAAAGGAGTTCAAGCATATGGGCTTTTTTCAGAGAATCAACGGTGCCCTCGCCCGCTTCATGTATGGGCGCAATGGGTGGGACCAGCTGAATCAGGCGCTCTTCCGGGGCTACTTAATTTTGTGGATTGCGGAGATTATCCTCTTCTTCCTGCACAAGGGGATGGCAGTCCGGTTTCTGCAGGGCGTGCTGCTCTTCCTGATGATAGCGATTTTCTTCCGCTGCTTTTCCAAAAGCCTCTCCCGCCGCCGGGCGGAGAACCAGAAGTGGGTCAATTGGTACTGCGGAGTCAAAAACCGCAGCGCCGGGGCCAAAGCCCGCCACGCCGATAAGGAGCACAAATACTTCACCTGCAAGAACTGCAAGGCTATCTGCCGGGTGCCGGTGGGAAAAGGAAAAATCGTCATCACCTGCCCCAAATGCGGCGCGCAGATTCAGGCGAAGAGCTGAGAAAGGGGTATATAAAAGATGGGCATTGTTTGGTTTTGCATCGTCTGCTGTTTTATCGCGGTCTACGCAAGCGCAAAAACGAAGAGTTCATGAGTGCAGAGCTTGACTCCTTTTGCGAGGGGAGGTTTGCAAGCGCCCGTTTCTCTTTCGACGCTTTTGTGAACAGTAGAAAAAGGCCGGGGACACAAGTCCTTCGGCCTTTTTATGCTCTTGGAAACCGGCGGCGTTCATCTGAGACACCACAGATATAGTCCATGCTGACATCGTAATATTTCGCTAACACGATGATGCTGTCCAACGGGATGCGGGTCTTACCCAGCTCGTAATCCGAGTACGTTCTCTGCTCCACATGGAGCATCCCCGCCGCAAATGTTTGTGTCAGGCCCCGGTCTTCCCGCAAGGCGCGTATCCGCTCGGCATATGGCATCCTCTCACCCCAATCACAGCATAGCCAGGAGGAATTCTCTATCGGTTTTTTTAGTGATAAACTCTATATCAGCTGGAACGAGCCGTTCTAACGTTCTTCCCGCTCCAGGAGCCAGAGCGGCGACACGTCCAGGGCGTCCGCAAAAAAAGGAATCTCGAAGTCCGCCACCACGCGCAGACCGGTTTCAATCCGGCTGATAGCCTTTTGTGTAAGATCGAGGCCGACTAATTGCAGCTTCGCCGCCAATTCCTCCTGAGAAAGACCAAGCTCTGTCCGCCGCTTCCGAATATAAGGGCCAGAACAGTTGCATTTGCCACGAAAGTTGTATATCCTCATAGGTACCACACCCGCTTTAGTCAAAAGATGATTAAAAGCAGTTTGACTTTAGCATTCCCCGTGTGATAAAATTATCCATAAGATGACTATTGCGGAGGGATGTATGACACATGGCCGAATTTTGCTTAGACTGCTGGAACCAGCTCAACGGCAAGGATATGACCGAGCGAGACGTTGTTCTGTCTAGGGAATATGAATTCTGCGAGGGATGTGGGGAGTTTCGCCACGTTGTGGAAGGAGAACGCACCTTTAAGCTGTTCTATGATTTGACCCACCGGAAAAAGGAATGACGCGGCAGTCTTTTGACTGCCGCGTCATTTTCGTCTCCCGTCCAAACCCGGCCAGGGACCCAGCATAGCGGTCCTTGGCCGGAAGCGAAGAAATTTCCCGTCCGGAGGAGTTTTCCGCCCCGCAGGGGCGGGAAACGGAGCGGTAAGGGGAATTTCTGAGCTATCCTAGTGCCACATCCAGCACCATCATAATCAAAAACCCGCCGACAAACCCGCAGGTGCCCGCCCGGCTGTGAGCCTGGGGGATCAGCTCCTCTACCACCACATAGAGCATCGCCCCAGCGGCAAAGCTTAAAAGCCAAGGCATCATCGGGTGCGCCCAAGCGGCCATCAGCACCACCAGGATGCCAAACACCGGCTCCACCGCCCCGGAGAGCATCCCACCGGTGAAGGCCTTCAGACGGCCCCGGCCCTCCTGCCGCAGCGGCAGGGCCACTGCCGCGCCCTCCGGGAAGTTTTGGATACCGATGCCCAGGGCCAGAGCCAAGGCTCCCGCCGCGCCCTCGCCGCTCGCAGCCAGGGCAAAGGCCAGGCCCACTGCCATACCCTCCGGCACATTATGTAGGGTGATGGCCGTCATCAGCAGCGTGTTCTGCCGCCAGGCATCGCAAGCCTCCTTTTCCCGCCGTAAATGGGGCAACAGCGCGTCCAGCGCCGCCAGGAACACCACGCCCAGCAGCATCCCCGCCGCCGCCGGAAGCCAGCCGGGAAGCTTCCCCTCCTCCGTGGCCTGCGCAATCGCGGGAAGGAGCAGGCTCCACACGGACGCCGCCGTCATCACCCCGGCGGCAAAGCCCAGCATCGCCTTTTGAAACCGGGGCTTCGGCTCCCCGGAGAGAAAAAACACCATGGCGGCGCCCAGGGTGGTCATCAGGAAGGTAAAGCCCGTGCCCAGGGCGGCCCAGCCAAGAGACCGCAGCATATGCATCAACGCCTTTATTTTAATTCGGACCCCCGGACCATCCGGAAACGCCCGTATGCCAGTATAAGCCGGCAGGTCAGAAGTGGTGCTTGCGTTCTCCTTGACGGCGTGGTATACTAAGGGCAATTTGATACAATGTGAAGGACCTCATATAAGCCCGCTGTACGGCGCGGGCGTCTCTACGAAGCCGCCGAAGGCTTCTCTATGGGTGTCTGTGCGGAGGGGGTTCTCCTCCGGGCAGGCGTCCTTTTTTGTTTATGTAGCGGCAGATTCATATGAAACTTCATAAAAAAGCAGATAAATTCTGCTTTTGGTAGCACCGGGGGCGCGTTGAAGTTTTATCAGATGCCATTTGCGCCTTCCGCGCAAATGGGCGACGCAGGCAGCGGCGCCTATTTTATAGAAAATATTTTTTATGGAAGAATCATATCAGAAAGGAATCATTGACATGTCGATTACCATTTTAAAGGGCACTGTCGTCTCTGCTCCCACCCTGGGGGAGCTGGAGGTCATGGAATCCGGGTATCTCGTGGCGGAGGAGGGCCGTATCGCCGGCGTCTTTCCCGTCCTGCCGGAGCAGTACGCCGGCGCGCCGGTGGAGGATTTTGGAAACGCATTGATTCTCCAGTCCCTGGCGGATCTCCACCTCCATGCGCCGCAGTATCCCATGCTGGGGTCCGGCATGGATTTGCCGCTTCTGGAGTGGCTGAACACCTACACCTTTCCCACCGAGGCCCGCTTCGCCGACCCGGACTATGCCCGGGAGGTATACCGCCGCCTGGCCCGGGAGCTTATGGAAAACGGGACCACCCGGGTCTGCATGTTCTCCTCTCTCCATCGGGAGGCCACGCTGATTTTGATGGAGGAGCTGGAGCGGGCCGGGGTTACGGGCTACGTCGGGAAGGTGAACATGGACCGCAACGGCATCCCGGAGCTTCAGGAGACCACGGAGGAGTCCCGGCAGGAGACGCTGCTCTGGCTGGAGCAATGCCAGGATTTCCGGCATGTAAAGCCCATCCTCACTCCCCGGTTTACGCCCTCCTGCTCGGACGGGCTGATGGAGTTTTTGGGAAAGCTGGCGGCAGACCGTGGGCTGCCCATTCAGTCCCACCTGTCGGAAAACACCGGGGAGATCGACTGGGTGCGGTCCCTCCACCCCGACTGCGGACAGTATTGGGAGACCTACCGGAAATACGGTCTTTGGAACGAACGGACGCTGATGGCCCACTGTGTCTGGTCCGATTCCCGGGAGCGGGCGGCCATGCGGACCGCCGGGGTGACGGCGGTCCACTGCGCAGACTCCAATCAGAATCTCTGCTCCGGCGTGGCCCCTGTCCGGGAGATGCTGAATGAGGGCGTGAAGGTAGCCCTGGGCAGCGACATTGCCGGAGGGGATCACCTCAGCATGTTCGATGTGGCGGCGGCCTCCATCCGGGCCTCCAAGGCCCGGCGCATTTTGGACGGCTGGGAGACGGACTTCCTCACCGTGGCGGAGGGGTGGTATCTGGCGACCTCCGCCGGGGCGGCCTTCTTTGGGGAGAAGCCGGGCTTCGCGCCTGGGAACATGCTTCACGCCATGGTGTTGGACGACAGGGACCTGCCCCACCTCCCGACGGCGAAGGAGCGGCTGGAGCGCTGTCTCTACCGGCGGCAGAGGGACGCGATTCGGGCCGTTTGGAGCGAGGGCCGCCTTGCTTTTTCTTGTAAGAAAAAGTAAACAAAAAGAACTTTATCCCGCTCTGAGGGTCTGGCGATTATCCAAATCGAAGCGACGGCAACGAAGAAAAGGGACTGCGTATGCAGTCCCTTTGGCTTTATGAGCAGATGGAGGAGCCGTCTTGCAGCATCCAGCCGCCGGGGTAGGCGTCCGAAGTGTCCAGGTCCAGGCTGGTCAGCTCCTTCCAGCCCTCGTCCAGGCCAAAGGCTACGCCGGAGCGGATGGCCGTGCGGCCGTAGACATCCCGCAGAACCACTGCCGCCTGGAGGACGTCCCCGGTTTCCAGGGGGACCTTTCGCGGTGGAAGGGCAGCGTCCAGGAGCTGATAGCTCTTTGTCCCATTCTCGCCGCTTTGGCGGAGGATGTCCAGGTTTTTCCACTGCTCCCCTGTAAGGATTGTGGTTTCCTCCTCGATTACGCCCGGTATCGAGCCGAAAACCGCCCAATCTATCAGCTTCTTGTCCTTGAACAGGCCTACCTGCACGCTTTTCAGCTCCGCCTTGGGGAGGGAACCTTCTGGCGGCCTGGCCCAATCGATTACGATTCGTTCCTCCCCGGAAAGAGCCAGCACGCCGTCCTCCAGCTTTTTGCCCAGAAAATTACATTGGATTTCCACCTCTGGGAAGATCTGGCCGTACAAGCCCGCAAAGCGCTCCAGCACCTGCGTCTGCCGGGTTCCGTCCGGGTAGGCGAAGTCTACGCTGATGGTAATTTCCTCCGCCAGGCCGCAGACCAGGTCCGCCTCGAACCGCTGGCCGAACTGCCGGGCATTTTGGCGGGGGCGGCCCTGGTAATCGTAAAACACCGCCGTCATGCCCTCCACAAACCTTTTGGGTACGGCGTAGGCGTGGAAGCGCGCGTTGCTCCCCGCCAGGTTCACCGACTCCAGGCTGACGCCGTAATCGGCTGTAACTGCGTTCTGCTCCCGCAAAAGCGTCTCCACCCGGTCGGAAACACCCTCAATCTGCCCGTTTACTCCGTCTTGGACCTGGGCGATAGTAGTTTGGAGATACGTGTAATTCCGCGTCAAATCCTCCAGCCGGCGGTAAAACCCCCAGAGCACCCCGCACAGGCACAGCGCAGCCACAACGGCGGAGACCTTCACCACCGCTATCCGCCTGGGTGACAGCCAGGGCCTCGGGGCGTACCGGGCGGCAATCTCCTCCACCAGCTTCAGCTGCTCCCCGGTCAGCTCTCCGCTTCCCGGGGCGGACTCCTCCTCTGCTCCCAGCAGCCAGCCTACGGATACGCCGAACAGGCGGCTGAGGACGACAAGTTTCTCAATTTCCGGCAACGCGCTGTCGGATTCCCACTTGTAAATGGACTGTCGGGAAACGCTCAGCTTTTCCCCCAGCGCCTCCTGGGAAAGGCCAAGCTCCTTTCGTTTCTGGGCGATTCGCTGGCCCGTGGTCATGGGGCATCCCTCCTTTTCATGGGCCAATGATAGCAGGTCCAGGCAATGGCTTGCCACCAACTTTCGGATTTCTTTCTGCTAACCGCCGGTTTACATTGGCCTTTTTATGGGAGAGTCAGCGGAGAAACGAGGCTTTTGCGCCCTCCGAAAGCCCGGTGGGACGGGGAAGCCTGCTATTCGTCCTTCGGGGCCGCCTGAACCGCCCCGCCCAGGCCAAAGTCCTGCTCCGCGCTGCCGGTATCCCGGCGGAGCATGTGCTCCATCACCCGGATGTCGGAGTCCACGTCCATGGCATCCGCCTTGTACAGCTCGTCCAGCTGATGCTCAAAGCCCTTGATGATGGAGTCCATCGTCATCTCGATCCGCTGCTTGGCTTGGCGGAGGTTCTCCCCCTCCACCCCGGCCGCCTCAAACTCGGCGTAGGAGTTCAGCAGCTTTTGGGTGGTGGGCAGGTAGTAGTTCAAAAACGTGCCGATGCGCTCCTCCTTTTTCGGGTCCTCCTCCACGGCCTTGAAGATTTTCGCCGTGATCGTTTCCAGCCGGTCGATCTTCGCCGAGAGCACCGGGTCCGCAATGCGGTCGTTGGCCCGGCGGATGTTCCGGAGGATGCCGGAATACCCCTCCTCCGCCTCCTTGGGCGGCGGGGGCGCGGCCTCCCTGGCCGCCTCCTCGAACCTCTGGTGGAAATTCTTTACCGCCTCGCTGGTCCGGAAGAGGTAGCCCAGCTCTGCGTTCAAGTACGCCTTCCCGCCGAAGTAGCCCTTGTCGATCATCTTCTCCAGGTCCTTCTCCACCCGCCGCTCGGAGTACCCCAGGGTCCGGGCCAGCTCGTCGACGGGCATGGCTTCCCGGTCCCCCATAACCAAAAGGTATTTGGAAAAGCGCTTCAACTGACGGTCCATGGAAAAGCCGCTAAACAGCATGGCTCCGCCGCCGGAGGCAAACGCCAGCCCGCTCAGCAGGTCCTCTACCCACCAGTAACTGGAAGCATAAAAGATCGCGCCAATGGCATCCCCCATGGCGGCCAGACCAATAAGCAGCAGCGCTATGCCGCCCAGCTTCAGCCACTGGGCGGTGGATTTCTTCGCCACCGGGGATTTGGTGACCTTTTTCACAGCTTTGGCGGCTTTCGTCTGCCGGTAAGGCGCGGCGGAGGGCGCGGTCCGGGGCACCCCGGCAGCCCGTCTCAGATCCGCCGTACCCTGGAGGGGCGGGGCCTTCTGGGAGGGCTTTTTCTCGTCGTCGGCAAAGAGCTTGCCGAATAACAGCAGCAGTCCCAGCGGCCAAACGGTGCAAAAACAAAGAATGATGAGAGGCCAGCTCCAATCCCCGCCGCCGGGTGTCTTTTGTTTGTTCTCCGCCATGGTTCAGCCCTCCGTTTCCTTCTCTTTCAGCTTCCGCTTGCGCCCCTTTTCGTCCACAATGTAGGTGTTGTCCAGCTGCCCCCTCAGGTTCCCCAGCACCGAGTCGATATAGGCCCGGCGGAGAATGTCACGCTCCTCCGTCTCCTCCGGCGTCAGGCCTACGGACTTGGCCTTGTGCGCCAGCTCGTTGATGCGGTCGATCTGCTCCTGCGTCACGCCTGTCCCTCCTCCCGCTCAAAGATCAAGTCGATGGCCTTCAACATGCCGTTTACCTGCAATGCCGGGACCCATCCAGCGTAGCGCCACCCCTTCGCCGCCCGGCGGAGGATGGACTCCTGATGGTCCAGGGACTTGCCCACAAAAACTCCCTTGTCCACTGCGATCCGTTCAAACTCATATTCCGGCATTTTCAAAGCCCTCCATACTCTAACATACGGTACCCAAACCCGCCGTTCTTCAAACGTAAACCTGCAGCACGATGGAGATGCGGCCCTTTTTCGTCAGGCCCCCCACCTCGCTGAGTTCAAACTTCCCAAAGCCCCGGGCGGACACCACGTCCCCTGCCTCCAAAAGCTTGTCCGGCTTCACGCACTCCCGCCAGTTCAGCTGCACCTTCCCGCTCTCAATCAGCGCGGCGGCCTTCCCCCGGGCCAGGCGGAAGCCGGAGGACGCCACGGCGTCCAGCCGCAGGGAGCTGACAGTGGCCCGGACCTCCCGCCTCTGGACGGCGGGAATGTGGAGGTGGTCCGGTGTGATGGCACATATGCGCAGCTTCGCCCGCCCGGCGGAGTCCCAGCTTTGCGCCAGGAACTCCGCCACACTGTCCAGAACCAGCAGGTCCGCGCTGCCCGGAGCGACTAAAATGTCCCCGATCTTCTCCCGGGCCACCCCCATGCCCATGAGGCTGCCCAAAAAATCCCGGTGGGTCAGCATCTCCTCCTCCCGGAACGATGCCCGGAGGCACCGCACAGGCGACTGGTCCGCCGCGTCCTCCGGCTCCATCCAGTCCGGCAAAAACAGGATGCACTGCCGCTCCGCGCCCTCGTAGCCGCCGCAGCGGACCCAGGCCGTCTCCGGAATTCCCGCCAGACACAGCAGATCCAGGGCCTGGGCCTGCTGCTGAGGGCTGAGGAAATCCGTTGCGGCGGGGATATTCCGCCTCTGCGCCTGCTCCGCGCGGTCCAGCACCCTCGCCAGGGCGATCCGGTCCTCGCCGGTCAGGCCCAGGCGGTCCAACAGCGCGCCCTTATCCATGGCGCAGCTCCTGGGTCCGGACCAGGGCGGCGTAGGCCCCGTCCCTGGCCATCAGCTCCTCGTGGGATCCCAGCTCCACCATCCGCCCGTCTTCGATGACCGCAATCCGGTCCGCGTTCCGGACCGTGGAGAGCCGGTGGGCGATGATGATGGTGGTCCGTCCTTGGGACAGCTTGTCGAACGCCTCCTGAAGTTTGGCCTCCGTCACGCTGTCCAGGGCCGACGTGGCCTCATCCAGAATCAGCACCGGCGGGTCCTTCAGAAAAATGCGGGCGATGGAAATGCGCTGCTTCTGCCCGCCGGAGAGGAGCACGCCCCGCTCCCCTACGTAGGTGTTGAATCCGTCGGGCATGGCGACGATGTCGTCGTAAATCTCCGCCAGCCGGGCCGCCCGGGCGACCTCCTCCTCGGTGGCCCCAGGGCGGCCGTAGCGGATGTTCTCCAGAATGCTGGCGGCAAAGAGGAAGACATCCTGCTGCACCACGCCTACGTTCCTCCGCAGCGACTCCTGCGTCACTTGCCGCACATCCGCGCCGTCCAGGCGGACCGCCCCCTCGGTCACGTCGTAAAAGCGCGGGATCAACTGGCAGAGGGTGGACTTCCCCCCGCCGGAGGGACCCACCACCGCCAGAGTCTCCCCCGGGCGGATGTGGAGGTCTACGTCCCGGAGGACGGCCAAATCGTCCTGATAGGCAAAGCTGACGTGGTCCACGTCAATCCGGCCCTCCACCCGGTCCAGGACCTGGGCGTTCGGGGCGTCTTTCAGGGACGGCTCCTCCCGCATCAGATCGATGAACCGGCCCAGACCCGCCGTCCCGTTGGCGAACAGCTCCGCGAAGTTGGAGAGCTTGCGCACGGGGGTGACGAAGGCGGTGATGTAGAGGCTGAAGGTGGTGAGGTCAATCACATTCATCTTCCCCTCCATGATCAGAAGTCCTCCGGCGGCGATGACCGCGGCGGAGAGGATGCAGAGGAAGAACTCCATCGTGGCGTTGAAGCGGCCCATGGCCTTGTGAAAGGCCCGCTTGGAGGTTTTGAAGGTGGCGTTGGAGCTGTCGAACTTTTGCAACTCCGCCCCCTCGTTGGCAAACGCCTTCGCCGTGCGGATGCCGGACAGTCCCGACTCAATATCGGAATTGATGACGGCGGTCTTCTGCTTCACGGCGGCGGAGGCTGCGCTCATGGATTTCCGGCAGGACCAGACCACGGCGAAGAACACCGGCACGATGCAGGCAATCACCAGGGCCAGCTGCCACTGCATGGAGAACATGATGATCAGCGCCCCCACAATGGTGACGCCGGAGATGAAGATGTCCTCCGGCCCGTGGTGGGCCAGCTCTGTGATGTCGAACAGGTCCGCCGTCAGGCGGCTCATCAGCTGGCCGGTGCGGTTTTTGTCGTAGTAGTTGAAGCTCAGCTCCTGCATATGGCGGAAGAGGTCGTGACGAATGTCCGCCTCCACCAGGATGCCGAAGGTGTGGCCCCAATAGCAGATCACATACATCAGAAGAGACCGCAGCACAAAGGCCAGAAACACCACCGCCATTACCGCGAAGAAGGTCTTGTAGGCGCTTTGGGGCAGCAGCTCATACATGCACCAGCGGGACACGGCGGGAAAGGCCAGGTCAATGACGGAAATCAGCAGCGCGCAGGCGAGGTCCATCACAAACAGCCGCCGGTGGGGTTTAAAGTAGGAGAGGAAAATCCGCAGGGCGGACTTTTGCTGGAAATCCTGGGTGGTCATATTGGCACTCCTTCTATCAATAAAAGTCGTTATTGAGTTTCATCATAGCACAAGTTTCGCCGCCGTGCAATGAAATATCTCCAAAGCGCGTCCGCCTGCTCTTCCGCCGGGGCGGTCCCTCTCTTCGCAGCGGACAAATAAGAGAGGGCCTCCCCTGCCGGAACCTCCGGCAAGGAAAACCCTCTGTCGGCTTTGCCGACCGCTCCCTTTGCCAAGGGAACTCGTTTTGTTTCAATCGCAGCGGAGCTGCTGTTCTAGGGATGTAGGGATGGTCTTTAGGAATTTGCCAGGAATTCGCCCTTCATATATCCCGTGGTGGTCACGCCGCCCACGGCGGTGAAGGTAATCTCGTACCAATCGTTCCCCGCGCTGGAAATTACCCGGACGGAGCCGCCGTTGGGAATGGTGGCCAGGATCTCATGATCAGTACCCGGGCCGGAACGGACCCGCACGCCGTTGCCGCCGTTGACAACCACGGCATTGCCCGCCTTCAGCGATCCGCCGGTGGACGGCGAGGTAGTGGGTGCGGTGGTGCCGGACGTCGTCCCGCCGCTGGCCGGGGCCGAGCCGCCGGTGACCCGGACAATGCAGATTGCCCGCTTGGACCCGTCGGTAACTACCACATGGGTGGTGCCCTTTGCCACAAGCGTCACCGTGCCGTCGCTGGCCACGGTAGCAATGGAGGGATCCTCGCTGATCCAGGTATAACTGCCCGTGCCGCCGGAGACCCGGAGCTTCACCGTACCCTTGGACACCGGCTCCGTAAAGTCCGTCGAACTCAGGGTCAGCCCGCTGGGCAAGGCCGCCGCGGAGGCATAGCTCATACCGCCGGACCCCGTGGTCCCGGAAGAGCCGCCCGTGGTCCCGGAAGAGCCGCCCGCGGTCCCAGAAGAGCCGCCCGCAGCCCCGGAAGAGCCGCCCGCGGTCCCGGAAGAGCCGCCCGCGGTCCCGGAAGAGCCGCCCGCGGTCCCAGAAGAACCGCCTGCAGCCCCGGAAGAGCCGCCGGACGGGGTTCCCTCACCGCCGGCATTGCCGTTCCCCTCCGGCATCGTGCCGTCATCCGGGTCATCCGTGCCGGGTTCGTCGGAGGCGTTGGGGTCCACGGCCGGAGTCGTCCCCGGTGTGCCGCCGGGAGTCTGGTCCGGCTCCTTGGGTTCCATCACGCCGGGCTTGTCCGTCTCGCCATCCTTAGGCGTCTTACCGCCCAGCTTGTCTCCATAGAGCAAATAAATCAGCAGCGCCGCCATCAAAAGAATCAGCACAATCAAAACCGGCGTCACAATGCTGTAGGGGCTTCGGCGGGAGGAACTCCGGCCCCCCTCCCGGAGTATGGGGCGGCGGACTTCCTGATCTTCCTCCCAATATTCCTCCTCCTCGCAAAAGGGGCAGTTTTTATATGTATCGGAATACTTCTCCCCGCAGACGGGGCAGCGCTTCATTGCCATATTGGTCCTCCCGCGTAATCGTTGTTCAAGGGCGCTGCTGGTACAGTCACTTTTTATATGATATCCATTTTCCCCGCCGCCGTCAAGGGTGAGTCCGTCAAAATTTGTGAACTTTCTTGGTTCTTCTTGCTTTTTCCCGCCGAAACCATATAATGGATTTTGGAGAATCCATTCGAACCGACGGGAGGTACGCGATATGAGCGCCATCATCATCGGCATCGCCGGCGGCACCGGCTCCGGCAAAACCACCCTGACCCGGCATTTAAAGGAACACTTCGGTCCGGACGTCGCCGTCGTGGGCCACGACAGCTACTACAAGCGGCAGGAGGGGAAGACCTATGAAGAACGCGCCCTCCAGAACTACGACCACCCCAGCGCCTTCGACACGGACCTGCTGATTCAGCACCTCCGGGAGCTGAAGGAGGGCCGTCCCATCCAGTGCCCAGTCTATTCCTACGTGGACCACAACCGTACGGATCAGACTGTGGAGATCCTCCCCACAAAGGTTTTGATTGTGGAGGGAATCCTGATCTTCCAGAATCCGACCCTCCGGGAGATGTTCGACATCAAGATCTTCGTGGAGACCGACGCAGACGAGCGCATCCTCCGCCGCGCCCTCCGGGACGTGGAGGAGCGCGGGCGAACGCTGCGCTCAGTAGTCGCCCAGTACCTGACCACTGTCAAGCCCATGCACGAGCAATACGTAGAACCTTCCCGGAAATACGCCGACATCATCGTCCTGGAGGGCGGCCACAACCTGGTGGCCCTGGAGATGATCATGCAGCGGATTCAAAACCACATCGATCGGGACTGAGCCGGACAAGTTTCAGGGCTTCTTACGCCCTTTCTTCGCGCAAGGCTATGGAAAAAGCCCCCATTAGGGGGCTTTTTCCATAGCGTAACAAATCCAATCCTTCTCACGCGCTGAAACCGTCCGGGTCCGTCCGGCTACGCGATCAGAACCCTCCCCCATCAGGGCTTGCGCTCTTCCCCGGCTTTCCTTCCTGTTCCTCCGGCTCGCCGGGCTTTGCCGTGCCAAATAAAATCGACCCGTTGCCATACCGCCGGCGTATGCCGTCTACCGCGGCCTCCAGCCGCTCCTGCTTCCGGCGGTCCGGGGCCTCTGCGTCGGTAAAGAGGTCCGCCTGCTCATAGGTCTCCTCCTCCGGCGTCAGGTGAATCGCCGTGACAGTCAGCGCCCGAATGGGGGCCGGGGGCTTCCAAAGCTCCCCTACCAGGGACAGCGCGGCGGCGGAGATATCCCGAAACAGGTGGGTGGGGACGGGGAGCTGGCGCTGGCGAGACCGGTCGTGAAAGGCCGGGTCCCGGACCGTCACATGAACGCCTCCGGCGTACAGTCCCGCCCGGCGGAGGCGGCTGGCCACGCTATCCGACAGCAAATGGATGCCTGCCGTAACCTGGGCCTGCGCCGTCAGGTTCCTGGGGAAGGTCGTGCCGTTGCCCACCGACTTCACCATTTCCGGCTCATGCCGGGCGCGGACCGGCTCCCGGTCCCGGCCGTTAGCGTAATCGTGAAGCTGGCCTCCCAGCTTGCCCATCAAATCCTCCAGCATCTCCCTCCGGCAACCGGCAAGTTGGCCAATCGTCTTCACGCCGTACCGCCCCAGAAGCTCCCGGGCCGCCTTGCCCACGTAGAGCATGTCCCCCACAGGCAGCGGCCAGACCAGCTCCTGCCAGTTCTCCCTGGAAATCACCGTGGTGGCATCGGGCTTTTTATAGTCGCTGCCCAGCTTGGCAAACACCTTATTGAAGGAAACGCCCACGGACAGCGTCAGCCCCAGCTCCTGACGCACCCGCCGGCGCAGGGCGTCAGCCAGGGCCTCCGCGCTGGCGCCGAACAGATGGAGACTATGGGTCACATCCAGCCAGCTCTCGTCGATGCCGAAGGGTTCTGCCAAATCGGTGTACTCATCGTAAATCGCGTTGACCTTCCGGGAGTATTCCCGGTAGCGGCCATGGCGGGGCGGCAGGAGAATCAGCTCCGGACATTTTTTCTTCGCCTGCCAGATGGTCTCCGCCGTCTGAACGCCGAAACGCTTGGCGGGTTCGTTCTTCGCCAGGATGATGCCGTGGCGGGAGGAGGGGTCCCCGCAGACGGCTACCGGAAGCTTCTTCAGTTCCGGCCGGCTCAGCAGCTCTACCGAG
This sequence comes from Oscillibacter sp., assembly GCA_022791135.1. Lineage (GTDB taxonomy): Bacteria > Bacillota > Clostridia > Oscillospirales > Oscillospiraceae > Oscillibacter. The sequence goes on from JAAVYM010000051.1 coordinate 69,694, forward strand.
GCGTAAAAGCTGTTCAAATCGCAGTGGAGAATCACACGGTCCATGGCCATGCCTCCTTCCAGTCTTGATGTCTCCATCGTAGCACATCTGTTCTGTTTTGAAAAGAGGGAAACTTCCCAGCCGTCAAACTAGCCGGCTTCGGGAAAAATCCCCGCAACCGGTACGGTTGCGGCCCCGGTTGGTGGACGCAACCGGGGCAACCTGTTATACTGGACTCAAGAAACAGGTTTCTCAAATGCCGGAAGGAGAAGAAAAATGAGTATTGCGGAGATCATCAGGCAGGCCCGGGAGGGTTTGGGACTGACCCAGGAGGACCTGGCTGAAAAGCTGGAGGTCAGCCGGCAGGCTGTCTCCAAGTGGGAGCTGGGGGCGTCAGTTCCCAGTCCGGAGAATTTAAAGCTGCTGGAGGAGGTGCTGGGGGTCTCCTTCCCTGCGGAAGAGGAGGTCCTCTCCCAGACCGGGTCTAAAATGCTGCCCCATTGGAAAATTGCCGCTGCTCTGGGCGTGCTGGTGCTGGCGGCTCTGCTGTCGATTACGATGTATCTGGGAATGCGGTCCGGGAAAAGCACCCATGCACCGGTCCTCCGAGACCCCCGTATCACTGATATCGCCTTCTTTGACCGTAATGCCGCGCCCCTATGGCCGGACCTGGGAGACGGATGGAACAGCTTTACAGCCGGGGAACGGGTGCTGGTGGTTGTAGAATTTGTGAACGGCGGGGAAAACTCGGTCCAGGCCGTCTCTCTCTTCCTGACTCCAACGGGAACAGAGACCTTCGACCTCCGGGAACAGCTCGCGGTCCAAGCCGTAGCCGACGGGCGGAATTTCGCCCTTTTCGCCTGGGATATTCCCCAAGACTTGATGGGGCACCTGGAGGTGGTGCTGGAGTGCGGGGGTGGGTTCCGGGTCACGGAGACGCTGAATGTCACGGCCTCCCCGCCTCCGAAATCCGCCGAGGCAGTCTGAGCGCAAAGCGCCTGGCCCGGATATATCGCGAAGCGAAGACGTGTGGCACGTATGGCGTGAGCAAAACAAAAATCAGGGCCGTCAAGGCCCTGATTTTTTGTTCAGAGATAACGGCGTACCATTTCCGCATACCGGCGGTAGGACTCTCCAAAATTCTCCCGGCACCAGCGCTCCTCCGCCAGGATGATCCAGTGGGCCGAAATTTGGAAACACCCAAGGGCCGCTCTCAAAGGCAAGGACGCCGCCCGCTCCCCTCCCCGTAGGGGAGGAAAGTGCGCGGCCCTCGGCAGCGCGGCCAGGTCCAGCCAAGCCATAAACCCAAACCGGACCAGGAAAAAGGGAACCAACAGCAAAAAGCCCATTCTCGCATTCTCCGATCCATCTGCGCCGCCGCTCCGGCTTGGTCAAGCGCCGGGCAGATAGAGCGAGCAAATGTTCTGTTTGCCCTTCTTTTCAAGAAAAAGCGGCTCAGCCCTCCTCCGCCAGCTTCCGGCCCATCAGAACGCCCATGGCGGAGGACATCATCAGCCCCCGGGTCCAGCCGGAGGAGTCCCCCAGGCAGTGCAGGCCCTCCAGGCTGGTGTTGAAATCCGTGTCCATCTTCACGCGGTTGGAATAAAACTTCAGCTCCGGAGAGTAGAGCAGCGTCTCATAGGCCGCAAAGCCCGGAACCACGTAGTCCATGGCCTGAATGAAATTGATGATGTTCATCATCGCCCGGTAGGGCATGGCGGCGGTGATGTCCCCAGCCACCGCGTCCGGCAGGGTGGGATGGATGTTGGATTGGGCCAGCTCCTTCTGCCACGTCCGCTTGCCGTCCAAAATGTCGCCGAAGCGCTGCACCAGAATCTGCCCGTTGGCCAGCATATTCGTCAGCTCGCCCACCTTTTGGGCGTAGGCAATGGGCTGATTGAAAGGAATGCTGAAATTGTGAGAGCAGAGGATGGACAGGTTCGTGTTGTTGCTCTTATACTCTTTATAGGAGTGGCCGTTGACCACCGCCAGGTCGTTGTCATAGTTTTCCTGGCTGACAAAGCCGCCGGGGTTCTGGCAGAAGGTCCGGACCTTGTTCTTGAAGGGCCGGGGGTAGCCCACCAGCTTGGACTCGTAGAGCACCCGGTTTACCATCTCCATGACCTCGTTGCGCACCTCTACCCGCACACCGATGTCCACCGTTCCAGGTGCATGGGCGATGTTATGCTCCGCGCAGAGCCTCTCCAGCCAATCCGCCCCCCGCCGGCCGGTCGCCACCACTGTGTGCCTGGCGCAGACCTCCATGTCCTTCCGCCGGTCGGAAATGGTCACGCCCTTGCAGACCTCGTTTTCCAAAATCAGGTTTTGGCACTCCCAGCCAAACAGAATTTCCACCCCGTTTTCCTGTAAGTACCGCTCAATCCCCAAGTAAATGTCGTGAGCTTTCTCCGTGCCCATGTGGCGGATGGGGCAGTCCACCAGCTTCAGCCCCGCCTGAATCGCCCGCTTGCGGATCTCCTTCCGCTCCTCCTCGTGGCCAAGGCCCTCAATGTGGGTGTCTGCGCCGAAATCCAGGTAGATTTTGTCCGCGTAATGGATGGTCTCCTGGGCCAGCTCCGGTCCGATCAGGTTGGGCAGGTCGCCCCCCACCTCATAGCTCAGCGACAGCTTTCCGTCCGAAAACGCCCCTGCCCCGGAAAAGCCGGTGGTAATGTGGCAGTAGGGCTTGCAGTTCACGCACTTGTTCGTCTTGTGCTTGGGGCAGCGGCGGTTTTCCACGCTCTGGCCTTTTTCCACCATCACGATTTTCTGCCGGCTGCCCTTTTTCAGCATCTCCAGGGCCGTGAAAATGCCGGCGGGGCCGGCGCCAACAATTACAACATCTGCATTCATAGCGGCTTCTCCTTTTTTAGATTCTTTTTACAGGGTTCGAACCCACCTTCCCAACCGGGATACGCTATATAGGACAGGATTTCCCCGCCGGGCGCTTCCCCTAAGCACGGCGGAAAACAGCCCGGGCGGCGTTCAGCGGTTTTGAGTACCGGTTCTTATTTCGCCGAAAGCTCCACGGCCCGCCGGACAATGGTCCACGGCGGCACCGGCCGGGGCAGCTTCATGCAAAAGAGACTCTGGGGCGTCCGGGGTTCGAAAAGCGGCAGGCCGTCCTTATCCGCCATCTCCGGCGCCACCATCCCGAAGGGCCGGACCCCCGGCCCAACCAGCTCCACCGCGTCCCCCGCGTGGAACTTGTTCCGAAGGGAGAGCACGGCGTTTCCCTCTCCGTCGCACTCCGTGACCACGGCGGCAATCTGCCACTGGCGGACATAGCGCGCCTCGTCGAAATACTGGCCCGGCGAGCCAAAGAAAAAACCGGTGGAGTAGGGGCGGTGGCTCACGTGCTCCACCTCGTCCCGCCAGACGGGGTCCAGCGGCTCTCCCGCCGCCGCCGCGTCCAGGCCCCGCCGGTAGGCCGCCGAGATCACCGCCGCGTAATAGGCCGACTTGGCCCGCCCCTCCACCTTCAAACTGTCCAAAAACAACAGATCCTCCAGGTGGTCGATCATGCACATGTCCCGGGAATTCAAAATGTAGCTGCCTTGGCCGTCCTCCTCAATGGGGAAGAACTCGCCGGGGCGCTTCTCCTCCATCAGGGCATAGCGGTAGCGGCAGGGCTGGGCGCAGGCCCCCCGGCTGGAGTCCCGGCCGGTCATATAGTTGCTCAGCAGGCAACGCCCGGAGTAGCTGACGCACATGGCCCCGTGGACAAACGCCTCCAGCTCCAGGGAGGCTGGCGTCTTGTCCCGGATCGTGTGAATCTCCTCCAGGCTCAGCTCCCGGGCCAGAATCACCCGGCTGGCCCCGGCGTCATGCCAGGCCCGGGCGGTCTCGTAATTCGTGACGCCCGCCTGAGTGGAAACATGCCGGGCCGCACGGGGAGCGTACTTTTCCGCCAGGCGGAACGCCCCCAGATCCGCCAGGATCACCGCGTCCACCCCGGCCGCGTCCAGCCGCTCCAGATGGGCGGGAAGGCGGTCCATTTCCTCGTTCCGGGGCATGGTGTTCACCGTGCAGTGAACCCGGACGCCGTGGGCATGGGCAAAGGCCACGGCCTCCGTCAGGCCCTCGGGGGAAAAATTCCCCGCGAAGGCCCGCATGCCGAAGTCCGTCCCCGCCAGATACACGGCGTCCGCCCCGTAGAGCACCGCCATGCGCAGGCGTTCCATATCCCCCGCCGGAGCCAGCAGTTCAGGCTTAGTTCCCATAGTAATCACTGCTGTTCACGAAGTTCAGGTGCTCCTGATAGGTTTCGAAGAAATGGTGGGTGCCGTCCTTGCTCAGGGCATAGTAATAATAGTTCGTTTCCTGAGGCTGGAGAGCCGCCTCAATCGCACTCCAGCCGGGGTTGGCGATGGGCGTGGGGGGCAGGCCCTTGTACTTATAGAGGTTATAGGGCGTGTCCGCCTCCAAATCCTGCTGGGTGATGGCCCCCTCGTGGCCCGGCAGGCCGTAGAGCAGGGATGCGTCCACCTGGAGCAGGCCGTTTGTCCCGGCCTTGTCGCCGGGTCCGTCCAGGCGGTTGTAAATAACGGAGGCAATGGCGGACTGGTCGCCGCCGGCGGTCTCCCGCTCGATGAGGGAGGCAATGGTGACAATCTTCTGAAGGTCATACCCCCTGGCCTCCGCCGCCGCCAGCAGCTCGTCGTCAATCTTGCTGTTGAAGTTTTTAATCAGACGGTTCAGGGCGTTGGCGGGCTTTTCGCCCACGTAGAAATCATAAGTGTCGGGGAAGAGATAGCCCTCCAGGCGGCTGATCTCCTCAGATTCGTTGTCGATGAAGTCGTAGTCAAAGTCGGCGGTCTGGGCAGCCTCGGTCAGCGCCGCCTCGGTGTTGACGCCGTTCTTTGCCAGCAGGGCGATGGTCTGGGCCACAGTATAGCCCTCGGGGATGGTAACCCGGACGGTATCTTCGTTGATACTGCCGGACACACTCCGCATCCCTGCCACCAAGGCATGGTAATCCATGTCGGTGTTCAGAGTATAGCTCCCCATGCCGATCTCCTCCTCCGCGCCGGTAATGTTGGCGTAGAGCTTGAAAAACCATTTGTACTCAATGAGTCCTGCGTCGGCCAGCTTGTCTGCGATGGTGTCCACGGTGTCGTCTGCGGAGACCTCCACCACGCTTTCTATAATGGGACCGCCGGCGCGGTTAAAGGAGCAGAAGTCGCTGAACAGCAGCCAGCCCCCGCAGCCCAGCAGGGACGCGGCCAGGGCCACAAAGGTCAGATGCAGCAGAATGAACAAAAAGGGGTTCATCCGCCGTCTTTTTCTCCGGCGGCGCCTCCGGTTCGGCGGAGCGGAGCGCTGGGGCTGTTCCCGGCGAACCTGCCCGGCGTCCCAGCTGGCGGTATCGCTCTTGTTGAAATCGGACATGTGAAAACCTCCTCGCGCGCGATGCGCTCCCCCCGGAAACCTCCCGCAGAAAAAAGGACAGGGCAAATTTTCAGGGGGCCAGGCTCCCGGCGGCGGCCGGAAGCATAGAATATCTCAAATCCAAGGACCTGACGCCTCTGCGGCAAACACGGGTCCAAAGAAAGGTGACTGAATATGTGCTTTAACAACGGAAACGACAACGGCTGCCTCTGGATCGTCCTCATTATCATCCTGTTCTGCTGCTGCGGCTGCGGCAGCAACAACAGCTGGGGCGGCAACAACTGGGGCGGCGGCGGCAACTGGGGCGGCTGCAACTGCGGCTGGGGCGGCTGCAACTGCGGCTGTGGCGGCTGCAACTGCGGCTGCAACTGTGGCTGTAACTGCGGCTGCGGCAACAACAACTGCGGCTGCAACTGCAACGACGGCTGCTGCTGATTCCCACCAGAGCGGGACGCTCCGGCGTCCCGCTTTTCCCACTCCTCAGCGGGACAGGCACTCCGCCGCAGCAGCGGCCACATCCCGGCGAATTGCCTCCGGTGGCCGGGGCATCCCCCCGGCGGCGCACTCCATAATAACCCAGCCCAGCGCCTCCGCAATCTCCCGGGCGCTCTCCCGGCAGCGGCGGAGGTACTCTCCGTCCCGCTCGTGGATATCGGCCTGGGTGTTGGTCTGCTGTTCCCGGCGGCGCATCAGCTGCCTCGCCGCCTCGGTGGGCATATCCAAATACAGCACCAAATCCGGCTCCGGAAGCCCAAGGCGCCGGTATTCCAGATCAAAGAGCCAGTCCAAAAACGCCTGGCGCTCCCCCTCCGGGAGCTTAGACGCCTGATGCACGGCGTTGGACGTGGTGTAGCGATTGGCCACCACCACACCGCCGGACTCATAGAACCCACCCCAGTCCTCTTTATAAGAGGCGAAGCGGTCCACGGCGAACATGACGGACGCGGCATAGGCGTTCACGTCTCCGGGCTTCCCGCCCAAGGCCCCGTGAAGGTAGAGGTTGGCCGGCTCGGCAAAGGGATTTCCGTACCGGGGGAAGTCGATCTCCCGGCAGGCTGTGCCCCCTTCCTCCAGGCTCTGGAGCAGCAGCCTGGCCTGGGTGGCTTTGCCGGAGCCGTCGGTCCCCTCCAGGACAATCAGCTTTCCCCTCATTTCCGCCGCTTCTCCCGCTGCACGTGGACCAAAAACAGCGGCAGCTTCATCATCCGCCCGGCCCGACTGGGGTTTTTGCACAGCCGGTAGAACCACTCCAGCCCATGGTCAGACCAAAACGCCGGGGCGCGCTCCACCACGCCCGCGAATACGTCCAGGCTCCCGCCCAGACCGCAGAGAAGATGCGCACCGGTGGACTCCCCGTGCTTTGCCATCCAAAACTCCTGCTTTGGCGCGCCCAGGCACACGAACACGCAGTCCGCGCCGCTGCGCCGGATGTCCTCAACCACAGGTTCGTCCTCCTGGAAATAGCCGTCGTGAGTCCCGGCAATCCGCAGTCCCGGGTACTTCTGCGCCAGCTTTTCGCCAGCCGCCTCCGCTACGCCGGGCTTGGCCCCCAGCAGATAAAGGGACAGTCCCTCCTCCGCCATGCGGGCCATCAGCCGCCCGGCAAACTCAATGCCGGGGGCGCGTCCCTTCAGCGGCGTGCCCAGCATCTGCGCGCCCTTGATAATGCCAATGCCGTCGGCCAGCACCAGGTCCGCGCAGTTCACCGCGTGCCGCGCAGCCAAATTCTCCCGGCAAATTTCCACGATCTCCGGGTTTGGGGTCGCTACGTAGTGGGTTCCGGGGCTGTGAAGCAGCTCCATCCCCCGCTCTACCGCCTCGTCCAGGGTCAGGTTGTCAAACCCCACGCCCAACACATCAATCCGCACGCCATCACCTCATTGCAAAACCGGCAACACCACTGCCATTTTATAGTTAGGATACCATAGTATAGCATAAGCTAGACATTTTGTCCATTGCCAGAACTCTTTTTCAGCAAACGCGGGACTCCCTCGCCGGATTCTTCCGCTGCCAGGGAGCGCCTGGCAGCTGGGCCAGCACCACCGCCGCCAGCATCAGCCCGCAGCCCAGGTACTCCCGGCCGCTCATCCGGTTCCCCAAGATCAGCGCCCCGGCCACGGCGGCAAAGAGGGACTCCATGCTCATCAGCAGCGATACCACCGCCGGGTCCGAGTCCTTTTGGGCCAGAATCTGGAGGGTGTAGGCCACGCCGCTGGAGAACACGCCCACATACACCACCGGCCCCAGGCACTGGGGCAGCAGCTCCAGCGGGGGCAGGGTCTCCGTCAGCGCCCCGGCGGCGGAGAGAACACTCATCACCAAAAACTGGGCGCAGGACAGGGCCACGCCGTCCACCTTGCCGCTGAAATGGTCCACCGTCAGAATCTGCGCGGCAAAGCAGAACGCGCAGATCAGCACATAGAAGTCCCCGCCGGTGATGGAGAACCCCTCGGTGACGCACAGGCAGTACAGCCCCGCCACCGCCAGCACCACCCCCAGCCATACGGACCTGGGGGCCTTTTTTCCCAGCGCCAGCCCCGCCAGAGGGACCAGTACGATATACAGCGCCGTGATAAAGCCCGCCTTGCCGGGGGTGGTGGTCTCCAGCCCCTTTTGCTGGAAGTAACTGGCCACCGCCAGCGCCGTGCCGCAGGCCAGGCCCCCTATCATCAAATCCCGGCAGGACCCCACCGAAGCCGCCGTCCCGGCCCGGGGGCGAAAGAGGCTCCGCAATCCGCACAGCCCCAGCAGGAACACAAAGGCGATCACCGCCCGGGCGGCGTTAAAGGTAAAGGCCCCCATGTAGTCCGCGCCCACGCTCTGAGCCACAAAGGCCGTGCCCCAAATCATGGCCGTGATCAGCGGGAGGATGTTTTGCCGAACTCTGTTGACTTTCATTTCTCTTGCTCCATTTCATCTTCCATGATATACTATTCAGCGTGGTCAAGGACCGCGCAAGTTTGTATTGTAACACCGAGGTGAGGAAATGGCAAGGCTTTCCCAGGATTTCTACAACCGGGACACCGTGGAAACCGCCCGGAACCTCCTGGGCAAATACCTGGTCCGCCGTCTGAACGGGGAGACCCTGGCGGGCCGCATCGTGGAAACCGAGGCCTACGTGGGCCGCTGCGACAAGGCGTGCCACGCCTACAACTACCGCCGCACCCCCCGGACGGAAACACTGTTCGCTTCGCCGGGCACGGCCTATATCTACCTCATCTACGGCATGTATCACTGCCTCAACTTCGTCACGGAGCCGGAGAACGAACCCGCCGCCGTGCTCCTGCGGGCCATCCGGCCCGTGGCGGGGACGGAGACCATGGCCCGCCTCCGCTATGGGGACAAGCCCCTGACGTCCTATAGGCAAAAGCACTTCCTCGACGGCCCCGGCAAGGTCTGCCAGGCCCTGGCCCTGACCCGGGCCGAAAACGGGATGGATCTGACGGGGGACGTCCTCTTTGTGTGCCAGACGCCGGAGGACGCGGGGCTTCCCCCCTTCACGCCCCCGGCGGGGGAGCGCGTGGCGGCCGGCCCCCGTGTTGGGATAGACTATGCCAAAGAGGCCAGGGATTTCCCCTGGCGCTTCTGGCTGGAGGAGGTATAAAGGATGTTTTTCTTCGACATGGACGGCGTGCTCATAGACTCCAATGGCATCTGGAAGCGGGTGGACCGGGAATTTCTGGCCCGCCGGGGCCTGAGTTATACCCACGCCTATTACGAGGGTGTGGCCCACGTCCCCCTGCCTCTGGCGGCGAAGTTTACCAAGGAGTTCTGCCGCCTGCCGGACTCCTGCGAGTCCATCGTCGCCGAGTGGATGGAGCTGGCTCAGGACTCCTATGCCCGCGTGTCCGTGAAGCCCGGCGTCCGGGCCTATTTAAAGCAGTGCAAGTCCGAGGGGCGGCGGATGGCCGTGGTCACCTCCAGCGTCCCGGAGCACTGCCACATGGCCCTGGGAAATTTGGACCTGGAGAAATACTTTGAGCGGGTGACCTTCGCCCAGGAGCTGGGCATGGACAAGCGCAGGCCTGACGTCTGGCTGGCCGCCGCCAGGGCCGCCGGCGTCCGCCCGGAGGACTGCACCGTCTTTGACGACAGCCTCGCCGCGTGCCAGGGCGCCCGGGCCGCGAGGATGCGGGTCGTGGGGGTCTACGACACTTTTTTTGCCCAAAACGAGGCGGAAATGCGGAGCTATTGCGACGTGTATATCCGGAGCGTTGAGGAGCTGCTGTGGGCGCCGGAGCGGAAAAAGCGGACATGAGCGCCCTGGAACAGGCCTTGGCCGCCGCCCGGGAGGACGCGGAGCTGGTGGCCCTGCTGGAGCTGGAGCGGGAGGCGGCGGAGGGTCTGGACGCCTCCGGCCTCACCTTCCGCCAGGTCCGGTTTCAGCGCTGCCGGTTCGAAAACTGCGACTTCGGCTCCGCAGCTTTTTACGACTGTGATTTTGACGGCTGCGCCTTCTCCGGCTGCCGCTTTCCGGTCAGCTTCTGGAGGGACAGCCGCCTCACCGGCTGCAAGGCCGAGGGCGGCGACTTCCGCAAGGCCCGCTTCAAAGGCTGCGTCCTCACCGGGCTGCGCCTGCGCTGGGCCAACTTCGCCGCCGCCCTCTGGGAGCGCTGCACTTTGACCGACTGCGCCCTGTGCGAGGCCGCTTGTCAGGAGCTGAAGCTGGTCAAGACCACGCTGCAAGCTGTGGACCTCACGGGAGCGAATCTCTTCCGGGCCGTCCTCAAGGGGACCGACCTCTCCGGCTGTACCCTGGATCAAATCTTCCTCTCCGCCTCCTGCCAGGAGCTGAAGGGGGCCAAAATCCACGCCTCCCAGGCGGCGGTGGTGGCCCGCATCCTGGGCATTGAGGTGATCGGCTGAATACGACGCGGGAGGGCCTGCACCGGCCCTCCCGCACTTTGCTCTTATACATACGGCGTTTTACCATCCTGGCGGACCAGCCGCCTTCTTTCATCTATATTTTATAAAACATCTCCCTGCGCCCGCCGCATCGCCGGCTTTTTTGCCCTGCCGCAGCTCTTGCCGCGAAGCCGCCGCCGGGCGGGGAGAAGGTAAACTCTCATCCGGTTCCCAAGGGAACCGCGCGCAAAGGGGCGTCCGCGCCCCCGGGGCCGGCCTCCGTTCAGCCGAAGAAATAGCGGAACATGTCAAAGGGGTCCACGCCGCTGTTTCCATTGCCGTAGTTATTCCCGTTGTTCGGAGACTGGGAGGGCTGCTGGCTCTGCTGGGCCTGCTCCTCCCTGGGGGCTGCGCCCCAGGTGATCTCCACGGTGACGGTCCCGTCGGGGCGGTAGACCTCCAGGGTGGCGGGATCCCCGGCGGAGTACTTCTTCTTTGCCAGGTTCAGGTCCTCCACGGTCTTGATCGTTGTGTCGTCCACCTTGGTGATCACGTCGCCCATCTTCAGCCCCGCATCGTCGGCGGCGCTGCCGGGTTCGACGTAGTTGATGAACACGCCGGAGGTGATGTCATAGTGGAACTGGGCTGCCCAGCTCTCCGTCAAGGTCTGCGGCGTAATGCCCAGATAAGCGCGGTTGGAGACATAGCCGTTGGTCATGATGTCCTTCACCATGGAAAACACGTCGTTCATCGGGATGGCGAAGCCCAGCCCCTCCACGCTGGTGCCGTTGGAGGAGGCCGAATACTTGGCCGACACGATGCCCACGACCTCGCCGTACTGGTTGAACAGCGGCCCGCCGGAGTTGCCGGGGTTAATGGAGGTGTCGGTCTGGATCATATTGAACGGGGTGCCGTCCACGTTGATGGCCCGGTCCACACAGGAGACCATGCCGCCGCTCATGGAGAAGGTCAGCTCCCCCAGGGGGTTTCCGATGGCCAGCACATGGTCGCCCACGTTCAACTCCCCGCTGTCCCCCAGGGTGACGGGCTGGAGGTTCTCCGCCTCCACCTTGATGACCGCGATGTCGTAGTCCTCTTCCCCGCCGATATACTGGGCGGAGAATTCGTCCCCGTTGTACATCGTTACCGTCACGGTCTCCGCACCCTTTACCACGTGGTAGTTGGTGAGGATATAGCCATCCTTGCTCAGCACGAAGCCGGACCCGGCGGAGGCCGTCTCCACCGGCTGGCGGTAGAAATTGTATCCGGCGGTGGCGGAGGTGCGGATGGACACCACACTGTTGACATTGGCCGCGTAGACCTCCGCGTCGCTCATGGCGGTTTTCCCGTCTACATTCCGCAGGGCCACTTGGGTCACGGGGCGGCTGGAAACATTGATCTCGCTCTCGTTCCCTCCGGGCTGGGACATGGCCCACACGGCCCCGCCCCCCGCCGCGCCGCCAAGCAGGGCGCAGCTCAAAGCCAGGGCGGCGATCTTCAGGCCCAGGCGGTTTTTCTTCACAGGCTTCACCTCAAATTCGGGCCCCTGGGGGCCGGGCTGTCCGCCGGGGCGGACGGTTTCCCGCTGGTGGGAGAGTTCGCTGCCGTCCTTGCGGTAGGTGTAGTTGTACAGGTTGTTTTCATCGTTATACATAATCAGCTTCCTCCTTCATTATGTATCCCGTTCTTCCGTTCTTTAGAAGCTAAGATAACAGGGAACTGTGTCGAACGTGTGAACTGGGATTGTCTGGTTTTTGAATTCTGGGGAATTCCGCCGTTTGCCAGCGGGGGCTTCCTTGATTTGATGGGCTTAGTATAGACGGAAGAACTTAAAACTTGCTGAAAGAAGTTTGAAGGATTTTTGAACATGGAAC
>JAAVYM010000052.1 GCA_022791135.1 Oscillibacter sp.
AGCTCAACAAGCAAGTAAAGCTCACCCTGGTGGGTGAGAACACCGAGGTGGACAAGACCATCGTGGACGCCATCGGCGACCCCATCATGCACATGGTCCGCAACTCCATGGACCACGGCATTGAGGAGAATGTGGAGGACCGCATCGCCGCCGGCAAGGACCCCGTGGGTGAAATCCTCCTCTCCGCCCAGGACACCGGCAGCGAGGTCATCATCCAGATTGCCGACGACGGCGCCGGCGTCAACGACGAGGCCGTCCTTGCCAAGGCCATCCGCAACGGCATTGCCTCCCCGGACGTGGAATACTCTCATAAAGAGATTCTGAACTTCCTCATGGCCCCCGGCTTTTCCACCAACGCCCAGGTGACGGAGTTCTCCGGCCGGGGCGTGGGCATGGACGTGGTGAAAAGCGGCGTGGAGAACCTGGGCGGCAGCGTCAGCATCTCCAGCGAGCAGGGTAAGGGCATGACCACCATCATGCGCATTCCCCTAACCATGGCCATTATGGACGGTATGGAGGTCTCCGTGGGCGATTCCATCTTCACCATCCCCATCAACAACATCCGCTCCAGCGCCAAAACCACCGAGGCCGCCATCCTCCACGACTCTGTCAACGGCGAGATGGTAAAAATGCTGGATGGGTATTACCCCGTCATCCGGGCCAAGGACTTCTACAACCTCCCCGGCGGCGCGGAGCGCATTGAAGACGGCATCCTCATGTGGCTGGAGTCCGGTGACACGTCCTACTGCCTGTTTGTGGATGAACTTCTGGGCGAGCAGCAGATTGTCGTCAAGCCCCTGCCCGCCTATGTCAACAACTTCGATATCAAGAACTACGGCATCACCGGGTGCAGCATTCTGGGAGACGGCAACATCAGCATCATCCTTGACGCGGGCGGCCTGTACGCAGCAGCCCGGAACATCTAAGCGCCGAAGGAGGGAAACGCAATGAGCAACGAAAACGTCCTGTTCCAGGTGGAAGACGACGAGCTGACGGGCGCCGTCCAGGAGGACGAGGTCGCCGACAGCCGCAAATACCTCATCTTCGCGGTGGACGACCTGAAAATCGGCATCGACGCCGAGCAGGTGGTCGAGCTTCTCAACGGCTATACCGCCACGTATCTCCCCATGATGCCGGATTACATTCTGGGCATTTTCAACATGCGCGGGCAGATCATTCCCATTATGGATATCCGCCTTCGCCTTGGGAAGCCCCCTGCGGAGGAGGGCATCCTGATTGTAATCGACTACAACAACAACCAGCTTGGCATCCAGGTGGACTCTGTGGATTTGATGCTGGACATCCCCAACAGCAGCATCGTCCCCATTCCCTCCCAGAGCGCCCAGAAGCTGGTTTCCGGCATGTGCACCCTGCCCGACGGCTCAGGCACTATGCTGGTATTGGACTGCGAGCAGCTGATCTCCCATGATTACGGTGCCTGATGTCCAAAATCTCTTAAAGCGGTGAACAAGAAATATGGATACGGTAAATAAAAGCGACGGGCTGAGCGGTTTCGGCCCCATGTCAATTTCGGATGCAGATTTCCGCCGGATGGTGAATTTTATTCAGTCCAGCTATGGCATTGACCTGAGCCAGAAAAAGCAGCTGATTACCAGCCGGCTCTCTCCCGCCCTGAAGAAACTGGGCTACAAGAGTTTCGGGGAATTTGTCAACCATCTTCTGGACAAGAAGGAAAACGACGAAGTCACCCTGGTTTTGAACAAGCTGACCACCAATTACACCTTCTTCATGCGGGAGAAGGAGCATTTGGATTATTTCTGCAACAATATCATTCCAGAAATCGTCCGCCGCCACGAGCGGGACAAGACGCTTGCCATCTGGAGCGCGGGCTGTTCCAGCGGAGAGGAACCCTATAACATCACCATGTTCCTCTATGATTACCTGGGTCCCCGGGCTAAAGAGTGGGATACCCGCATCCTGGCAACGGACATCTCCGCCCAGGCCTTGGCCAGTGCCCGGCGGGGAACCTATAATCTGCCGGACACCATCCCGGCAGACTGGAAACGGAAGTATTTCACGGCGAATCCGGACAAAACCCACACCGTGTCCCCCTCCGTGAAGAACAATGTCATCTTTCAATCCTTTAACCTGATGGACCCCATCAAGTTTCGCCGGAAGTTCGACGTGATCTTCTGCCGGAACGTGATGATTTACTTTGATCAGCCCACTAAGGACGCCCTGGTCCGCCGTTTTTATGATGCCACCGTCCCCGGCGGCTACCTGCTGATCAGCGCCTCGGAGAACCTGAGCCAGAACGCGCCCTATCGCCGTTTGGCTACGGCGACCTTCCAAAAATAACAAGGAGGTGGTTCCATTATGGAACTGGGGAAGAAGATCCGCGTGCTGGTGGTGGACGACTCTGCTGTTGCCCGCAACCTGATCATCAACGGCCTGTCGGCCCACCCGAGAATCGAGGTTGTGGGCTACGCCATTAACACGCTGGACGCCAAGCAAAAGCTGCCCCGCCTGAAGCCCGACGTCGTCACCATGGATGTGGAGATGCCCGGACAAAGCGGTATTGATTTTTTGAAGGATTATCTGCCTACTAACCCGGTGCCGGTCATCCTGGTTTCCTCTTTGAACCTGAAGGTGTTTGACGCGCTGAACGCCGGCGCGGTAGATTTTGTCCGCAAACCGGATGTTCAGGACAGCACGGATGCCTTTCTTTCCAGCCTGTCGCAGAAGGTGCTGGTGGCCTCCATGGCAAAGGTTCGCAGCGCTCCCCTGCGCAGCCCCTCTGTGGCCGTCGCCACGCCGAACCTGGGGGGCAGCCCGGCGCTGGGCCGGGTATTGGTGGGCCTGGGGGCCTCCACCGGCGGCACGGAAGCCACGCTGGAGGTCATGCGGCGCCTGCCGTCGGATATTCCGCCCATGGTTATCGTGCAGCACATGCCAAAAGGCTTTACCCAGATGTACGCCGACCGGCTGAACCGCATCTGCAAGATGGAGGTCCGTGAGGCCCGGAACGGCGACGAGTTGCACCGGGGTCTGGCCTTAGTGGCCCCGGCGGATCTGCAGTGCCGGGTGGTCCGCATCGGCGAGAAGTACACCGTCTCCTGCACGCCGGGAGAAAAGGTCAGCGGCCACCGCCCCTCTGTGGACGCTATGTTCCAGTCCATGGCGGAGGTGGTCCGCTGCAAGATGGTGGGCATCATCATGACCGGTATGGGCCAGGACGGCGCCACGGGTCTTTTGGCCATGCGAAAGAAGGGCGCCTATACCATCGGCCAGGATAAGGAGTCCAGCGTGGTGTACGGCATGCCCATGGTCGCCAACGATATCGGGGCGGTCTGCGTGCAGGCCTCCTGCGAAAATGTGGCGACGGTGCTCCTCCGGCATTTGAAGACTCTGGGCTAAAAACAAGGAACGGATTCTGCTTTTTAAGACGGCGGAATCCGTTTTTTTCCAATTTTCTTCCGCCGCCCAGGAATTCTTTCCTCCGAAAAGCAAGAAAAATCTCCCTTCTGTTCTTAACTTTCCTCCCATTTGGCCGATATGATAAATGAATAGTTAAAGCGTATGGTTGTCATTTGCAAAGGATGTGAGATTTGATGCTGTCTTCTACCGGTTCCGGCTCCATTTCTTCGGTCAGCCGGGCGAATCCCTATTACCCCACTCAGAGGCGGGGGACTTTGTCCCAGCCCCTCTCTGGACACAAATACGACTCCGCTCATTTTTCCGCCCCAGCAGGGCAGAAGAGCTTCCAGATGGAAATGGTCAGCCGCCTCTCCCGGGAGGTCCGCACCGCCAACACCACCGGCGACATTCAGGAGCTGCGGCAGAAGGTGGCCGCCGGAGAATACCATCCCGACCCCATGGCAATCGCGGGGCGGATGCTGTTTATGGTGGAGGAATAAGACATGGAAGAGCTGTTTCGTTCTTACCTGAACTTCCTCCGCTCTATGCGCCAGGGGTTGGAGAGCCTGACCACGCTCAACGCGACCAAGCTGGCCGCCGCCCAGACGGATGACTTGATGGCCCTCAACGATCTTTTAAACCAGGAACAGGCCCAGGCCCTGAACTTCCGGGGGCTGGAACGGGAGCGGGATAAGCTGCTGCCCCAGCTGGGGCTGGTGGGCGTCCCGCTGTTGAAGGTTCCCGACCGCTTCCCCCCCGCCCTCCAGGATGAGGCACGGCGAGAGGCCGAGGCATTGCGGAACCAGTATGTGGCCTACCGGCAGGCCGCCGCGAAGACCCGGGCGGTTCTGGAAAAGAACCTCCAGGAGGTGGAGTACACCCTGGCCGAAATGGGCGCTCCCCCTATGGAGACCGGCCCCGGCTACCAGAAAAAGACGGAGAGTGCGCCGCCCCCATCCATGAAGACGGATTTCCGCGCCTAATGCAAATTCCAAATAAAACGAAGTCATTTTATTTGGAATTGAAACGCAAAGTGCATTTCTGTTTCGCGTCAAAACGGAGCAAAACACGTCTCATTAGAATCCGACACACCTCCGGAGCTATAAAAAGCTTTGAAATCTCTTTTATGGACTCTAGTATGACACGCAGAAAAGGAGTTTGACAATATGAGCATTGGCACCTTCGGTTCTTTTACTCAGGCCCGCCTGGCGATCTACGCCGCGCAGTCCGGCCTGACGGTCACCGGCAATAATATTTCCAATATCAACACCCCGGGCTATACCCGCCAGCGGCTGGACCAGGCCAGCCTCTACACCGCCGGCAGCGACCGCTACTATTCCGCCGGCGACGTCCGCATCGGCCAGGGCGTCCTGGTGAAGAGCATCTCCCAGATCCGCAGCCCCTACCTGGATATCCGCTTCCGTAAGGAAAACGCCCAGATGGGCTACATGGACGGCAAGCTGGACGGCCTGAACAAGATTGCCATGATCCTGGACGAAGTCGGTAAGGGCGACGCATCCAAGGATGAGGACGGCTTCGGCGTCCTGGGCCTGGAATTCAGCGAACTGTTCGACGCCCTGGGCCAGCTGACTGACCAGACCGGCCAGCAGGAGTACGACAGCACGGTCCGGCAGGTGGCGTCAAACCTGTGCGCCAAATTCCGCAGCTACGCCAACTCCCTCCAGACGGAATACGAAAACGTGGTGCAGGCATTTGAGGAAAACGTGAAGAAGGTCAACAGCCTTCTCACGAACATCCGGGACCTGAATGTGGAGATCCGCAAGTGCGATATCCACGGCGACAACGCCCTGGAGCTGCGGGATGAGCGGAACGTCAAGATCGACGAGCTTTCCAAACTGGTGAATATCCAGGTAGACTACAGCATGGAGGAGTTCAGCTACGGCGTGGAGATCGAGAAGCTCAGCATCCGCCTGGGCAACTCCAACCCGGACGGCGGCGTGGAGACGGACTCTGCGCTGCTGATTGACGGCATCTTCAGCTCCCAGTTTATCCTGGAGCAGGTCCCGGAGGCGCGGGATCCGGCGGAGCTGAAAAAACTTCAGGAAGCCGATACGCTGAAGACCGACAAAACGATCTGGCCTTATATGGACGCCAATGGCAATTACACAGCCGACAAGGAGACCGGCGGCGTTGCCAATACCCCGAATCCCGACTATGAGCAGTACCTTACGGCCAAGGGCACGCCCACTGCCAATCCCGACGAGGCCCGCCAGGTCAATAACCCCAATTTCAACCTGACGGTTTCCGAGCTGCGGAACCAAGACGGGCGGCTGCTGTTCGACACCAATATGACCATGAAGGACGTGCTGCTGACTTCTCCTGCCGACGACGTGGAAATCGCCGACCTTGACGCGATCTTTGCGAATCTGGCCGGCGACACTTACACGAAGGAGGCAAGGGACACCCCCACTGAAAAGGACATCACCACCACCACTTACCGCCGGGTGCTGAAGTCCAACCCTGACCACCTGCCCTACCTGGACGCCGCCGGCAAGCCCACCGGCGTAAAGACCGACACCTTGAACCCGGCCTACTTCCGGTATGTAAAGACCGTAGACGGGCACCCGGTATACACCAATAAAGCGGACAACGACACACAAGACAATCCCCAGTATGGAGGCCGCTACCTGGATGCCGCGGGCAACCCCACAGCCGATCCCGCCCAGGCGGAAACGTTCTACTACAAGACCCAGGTTGTCCAAACCGCCTCCAAGTCCGTGGAGCTGGACGATAACGACCTCTACGGCGAGCTTCAGGCCCAGCGGGAGCTGCTCACCGAAGCGGGCGAATTTACCAATCTGGACGTCATCACCAAGGACGGCGGCACTGGTTCCTACCGCTGCCAGGACGAGAACGCCGCCAGCAAGCGGGGCTTCCCCTATTATCAAAAGGTCCTGGACCTGCTGGCAAACCAGTTTGCCAAAGTGATGAATGACGCCAACCAGGGCTTCCGCACGGACCCCAGCGGGAACTATATCAGCCCTGTCGTGGACGCCAACGGCAAGCCCGTCCTGGACGAGATCACCGGCCGGCCCACGGCAAAGCCGATTACCTTCACCTATCCGGACCCCGCAGGCGGCGCGGATAAAACCTTCACCTTGAACAAGAACACCAAGTGGGACGATATCCCCCAGGAGGTCAAGGACCAGATGAACGGCGCCACCTCTATAGAGGAGTATCTGAAAACCGGCGGCGGCACAGACGCCGACGGCAATCCCATCCCCGTCGGCATTTTCGACGGCGGCGTGCTGTTCAGCAACAACAACTCCGGCGATGATCCCACCGGCATCACCGCCTCCAATATCGACATCTCTTATTCCTGGAGCAACACCAACAACTACCTGGTCCGGGACTTCGAGTGCCCCCAGAACGAGGCCGAACCCGCTTCCGGCAAAAGCGAGAACATCCGCCACCTCCAAAACCTGCTGGACAGCCAGCAGCATGACTTCGTCCCCAGCGACCTGCCCGGCCTGGATAACGTCAGCGGCGATATCATGTTCACCGGCACCTTCTTCCAGATGTGGAACAAGATCGGCTCCACCCTGGGCGACGACCAGGACCTCACCACCGACATGCTGACGGCCCACTACGAAAACGTCCTGGAAATCGACACCAGCCGGGACTCCGTCTCTGCCGTGGATTTCAACGACGAGGCCATGAACCTGATGATGTACGCGAAATCCTATAACGCCGCCTGCCGCTTGATGACCACCATCGACAGCGTGCTCGACAAGCTGGTCAACAACACCGGACTGACGACCTGATAGCCTGATATAAGGAGGAAGCCCCATGATTACACGCACCACCACCATCGGCACGCTGAAAAATTACCGCTATGACCTGAACAGCTCCAACAACACCTTGGCCAAGAGCATGAACAAGGTCATCACCCGCCGGAACTTTAACTCCTATGCCGAGGACCCGGCCCTGGCCACCCGCTGCTTTCAGATGCGCCGGTCCTTCCTGCGCACCTCCACCCAGCTGACCATTAACGAATCCATCCGTCATAAGTACGATGTCGCTTGGTCCGCCCTGGACAACATTTCTCAGGACATTGATACTGTGGCCAAAGACACGGCCTTTACCAGCATCCTCACCGGCCTGAACCAGCCCGACGCCTCCGGGCGCAACGCCCTGGGCCAGTCCATGGCAGCGAAGGCCAAAAGCATCATCCAGACCATGAATGGACGCTACGGCGAAAGCTTCGTCTTTGCCGGGGCGGACTCGCTGAACGCGCCCTTTACCTGGGAGGCAAAGCGGAACCCAAACTTTTTGGATGAGACTCCTGATCCGACCAATCCGGACCACGCAAGGGCGTTCCAGTATATGGCGGACCCGAACAAAACGGGCGACGCCGCGATACTATATACTGAAGACCCCACAAAGGCCCAGACGGTTGCGGAAAAGAATGAGTTTTATGATGAAGACTATACCAAAGAGATCGACGCTAAAGTCGCTGCGGGAACCGCTACGGGGGAAGAACTGAGGGATCCCCGGTACGGCATATATGTGCGGCCCGACCGGTCGGGAACCAATGTCGAGGCGGAGGCCAACCAGGCCCCCGTCGAGAACCCGGATTACGACCCCTATTGGAACTGCAAGTATCTGAAGGAGGACGGCACGGGCACCAATGACGAGACCAAGGCCGCTTCCGCCCTCTATTTCCGCGGTGTGGCCGTGGACTCCACAGATCCCGCGGATCTGGAAAAAATGGACTACTTCACCAAGGGCGAGAAGAAGTACCTGGACGTCGGCCTCGGCCACAAGGAGCAGGATGGCGAGGCAATTTCCTCCACAGTTTTCAACAGCGCCCTCCAGGGCATTTACTACCTGGGCGGCTACGGCACCAGTATGCAGAAGGCTACCGTCGGCACGGGCGACACCGCTTATGAAGTGGAGCGGGAAGTGCCGAACAACATGGTTTCCATTATGAACCGCATGAGCGAGATTCTCCTGCGCTGCAACACGGACGACGGCGACTGGGCCAGTACGGAGGACGAGGAGGAGTTCATGGCCCTGGCCGCAAAGTTTGAGGACACGGCCTCCGTCATCAAGCAGCGCTGGGACGAGATGGACACCAAGAGCAGCTTCCTGCGGGACAACACCGATTTCCTCACCGACACAGCGGACTCCATTTCCCAGCAGTTCATGGCGCTGGAAGACGCGGATCCGGCGGCAGCAATTTCCGAGTATATGTTTGCGCGCTATTGCTACGACGCGGCTCTGAAAGTGGGGAACAGCATTCTCTCTCAGAGTCTGATGGATTACATGAGTTTGTAATTTTGCTATATTTTGAGAGAAAGGAGTGCGCCATGATTTATGGAACAACTGCTGGAAATCACTAGAGTCCCCATTGAGATTGAAATGCGGACTTCCCGGGCACAATTGCAGTATACCCGGGGCAGCGCGGAGGTAGAGATTTCTCGGGACAAGGGCGGGCTGAGCATCAAGAGCCGGCCGATCCAGCTGAATATGGATACCTTTGAGATGCGCCAATCCATCGTTCCATCTCCTGTCCGCAGCATCGAGCAAAGCGCCCAGAAGGGGCAGCAGGCGGCTTACAGCGCCACTGCTGCCCGTGCTCAGGAGGGAGAGCTTTACCTGAACGCGAAATTTGGCGAAGACGTGCAGTCCCAGCTGGCCAAAACCGCCATCAGCAAAGAGATGTTCAGCCAGCCCGGCATGACCTTCATCCCCACCGAGGGTCCCGACATCGACTGGAACCCCGGCGAGATGCAGATCCGCTACGAGATGGATAAGCTGAACTTCGATTGGAAGGTCAATCAAACGAAGTTTGAGTTTATTCCCGGCGACATCGAAATCTCCGTGAAGCAAAAACCGGAGGTCATTATCAAATACATTGGCGGGCCGCTGTACGTTCCCCCCTCTGCCGATCCCGATTATGAACCGGTGGATGTGAAAGCATGACAGAGACATTCAAGATCCAAAGCAAGTATTTTGGCGAAATCGAATACGAGCGCGGAGACGTGATCCATTTCTCCGCCGGTCTGTTCGGCTTTGAAGAGGAGTGCGATTATCTCCTCATGCCCTTCGACGGCAGCAACGGCAGCATGCTCTGCCTCCAGAGCATAAAGACGCCTGCGCTGGCTTTCGTGGTACTGGACCCCTTCAGCCTTCAGCCGGACTATGCGCCGGAGCTGGAGGAATCGGAGCTTCGGCGCCTGGGCGTGAAGGATGCGGGAGAGCTGGGCTTTTACGTGCTGTGCGCGGTAAAAAACCCGGTTTCCGACAGTACTGTGAACCTGAAGTGCCCCCTGGTTATTCACCCCGAGACCCGCCAGGCCCGGCAGGTCATTATGGAGCGGTATGAAATGCGGCACCCCCTGGCGGGATTCAGCCGCAGGGAGGAGGCCGCCCCTTGCTGATTTTGCAGCGCAAACCCGGAGAGTCCCTGGTAATTGGGGAGAATATCTCCGTTTCCGTGGTGTCCATCGAAGGAGGCCGGGTTCGTCTGGCCATCTCCGCCCCGCCGGAGGTCTCCATCCTCCGCAGCGAGCTGCTGGATGCCAAGGCCGCCAACCGGGATTCTGCCGTTGAGGAAGCGGCTCCCTCGGAGCTGTTGGGTCTGCTGGGCGAAATGCCCCCTTCCTCAAAACACAATCCTAAGAAAGGAGATCTGTTGCCATGAATGATGTTGCACTTGCTTCCATGCAGATAAGTTCTGCGCGGCTGGGAATGCAGTATTCCATGTCCATGCAGAAGATGTCTATGACCGACATGGAGCAGCAGGCGATGGGAGAGCTGGAAATGCTCCCGCCCGTCACCTCCGGCGTCGGCAATTTTATCGATACCTATGCTTGAAGCATCAACGGCGGTACAGCGCATCACGCGCTGTACCGCCGTTTTTCGTTCCACTAAAGAAAGGGGCGAACCCCCTTCTTGCTTCTCAATAGTGCCGCACCACTGCGGCGACCTTCCCCAGGATTTTGGCATAGGTCCCGTCGATGGGGTCATAGCGGTCGTTTTCCGGCAGCAGCCAAACCCGCCCCCCTCGCAAGGAAAGGCGCTTCACCGTGGCCTCATCCTCGATCATCGCCACCACAATCTCTCCATGCCGGGCGGCGTGCTGGCTTTGAACCACCACCAAGTCGCCGGGCAATATTCCCGCGTTCAGCATGGACTCGCCCCGGACCCGAAGGGCAAAATACTCCCCTTCCCGGCCCCCGGCGTCGAAGGGCAGATAATCCTCAATGCACTCCTCGGCCAGAATCGGGCTGCCCGCAGCCACGTGGCCCAGGATAGGTACCTGGTTCTTGGGGGCAGGGGCCTCCGTCAAGGCGATGGCCCGGCCCTTTCCCGCGCCCTTGGCAATGACGCCCGCCTCCTCCAAGTGCTTTAGGTGGAAGTGGACAGTGGACGGGGATTTCAACCCCACCGCCTCGCCAATCTCCCGCACAGAGGGCGGGTAACCCTGGGTTTGGATGCAGGAGACGATGTAATCATAGACCCTCTGCTGCATGTGCGTAAGCTTCGCCATAACGGACCTCCTGAATGCCGCTTCCGGGGCATGGTGATTAAAAGATTAGCGCCATTTTCTTTAGTATAACACACTTTAACCGAAAACGCAAACATTTGTTCTGAATTTTTGTGAAAAAGAACCGCTCCCCGATTTTCCAGGGAGCGGTCTTCTTGCTCAGCCGAGGATCAGCAGCACCAGTGTCAGGATCAGGAACAGCGCACCGATCCATTTGGTGGCCCGGGCCAGCTTGGCATCCATGGTCTTGGCCTTATTCTTCGCCAGGAAGGAGTCCGCCACACCACCGATGGCGCCGGAAAGCCCTGCGCTCTTGCCGGACTGGAAGAGCACGATCAGGATGATGCCCAGCCCGCAGAGGAGCTGCAAAACAGTGACTACCAATTTCAAAACGTTCAACCTCCAGATTTGATCGCGCGAAGCGCGAAAAGTGCTTGACAGTTTTTAATATTAGCACAAGCCTTTCCCGTTTTCAAGTGCTATTCGGGAATTTTGGCGAAGTTTTCGCAGAATATCGGAAAAATTACTGTTCTCGTTCCAGCATCTCTTTCAGGACCTCCTCCAGAGTGATGCCCTCTGCGTTCCAATCTGCCTTCTGGATGGCATCCAGGGGGATGGAGATGTACAGGTTGTTGCCGCCTTCATAGGCGCCGGTGGTAACGCCGACCACATGGCCCTTGGTGTTTACCAGGGCGCCGCCGCTGCTTCCGTGGGAGATATCGGCAGTGTTGAGGATGCACGGTGAGGAGAACTCCTTGGTCGTGTGGTTCACGGCGCTGACGATGCCGTCGCTGATGGCCAGCGTAATGCCCAAAGGCACGCCCAGGGTATAAACCCTGTCGCCGGGGCGCAGGTCCGGCGATTTAGACAGCTCCATGTAGGCAAAGGCAGGCACCTCCGTCTTTTTGTCCACCGTGGTCCGGGAGACGCGCAGCAGCGCCAGGTCCATATCCTGGTCGTAGAAAACGACCCGCTCCACCGGGAAACACTCACCAGTAACCAGAGTGACCTCAGCCCGGATCGCAGAGGAGATTGTGTGGCAATTTGTGACCGCCAGCCCGTCGCCGGAGATAAAGAAGCCGCTGCCTCCGTTGTCAATCCGGCCCTTCTTGTAATGGTCCTCGCTGTAATAGGTGTCCAGGGAAAACACAGCGCACATGTAGCGGTCCGCCACTTGCCGGGCCGTGAGTTCCTCCGGGAAGAGATCCTGGATCTCCGCCTGGGTGCAGACTCCGGCCTCCACCAGCTGCTGGGCGGCGGGCACACCCTCCGCATCCGGGAAAGACAGCACGTCCCGAGCCAGCTCATACAGATCGCCCAGGGTCAGCGTCTCCTCATAATCCCGGGTCAACAGGCCAATCCGCCGGGCGTAAATGGCGGCGTTCTCGTCGGTAAAGCCCTCGTAACCCAGCTGCCGAAGCAAAGAGGCGCAGATCTCGTTGGTGGGAATGGGGTCCTGCTGTCCGCTGGTAACCGTCACCCAGCCCTTCGAAACAGCATATTCCTGGGGACTAACCTCCCGGTCGGAGGAGGTGACGCCATAGAGGCTGACCAGCAGGTCCGTAGCTTGGCGGCGGGTGGCGGTGGTCTTCAGCGCCTTATCGGCGGGAACACCACTGATGAGATGCAGCCTCTCCAGCGTCTTAGCGGCCCGCTGTCCCTCCCCCTCCAGG
Organism: Oscillibacter sp.; assembly: GCA_022791135.1. Classification (GTDB taxonomy): domain Bacteria; phylum Bacillota; class Clostridia; order Oscillospirales; family Oscillospiraceae; genus Oscillibacter. Next base: position 12,568 of record JAAVYM010000052.1, read on the forward strand.
GCGAAGGCGGCGGGAACCGCGCACAAAAGCAACGCCAAAGCACATAGCAGGGATAAGAGTCTTTTTTTCATGGGTATGCCTCCGTAAAAATGTTCGCCATGGAAGCCGCCCTCCCGGGGGAGAACTGCGAAATCCATGTCTTTCTTGCGCTATTTTAGCACGATATCCCAGCCTTTGCAAGCGGAACGCTGGACATTGGCCGGCAGCTCTGCTATAATGCAAGGCAGCGGCCCCCTCCGCAGCAGGCGGACGGGCATTCATTTCAACTGGAATTCGATTGTAAAGGAGAACGCTGAAATGGAACTGAAGGAAATCCTTGGAAAATGCGACCACACCCTCCTGGCCCAAGGAGCCACCTGGAAGGAAATCCAGGCCATCTGTGACGACGGCATGAAATACCACTGCGCCAGCGTCTGTATCCCCGCCAGCTATGTCAAACAAGCAGCAGACTACGCCGCAGGCCGGCTGCCCATCTGCACCGTGATCGGCTTCCCCAACGGCTACGACACCACCGCCGCCAAATGTTTCATGGCCTCCGACGCCGTGGACAACGGAGCCGATGAGGTAGACATGGTCATCAACATCGGCTGGGTCAAGGACCAGAAGTGGGACCAGCTCCTGGAAGAAATCCGGGCTGTCAAGGCGGCCTGCAAGGGCAAGCTTCTCAAGGTCATCATTGAGTGCTGCCTCCTCACCGGCGAGGAGAAGATCAAACTATGCGAGATCGTCACCGCCTCCGGCGCAGACTATATCAAGACCTCTACCGGATTCGGCGGCGGCGGGGCAACCCGGGAGGACGTGGCCCTCTTTGCCAAGCACGTAGGTCCCGGCGTCAAAATCAAAGCCGCCGGCGGCATTGCCGACTTGAAAGATGCGGAAGATTTCATCAACCTCGGGGCCTCCCGCCTCGGCACCAGCCGCATTGTCAAGGCTGTCAAGGCCATGGAGGGCTGACATGGGAACGCCCCATAACGAAGCCGCCCCGGGGGATTTCGCGAAGACCGTACTGATGCCCGGGGATCCGCTCCGGGCGAAATTCATCGCCGAGACCTTCTTCGAAAATCCCCGGCTGGTGAACAATGTCCGGGGCATTCAGGGCTGGACGGGGACCTACCGCGGCGTACCCGTGTCCACCATGGCCTCCGGTATGGGCATTCCCAGCATCGGCATCTACTCCCATGAGCTGTTCCACTTCTATGGTGTGGAGAGCATCATCCGGGTGGGCACCACCGGTGCACTGTCGGATAAGCTGAAGCTCCGGGACATTGTCCTGGCCCAGGGGGCCTGCACCGACTCCCATTTTGCCCATCACCTGGGCCTGCCCGGCGCCTTCGCCCCCATTGCGGATTTCCGGCTTCTGGAGGCCGCTGTGGACGCGGCCCGGGGGCTGGGAGTGGATCCTCCCGTGGGGAATATCCTCAGCTCCGACGTGTTCTATTATAAAAACGGCGGCGGTCTGGAATGGGCCGGTATGGGCGTGCTGGCCATCGACATGGAGACGGCCGGGCTGTACGTCAACGCCGCCGAGGCCGGCAAGCGCGCCCTGACCATCTGCACCGTCACGGACCACCTAGCCACCGGCGAGGCCCTTCCTCCGGCGGAGCGGCAAAACTCCCTTCACCAGATGATGGAAATTGCCCTGGAAACCGCCGCCCGCATGGCAAAAGGGTAAAATTCAGAACGGGAGATGCCCCCGTTTTTGTGGGAAGCGATGGGGTTTTCCCGGAATTTTGGCGAAAAAGAAAACATTTTGGAAATGCGGTTGAAATCCGGAAAAGGAATTGCTATAATGGGCTTGGCCCATTGAGGCCCACCTCTGTTTTCAGAGGAATATATGGAAGGAAGGTTGATTCCAAATGAAGAAGTTTTTTGCAATTCTGCTGACTTTGGCGATGGTCCTGTCCCTGGCCGCCTGCGGCGGCAACGACTCCGGCAACTCCGATAATGCCGGCGACAGCCAGCAGAGCGGCGACACCACCACCCCTCCCGCCGATACTGCCGGCGACGAGGGCAGCGGCGGCGCCGGCATCCGCGTCGCCATGATCACTGACTATGGCGACATCACCGACCAGTCTTTTAACCAGACCACCTATGAGGCCAGCAAGGCCTGGAGCGAGGCCAACAGCGTGGACTTCACCTACTACAAGCCCGCCGGTAACTCCACCGCCGAGCGTGTGGCCATGGTGGAGAAGGCCGCCGACGAGGGCTATACCGTCATCGTCATGCCTGGCTTCGCCTTCGGCGAGACCATCGCTCAGGTGGCCGACCTTTATTCCGAGATCACCTTCATTGCTCTGGACGTCAGCGAGGGCGACCTGGGCGGCATTGAGGTCCCCAGCAACGTCTACTGCGCCGTCTATAAGGAAGAGCTTTGCGGCTACATGGCCGGTTACGCCGCTGTGAAGCTGGGCTACACCCACCTGGGCTACCTGGGCGGCATGGCCGTCCCCGCCGTGCAGCGCTTTGGCTACGGCTATATCCAGGGCGTGGATGCCGCGGCCGGCGAGCTGGGCGTGGACGCCACGGTGGAATATGTCTATGGCAACCAGTTCTTCGGCGATCCCGACATCACCGCTTACGCCGACAACTGGTATCAGAACCTGGGCGTGGAAGTCATCTTCGCCTGCGGCGGCGGCATCTGCACCTCCGCCGGTGAGGCGGCCGCCAAGGTGGACGGCGCCAAGGTCATCGGCGTGGACGTGGACCAGAGCTTCACCCTGGACGCCGCCTACGGCGAGGGCGTGACCCTGACCTCCGCCATGAAGGGCCTGGCCACCACCGTCAAGCACATGCTGGACGAGGTGTCCGCAGGCAACTTCGCCAACTACGGCGGCAAGGCCGAGGCCCTGGGCCTGGTCTCCGGCGACGATCCCTCCGCCAACTATGTCCTCCTGCCCATGGAGACCACCCAGTGGGGCGAGGGCTTCTCGCAGGACGATTACAAAGCCCTGGTGAAGGATATGTTTGACGGCAAGATCGTTGTCTCCGACGACATCTCCAAGATGCCCGAGACTCAGAACATCCAGGTAAACGATCTGGGCAACATTAAGTAAGCGAACCCATCAGACGCCGGCGAGGGCGGGAGGAAACTCCCGCCCTCGTTTTTTGATCAGCGCGTCCCAAGCGGGCCTTTTGTGAAAATTTGCAAAAATGCTTTGAATTTCTCCCCGGAATATGGTATAATGTGCATGAGCCATTATCTTTGAATGGTTCCGGGAAACACAGAAGGAGGAGGTTGTGAAATTGGAACAGAGTTACGCCATTGAGATGCTGAATATTACCAAGCGCTTCCCCGGCATCGTGGCCAACGACAATATCACCCTGCAGCTGAAAAAGGGCGAGATACACGCCCTGCTTGGCGAGAACGGCGCGGGGAAATCCACGCTGATGAGCGTGCTCTTCGGCCTGTATCAGCCAGAGGAGGGCGTCATCAAAAAGGACGGCCAGGTAGTCTCCATCAAGGACCCCAACGACGCCAACGATCTTGGCATCGGCATGGTCCACCAGCATTTTAAGCTGGTGGAGTGCTTTACCGTGCTGGACAACATCATCATGGGCGTGGAACCCTGCGCTCACGGCTTCTTGCAAAAAGGCGAGGCCCGTGAGAAGGTCATTGCCCTCTCCGAGAAGTATGGCCTCAGCGTAGACCCCGACGCCCTGGTGGAGGATATCACCGTGGGCATGCAGCAGCGCACGGAAATCCTGAAAATGCTGTACCGGGAAAATGAGATCCTGATTTTCGACGAGCCTACCGCCGTGCTGACCCCCCAGGAAATCGAAGAGCTGATGCAGATCATGAAGAACCTGGCCAAGGAGGGCAAGAGCATCCTCTTCATCTCCCACAAGCTCAACGAGATCATGGAGGTGGCGGACCGCTGCTCCGTCCTCCGGAAGGGCAAATACATCGGCACGGCAGACATCGCCTCCAGCTCCCAGGAGGAGCTGAGCCGCATGATGGTGGGCCGGGACGTGAACTTCGTGGTGGAAAAGGCCCCTGCCAAGCCCGGCGAGGTGGTTTTGGACGTGCGGGGCATGACGGTGGCCTCCAAGCGGCATAAGAACAACGCCGTGAAGGACGTCAGCTTCCAGGTCCGCCGGGGCGAGATCGTCTGCATCGCCGGCATCGACGGCAACGGCCAGACCGAGCTGGTCTACGGCATCTCCGGCCTGGAGCCTTTGAAGGAGGGCACCCTCCTCCTCAACGGCCAGGACATCACAAAGGCCCCCATCCGCAAGCGGAACACCTCCGGCATGAGCCACATCCCCGAGGACCGGCACAAGCACGGCCTGGTCCTGGACTACAGCCTGGAGGACAACATGGTGCTTCAGCGCTATTTCGAGAGCCACTTTGTCACCCCCGCCGGCTTTTTGAGGCGGAGGGCAATCCGGGAATACGCCGTGGGCCTCATTGAGCAGTATGACGTCCGCTCCGGCCAGGGTCCCATAACGGCCGCCCGGAGCATGTCCGGCGGCAATCAGCAAAAGGCCATCATCGCCCGGGAAATCGACAAGGATCCGGAGCTGCTCATCGCCGTCCAGCCCACCCGGGGCCTGGACGTGGGCGCGATCGAGTATATTCACAAGCAGATTGTGGCCCAGCGGGACGCCGGGAAGGGCGTGCTGCTGGTCAGCCTGGAGCTGGACGAGGTCATGAACGTCTCCGACCGCATCCTCGTCATGTACGAGGGGGAGATCGTGGGCGAGTTCGACCCCAAGAAAGTCACCGTGGAAGAGCTGGGCCTCTACATGGCCGGCGCGAAAAAGAAGGGGGCGTAAAGTATGAAAAAAGAAAAGACCTCCCTGCTGCGCAACGGCTTGGTGCAGACCCTGCTGGCCTCGCTGCTGTGCATCCTCATTGGCCTGCTGGTGGGTTATGTCGCCCTGCTCCTCATCAACCCCGCCGGGGCCAACGCGGCCATCCTCGCCATCGTACAGAACTTTATGACCTACTCGAAATCCACCGCTCAGCTGCGCTACTTCGGCAGCACCCTGGTAAAGACCGCGCCGCTGCTGATGTGCAGCTTGTCGGTGCTCTTTGCCTATAAGGTGGGCCTGTTCAACATCGGCGCGGCGGGGCAGTACGTCGTGGGCACCGGCGCGGCCCTCTACTGCGCTCTGGGCCTGAAGCTGCCCTGGTTCTTGTGCCTCATCGCCGCTATTGCCGCCGGAGCCGCCCTGGGCGCCGTGTCCGGCATGCTGAAGGCCTATTGCAACGTCAACGAGGTCATCTCCTGCATTATGCTGAACTGGATCAGCCTGTACTCCGTGAACATGCTGCTGACCAAAGTCAAGGAGGAGACCAGCCCCTATACCTACACCCTCGCCAGCACCAACGAAGGGGCCCTCCTCCCCTCCCTGGGCCTGGGCCAGCTGTTCAGTAAAAACCAGTATGTGGGCCTGGCCGTACCCCTGTCCGTCCTCGTGGCGGTTTTGGTCTGGGTTCTGCTGGAAAAGACCCGGCTGGGCTACGAGCTGAAGGCCACCGGCTGCAACAAGTTCGCCGCCAAATACTGCGGCATGCGGGAGCAGAAAAACCTCATCCTCACCATGGCCATCGCGGGGGGCCTGGCCGGCATGGGCGCGGCGATGCTCTTCCTCACCGGATTCGAGCAGTGGCAGTGCACTCAGTCCGCCGTTCCCGCCATGGGCTTCAACGGCATCGCCGCCGCCTTCCTGGGCGGGCTGAATCCCATCGGGGCCATCTTCTCCTCCTACTTCATTCAGCATATCACCAACGGCGGCGCTTACGTAGATAAAACGATGTACTCCTCCCAGATCTCCGATTTTATCTCCGCCCTGATTATCTATCTCTGCGCCTTCGTGCTCTTTTTCAAAACATCGCTGAACAACTGGCTGAACCGCCGGGACGAGAAAAAACAGGCGGCCGCTGAGAAAGGGGGAGACGGGAAATGATCCTTCTGCTGCAATACATGCTGATTTTCGCTTCCGTGCTGCTGCTGGTGGCTCTGGGAGGGTGCTTTTCCGAGCACTCCGGCGTCATTAACATCGGTCTGGAGGGCATCATGGTCATGGGCGCCCTGGGCGGTGCGCTGACGATGAAGTTTTTGCCTGCGAGCACGCCCGCCTTCGGCATGATCGTACTGGTAGTGCTGGCGGCGATCCTGCTGGGCATGCTTTACTCCCTGCTCCTGGCAGTGGCCGCCATCAACTTCAAGGCGGACCAGACCCTGGTGGGCACAGCCATGAACCTACTGGGCACCGCGGCGGCCACGGTCTTTGTCAAAGCCATGAACACCGCCGAGAGCGTAGACAACGTGTCCTCCACCATCCAGTACATTAACGCCAAGAAGGCATTTCTCGTAAACATTGGCAGTTTTGAGTTCAACTGGTTTATGCTGCTGGCCCTGCTTGCCCTGATCGGTTCTTATGTGCTGCTGTACAAGACCCGGTTCGGCCTGCGGCTCATGGCCTGCGGCGAGCATCCCCAGGCGGCCGACAGCGTGGGAATCAGCGTCCACAAAATGCGTTATGCCGGTGTGCTGATCTCCGGCATGCTGGGCGGCCTGGGCGGTATTGTCTACATCACCGCCGGCGTCAGCGAGTGGAAATTCGAGAACGGTGTGGCCGGCTTTGGCTTCCTGGCCCTGGCCGTCATGATTTTCGGCCAGTGGAAGCCCACCCGCATTGCCCTGGCGGCGCTGCTGTTCGGCTTCTTCCGGGCCCTGGGCAATGTGTATTCCGGCTTCAGCTTCCTCCAGGCGCTGAATTTGCCGGCCGCTATGTACAATATGCTGCCCTATATCATCTCGCTAGTGGTGCTGGCCTTTACATCCAAGAAGTCCCGCGCTCCCAAGGCGGAGGGCATCCCCTACGACAAGGGGCAGCGCTGATTTTCGCCTGCGGCCCATGAAAAACTCCCCCCGTCCCTCGGGGGGAGTTTATTAATTGGCAAAAAGAAGCTCCTGCCGCTTCCTTGCGGCAGGAGCCTTTCCCTCTGTTATCTTACTTGTTATCCACAGAGAACATATACGCGATCAGCTCCACCATCTTGTTGGCGTAGCCGGTCTCGTTATCATACCAGGACACAACCTTCACAAAGGTGTCGGTCAGGGACAGGCCGGCCTTCTTGTCGAAGATGGAGGTGAGGGGGCAGCCCAGGAAGTCGCTGGAGACCACGTCCTCGTCCGTGTAGCCCAGAATGCCCTTCAGCTCGCCCTCGCTGGCCTCCTTCATGGCCGCGCAGATATCCTCATAGGAAGCGGGCTTGGCCAGCTTGGCGGTCAGGTCCACCACAGAAACGTCCAGGGTGGGAACGCGCATGGAGATGCCGGTCAGCTTGCCGTTCAGCTCGGGGATAACCTTGCCCACGGCCTTGGCCGCGCCGGTGGAGGAGGGGATGATGTTGCCGGTGGCCGCGCGGCCGCCGCGCCAATCCTTCATGGAAGCGCCGTCCAGCAGCTTCTGGGTGGGAGTGACGGAGTGCACGGTG
>JAAVYM010000004.1 GCA_022791135.1 Oscillibacter sp.
AAAAATTGGATTGGAAACAGCTTGTCCCATCGAAAATTTTAACAGGTTGTCTTTACACCATCGCCGCCGGAAAAGGCTTATCCTACCAACAATCCAGTGTTTTCAAGGCTTTCCGGTCTTGTTGCGCTTACGCCATCGCCCCATCTGCTGCCAAGTCCTCCGTCAAATCGCCGATCACGTCGCCAGTTACCTGCATCGTAGCGGCAGACCAGGGATAGCCAGAGGCGAACTGCGGATACACACCGGTGGTGTGGTCCACAAAGTAGGTGTCAAAGCCTGAGGATTTAATCTGCTCTTCGCTGAGGTTTCGGGTCAACTGATGGACGATGGTGCCGACCATTTCCAAATGGCCCAGCTCTTCTGTCCCGATATCCGTCAGAAGCCCCTTCAGCTCTGCATAGGGCATGGAGTAGCGCTGGCTCAAATAGCGGAGGGAAGCGCCCAGCTCACCGTCAGGTCCGCCATACTGAGAGATAATTACCGCTGCCAGCTTCGGGTTTGAGTTTTTGATTTTGACGGGGTATTGGAGCTTTTTCTCGTATACAAACATCAGTCATTCCCTCCTACATCCCAAGGCCACGGATCCTTCAGCCAGGCGAAGCCGTCTTCCGGAGTCAAGTCGGTGGACAACAGGGGGCCATACATTTTCTCGTACTTCTCACGGCCCTCCTTTGCCAGCTTGAGATAGGACCAGTAGAGCTGCAAGACCTCCTGGTCGTTTGCGTGGGTGTCCAAATAAAGGTTCAGTTCCTTAATCGCAAAATCCAGTGCCATCAGCTCCACAAGAGCGGTGTTGGCCAGCTTGGTCTTTGCCTGAATCGCCGCCTTGAAGGGCAGGTCCAAACCAGGGAACAGGGTCCCAGCCTGCAGTGCCTCTGCCCGGCCGAAGCGGGGAGGATTCTGTTCCTGCATGGGAATATAGGGAAACGCCAGCGGGGCGCATGTGGGGAACATACCGGCCCCTACGCCGCAAGAGCCGCTGGGCGTCTGTTCAGGTTTTTCCATATGGTTGCCTCCTTATTGCTTAAGGATCGCGCGAAGAAATCGCGCTCAACTTATTCTATGCCCCCGCCGCCGAAAGGGCCACCGACAGGAAAAACTGAGACAATTGTTCTGGTAACGCCTTGATTTTTGAGGCGGAGCCTGCTATAATAAAAAATATTGGGAACTTCACCTAGAAAATCGTATATTGGATAAGCTGCCTGTCATATCTTTCTAACACATTTGTTGTTTTAAGGGGGAGCTGTCCGTGGTCATTCTGCTGCGCAAACGCGATCTTCTGTTCTCTGGCCTGCTGTGCTGCTTTTTCTTTGGCCTGGCTGCCGTGCTGTGGAAAGGGACCGCAGTGCCGTCCTTTTCCGTCTGGAACGATTCTCCCGTCACAGTGGTGATCGACCCTGGCCATGGCGGAGAAGACGGCGGCGCGGTATCTCCCGGCGGTGTACCGGAGAGCCAAATTAACCTGGCGGTCTCCCTTCGGGTCCATGATCTGTTGCGCTTTGCGGGCCGCCGGACTCGTCTTACCAGAAGCGAGGACATCACCATCTGCGACGAGGGCTTGGATACTATGCGGCAGAGAAAGAGTTCGGACCTGAAAAACCGGGTCCGCATCGTGGAGGAGACGGGGAACGCCATTCTCCTGAGCATCCATCAAAACAGCCTGCCTTCCTCTCCCATAACCCACGGCGCACAAGTATTCTGGAACCGCCAGGAGGGGGCGGAGTCCCTTGCGGAGCAGGTGCAGGACGCGCTGAACGCTGGGATTAACTCCGGAAATGAAAAGCATCCCCGCCAAATTCCGGACAGCATTTACCTGATGAAGAATATTACCGTGCCGGGGGTGCTAGTGGAGTGCGGCTTTCTTTCCAACGGGCCTGAGACGGAGCGGCTCCAGGACCCGGATTACCAGCTGCGCCTGGCAGCTGCCATTGCGGCCGGTTTTTTGAGTGCCGGAACGATTTCATCGACATAGGTTCGGAGACTACGAATGAAACAACCAAAAACACTTTTTTTCTGCACAGAGTGCGGCAATGAAACGGCAAAGTGGGCGGGGCGCTGTCCCGCCTGCGGCGCATGGAACACCGTGGTAGAGCGTCCGAAGCCGGCCATAAAAGGGAAGGGGGAAAGGGCCTCCGCCCGCGTAACGGCGCCCCCGAAAGCCAGATCTCTCACAGATCTGGGCGATCATGTGGAAATTCGTTTTTCCACAGGAGTAGGGGAGCTGGACCGGGTCTTGGGTGGCGGTGCCGTCAAGGGTTCTCTCGTGCTGGTGGGCGGCGCGCCCGGTATTGGAAAGTCCACTTTGATGCTGCAAATCTGCGGCAAACTCTGTGAATTTGCAAAGGTATTGTATGTATCCGGAGAGGAGTCTCAGCATCAGCTCAAGCTCCGCGCCCAGCGGCTCCACGTGGAGAGCGAGCGGCTGCTGGTCCTGTCGGAGACCGGGCTGGGGGAGATGCTGGAGGCCGTCAACTTGGAGCAGCCGGATATTTTGATTGTAGATTCCATCCAAACACTGTATAATGACGCCATTGACTCCCCGGCGGGCAGCGTCAGCCAAGTGAAAGACTGCACCATGGCACTGATGCAGCTGGCCAAGGGGAGCGGCGTTACGGTATTCGTCATCGGCCATGTAAATAAAGAAGGGTCGATCGCAGGTCCCAAGGTTCTCGAGCATATGGTGGACTGTGTGCTCTACTTCGAGGGAGACCAGCACACCTTCTGCCGCATTCTCCGGGCAGCTAAAAACCGCTTCGGGGCCACCAACGAAATCGGCGTGTTCGAAATGGGGGACAGTGGGCTTGTGGAGGTGGAAAACCCCTCTCAGATGTTGCTGTCCGGGCGGCCGGAGGAGACTCCGGGCACTTGCGTCGCCTGTGTGATGGAGGGGGCCAGGCCGGTGCTGGCGGAGATTCAGGCATTGGTGGTGACCTCCGCCGGAGGGAATCCCCGCCGGACCAGCAATGGTTTTGACTACAACCGGGCGGCCATGTTGCTGGCCGTGCTGGAAAAACGGGGCGGGCTGAAGCTGTCTGGCTGCGATGCCTATTTGAATATCATCGGCGGACTTCAGCTGGACGAACCTGCGGCAGATTTGGCCGCTGTGGTAGCCTTGGCCTCCAGCTATTTGGACAAGCCTGTCCCGGGCGACCTGGCAGCCATCGGGGAAGTGGGACTTACCGGAGAGCTGCGCAGTGTCAGTCAGCTCTCCCAGCGGATTTCCGAGGTCCGGCGGCTGGGGTTCAAGCGCTGTGTGGTCCCGGCTCATCGAGGGATGGGGATGGAGAGTCTTTCAGATCTGATGCTTTTGCCCGCTCGGAATATCGGTGAGGCGATTCGAGCCGCTTTACGGGGATGAAATGGACGCAGGCGCCGCCCAAGGCCGGCAGCCCTGCGGCGGCAGCGCTGTCCAGCGTGCAAAGGCCCTCGGATTGATAAACACAGTCACTGGTACAAGGAATCAAGGCGATCCTCCGTTCTGACGGTTGATATCGTGAACAACGTGTTCCAGATGCAGTCCAAACTGCGGCCGCTTTGCGGCCAGCTGCGACGGTTTCTTGCAACAGAGCGAAAAAGCATTAAAAGGATACTTCTCCGTTTATCTGATTATAAAAGATAGTTTAGCCGAAACGGCTAATTTTATGACATTGCTTTAAAATGGCTCCGGTACCTCCAATGGATGGAGAGGTGCTAGCTGGAATTATGAATGAGAGAGGAGGCAAATCTGAGGATATCCTCAATTGAACAAAATGTAATTTTTGTTCAATTGAGGGGAGGGCAAAACCTATAACGGCATGAAAAATGGTTTTCCATCCTCAAGGATACTGGCAATGAGTAATTACCGAACAGAGGCCCCACCGGTCCTGCGGGACTTTCTTGCATATCATGAAACCGTCAAGGCCCATTCCAAACGGACTGTAGATGAATACTTCCTGGACCTGCGGAATTTCTTTCGTTATCTCAAACAGGTTCGGGACCGCTCGCTGTCCGGCCTTGCGTTAGACGAGATCGATATTATGGATGTAGACCTGGATTTTGTGGCCAGCGTCACACTGTCGGATATCTATGGCTATATGACCTACCTGAGCCGGGACCGGATCCAGCATCAGAACAGCCAGATTTCAGATTACGGCCTGAACGCAGCATCCAGAGCCAGAAAATTGGCGACGATACGTTCCTTTTACAATTATTTGACCAACAAGGTCCATCTGATTCGTGAAAATCCTGTCAAAGATATCGACTCTCCTAAGTTGAAGAAAACCTTGCCCAAATACTTGACTCTTGATGAAAGCATAGAACTTCTGAATTCTGTAGACGGCAAAAATCAAGAGCGGGATTACTGTATTTTGACCTTGTTTCTCAACTGCGGATTGCGGATCTCAGAGTTAGTCGGCTTAAACCTCCGCGATATCCAGGGAGATGCCCTCCGGGTGCTTGGTAAGGGCAACAAGGTGCGGATTCTCTATTTAAATGATGCCTGCCAAGACGCCTTGCAACGCTACCTGGCAGTACGCCGTCCCATTGCCGGACGGGACGCCAATGCGCTTTTTCTATCCTCCCGCAATGAGCGGGTCAGCCGCTCTACGGTCCACGCTATGGTAAAAAAACGTCTCTCCGCCGCCGGGATTGATGAGAGTGAATATTCCTCTCACAAGCTACGGCACACTGCGGCTACACTGATGCTTCAAAACGGTGTGGACGTTCGGGCTGTTCAGGAGGTTTTGGGCCATGATCATCTGAATACCACTCAGATTTACACGCATATCGACAATGACGCCCTTCGGATTGCTGCAAAGGCAAATCCCCTGTCGCATATGAAAAACATGAAAAAAAAAGACAACTAAGACCCCCGCCTCTTTAAAGGCGGGGGTTCCCTGTCTGCATTCGGAAATTTCGCGTCAGCCACTTCTATGGAATGTTATGGGGCAACATAGTTATGGCCGCATTACGCCCACAATATGGAGCATTCGAATGTTCCGGTATTCATAGGTAGATAGCGGACGGTAGTCCGCATCATAACTATGGGCGGCAATCAACACGTTTTCCGGCGTTGCCGGGTGTCCTACGAAAACTACGATAGGAGAATGCTGAAATTCCTCTCCTTTGAAGGACAATTGAATCAAATCCCCAGGCAACAGCTCCTCCAGGCCGCATGGCCGTCCTACCGGGCCAATAGACTGATTGCTCCTGGTCAAAAAATTGTATAGATATTCCACACCGGTCCAGGCCGGAGCCTTTCGGTTTGCGTCAATATAGTACCAGCCGTATGTTGGGGTAAAATTCATGATGCCGCTGCCGGCATAAATACATTGGGATGCGAAGTTCGTGCAATCCCCACCTATGTTTTCGTAATCGTAAAAGAGCGGATTCCGGCCATAGGCCCACTGATGGGCATATAAGACTGCAGCTCTCCGGTCATATGACTGTAATTGCGGCATACCGCTTCCCTCCCCTTCCCCACAGGATATGCGGCGGGGATCACTCCGGTGCGCATCGTTCCTTCTTTCGTTTTCAAAAATGTCAGGACGTAAAAAATGCTCTATAGCAATGACACCTAGACTTCAATTCTGCGGACATCGCTTCCCTGCCGGTATATACCAGCAAACGTCAACGGTAGCTTGTGCATCGGACGCAGCTGCGCCGGTCACTGGGGGATTGGAGGCCATTGGCCACCGGCAAGCGGAACCGGGTATATACCGACGCATTGCTTGCTACTGCTATCAATGCCTATAATCGAGACTTGAATGTCATTCACATTAGTGGTATACTTAATTCGTAACAACCTCGCCGAATGCAAATTTGGAGGCAACAAAAATGGATGGATTTCTTTTTACAATCTTGCTGTTTTTAGCATTTCTCTTATTGATGGTGTTCATAATATCCAGCCTAAAAGGAAAGCGAGCCGTATACCTGGCTGCCGTTACTGCGACTTTATCTGCATGGTTTGTGGGATTGCTTTTGGATGTAAATATCGATTTGGGAATGGATTTATTTTTTAGGATAATTTTACCTATACTGTCCATGGGACTTTGTATTTTGAATTCCATTATAAAAATAAAAACAGATTGATAAGTTGCAGAATATTGAATACAGCCAAGGACTGCAAGTCCAGAAAGATTGCGTTACCTGTTCACCTATGGAAAGCGCATAGATGAATATGCAAAAGGCCTACGGATTTTATACCTGGATAAAATATGGGGTATTCACTCTGAAAAGGATTTTCTTGATGTAAGAAAGAATTTTACTAGGAAAAGAAGTGGTTGAAAGTTTTGGTTGCTTCCAGAGAGCAGCAGCTGGCGGCATTTCGTGAGTGAATTTCCGCAGAGGATGACAGGTGCGCACTTGTTGAGCAATATTCAAATCCCAATTCGACTTCGTGTTCCTAGTAAATTGTAGTGGATAAATATACAGTATAGCGCAAAAAAAACAGCTTTGAAATGCGGTGATGTTAAAATGAATAGCTTAATTGAAAACATTGATAAACTTCATACAACAGAGATGGGGGCAGAGCGAATAAAAAGGAACTGCCAAATTGAAACAAGTGATCTTGTCCAATGGAGCAAGGTGCAGATTTTGGACGAAACCGCCACAATAGAGAGAATTGGGAAAAATTGGTATATAACTGTAGGTAGTTACAAAATAACCGTAAACGCACATAGTTATACAATTATCACTGTGCATAAGGCTAAAGCATAATCTGCACAATTGGATTCATGGATTATTTTACGCTGAAAACGAGAGCTAAGGCATTGGAAACACAAAAGGAAATTGGGAGATATACAAATCCGGGACATTTACCCGAGAAATGGTGGAAGTCCTGATCGATCGCATATCCGTAGAGAAATACCTCCCTGGTGAGAAGGACCCTCTGCTTGAGATTCACAGGAATTTCTATTGGAGGCTAAAGCTTCTAGAGGCTTAGAATTTTTGTCGTCAGTTTCAAATCCAACGGCATAATCATGTATACAAGCGCTGATAAGAGCAGTTTACCAATCGCTGTCCTTATCGCTGTCCTTTATGGTATGCTGTGTCAGTAAGGTGTAGTTTTCATGGGCGAGCCGGACAGAAGCTGGAGCGGTATTCATGAGCGGAAACGTTCATGATTTACTATAATGGAGGATTGGTTATGGACGAAAACACAACTGCTTATCAAAGCTTGGACGCTGCTCTGGCAGAAATTGAGCGCATTCTTGAACAAATGCTGACCTTAGCAAGGCTGTCTGCTACGGATCTGAATCTGGACCGGGACGCCTTGCAAAGAACCTTAGAACAGCTGCAAAGAAAAATAGATCGCATTGCTGACGCAATAGAGGGCCGCTAACAAAACCGGAATCTTTGAACTTCCACCTGAATCAATTCTCTTACCCTCAGTATACTCCAGAGGAGAAAAAATCCAGCTCCACGCAAATAGGCGGTTGTTCGCTGTGTGCGATAATAGTTTTGCTTATTTGACTTTTAGCAGAGCCTGTACTACTCTGAAAAAAAGAAAAGGAGAAAGTATCATGTCCATAGAACATACAAAAACAGCGGAAAACCTTCGCAAAGCTCTGGCTGGCGAGTCTATCGCCCGAAATAAGTATACTTACTTTGCTCAGGCCGCTCGGGCCAACGGCGACGAAGAAATTGCCGCCGCCTTTGAGCAAATGGCGAAAAATGAGATGATGCATGCCAAGTTCTGGTTCGAACAGCTTTATGGCAAGCCCTCTGATACTAAGGAGTGCCTGACTCAGGCCGCTCAGGGTGAGTACAACGAATGGCACGACATGTATCCTGACTTTGCTCGCCAGGCTCGGGACGAAGGACTGGATGAGTTGGCGGTGATGTTTGAAAAAGTGGCCGCCATCGAGCAGAGCCACGAGAACCGCTTTTTGAGCCTTTTGGCAAAGATGAGCAAGCCCTCTGACCTGGCGCTCGCGGCCAAAGCTCCCTCCCCTGCTCCTAGACATAAAAAGGAAGGCTACCGTTGCCAATTCTGCGGCGCTATCTTCGAACGGAGACCGGATGTGTGCGATACCTGCGGGGCCATTGGTTCCTTCGACTACGTAGAGTACTACGAATAAAGATGAGGCAATGGCGTGAGGACAACAAAAACGGCGGGACATCGGATAAGAAAAGACGGAGGCGCATAGCGCCTCCGTCTTTTACAATAGTATTCAGTGGAAATCACGCCTTGCCGTTGCAACCCAAGACATCCACCAATTTATGACGGACCAGCTCCTTGATATTGGCACGGGCGGGCTTCAGGTACTCCCGGGGGTCGAACTTATCGGGATGCTCGTTGAAGAACTGCCGGATGGTGCCAGTCATAGCCAGGCGCAGGTCGGAATCAATGTTGATCTTGCAGACGGCGCTACGGGCGGCCTGACGGAGCTGCTCCTCGGGAATGCCCACGGCATCGGGCATCTTGCCACCGTTGGCGTTGACCATCTTCACATAGTTCTGAGGCACGGAAGAGGAGCCGTGGAGCACGATGGGGAACTCGGGCAGGCGCTTGACAACCTCATCCAAAATGTCGAAGCGCAGCGGGGGTGGAACCAGCTCGCCCTTCTCGTTGCGGGTGCACTGGGCAGCGGTGAACTTATACGCGCCGTGGCTGGTACCAATGGCGATAGCCAGGGAGTCGCAGCCGGTCTTGGTGACAAACTCCTCCACTTCTTCGGGGCGGGTATAGTGGGACTGTTCAGCAGAGACATTGACCTCGTCCTCTACACCGGCCAGGGCGCCCAGCTCCGCCTCGACCACCACGCCATGGTCATGGGCATACTCAACTACCTTCTTGGTGATCTCAATGTTCTCGGCGAAAGGCTTGCTGGAGGCATCGATCATGACGGAGGTAAAGCCGCCATCAATGCAGCTCTTGCAGGTTTCAAAGCTGTCACCGTGGTCCAGATGCAGCACGATGGGAATCTCGGGGCACTCAATGACAGCGGCCTCCACCAGCTTTACCAGATAGGTGTGATTAGCGTAAGCCCGCGCACCCTTGGACACCTGAAGGATTACGGGAGCCTTCTCCTCGCGGCAGGCCTCGGTGATACCCTGGACAATCTCCATGTTGTTGACATTGAAGGCGCCGATGGCGTACCCTCCGTGATAGGCCTTTTTGAACATCTCGGTAGAAGTGACCAGTGCCATAACAATCATCTCCTGACAAATTTATTTGTCCCGTCCCCGCACCCGGGAAGGCAAAAGGCCAGTGGCCCCGTTTCCCACCGTTTACTGAGACGAAAACGATTTTCTTTTATGATAATATCACAAAAAAAATAAAATGCAAGTATTTACAATTCTTTTTTTGAATGGTATGATAAAAATACCATCGATTCTGTTCTTTGGGATAGGAAGAAAAAAATTGAGGAGGCTTTTCTCATGAGTGAATTGAAAGGCGCTTGCATCTTCGGCCAGTCCGGCGGACCCACTTCTGTCATCAACGCCAGTGCCTACGGCGTGATCAGCACTGCGCTGAAAAATCCCAACATCACCCGTGTCTTGGGTGCAGAGCACGGCATCAAGGGCGTGCTGAACGACCGGCTCTTCGACATGGGCCAGGAGGATCCCGCCGAGCTGGAGCTGCTGAAATACACCCCGTCCTCCGCTCTGGGTTCCTGCCGCTATAAGATGAAGGATCCCGAGGTGGACGACACCGATTACAAGCGCATCCTGGAAATCTTCAAAAAATACGATGTCCGCTATTTCTTCTACAACGGTGGCAACGACTCCATGGACACTTGCAACAAGATCAGCAAATATATGCAGAAGGTGGGCTATGAATGCCGTGTCATGGGTGTGCCCAAGACCATCGACAACGACCTCTTCGGCACGGACCACTGCCCCGGCTTTGCCTCCGCTGCCAAGTATATCGCCACCAGCTGCATGGAGGTCTATCAGGATGCCCGGGTTTATGATACCGGTATGGTTTGCGTCATTGAGATCATGGGCCGCCACGCAGGCTGGCTGGCTGGTGCCGCCGCTCTGGCCACGGCCTACGGCGCCGGTCCTGACTTGGTATACCTCCCCGAAGTGGACTTTGATATGGAGCAATTCCTGAGCGATGTAGACCGCATTTATAAGGAGAAGGGCAACTGCATGGTTGCCGTCTCCGAGGGGATCCATTACGCTGATGGCTCCTTCGTCTCCGAGGCGAAAACCTCTGCTACCGACGGCTTTGGCCATGCCCAGCTGGGCGGTCTGGCCGCTATGCTGGCTGAGGCTGTGAAGCAGAAGACCGGCGCCAAGGTCCGCGGCATCGAGCTGAGCCTGCTCCAGCGCTGCGGGGCGCATTTGGCCTCCGAGACCGACATTGAGGAGTCCTTCCTGTCCGGCAAAGCAGCCGTGGAAAACGCGGTGGCCGGCATCACCGACAAAATGGTGGGCTTCGAGCGTTGCTACGAGGACGGTCGTTATGTCTGCAAGACTAAGCTGCTGGGTCTCACCGATGTAGCCAATACAGAGAAGAAAGTGCCTCTGGAGTGGATTAATGCCGCCCATAACGGTGTGGAGAAGCCTTTCATCGACTATGTGCTGCCTCTGGTACAGGGTGAACCCAAGCTGCCCAAGCAGGATTCCCTGCCCCGGTTTGCTAAGCTGAAGAAGGTCCTGGCGAAGTAAAGCGCGTTTCCTGAAAGCGCCCCGCTCAAACGAGCGGGGCGCTTGCTTCATTTCTCAATGCCGGACCAAGCCAAACGCCACTGACCATCTTCATGAGTCATCTCCATCGTAAGATAGCTATAGCTCTCTCCTTCCTCCTGATTCAGGCGATGCTTGACCGAAACCGTGGCGGAGGCCGGGTCCTGGTCATTGTCCGGAGCGTAGTCCACAGAAGCCACCGTGAGGTTTGCCCATACGTCCTCTCCGTAGGCGTCTGCCGCAGCGTCTGCCGCCAGAAGGTCGGAAACACCGGAAAGGTCATTGGACAGCAGTGCTGGGAACAGCCGCTCCGCCGCTTCGTAGAGGGAGCGCATCCATTCGGGCACGGTCTCATAAAGAGAGACCACTCGGAAGCTGGACGCCATGTCCCGAAACCGCATGCCCAGTCCCTCCTCGGCCTCCAGGAAATATCGGGCCGTGAGGACAAAGGTTCCCTCCTGTCCGTCGTCCACAAACCAAAGCTCCGCCTGTTCGGAATCCCAATCCATGCCCGCACTGGCCCGGAGATAACGGCTGCCTGGCAAAACAACGTACAGCTCCTCACTGGTCACTTCCCTATAACGGCCATGCAACGCCTCTTTCGCCGCAGCCTCGGCCTCAGCGGGGGGCGTACCGGGAAGGCGGAGGATATCCAAGCCGCATTCCGGGGAATCATCCGGCAAAGGGGCCTTGCTTCTAATGCTGTAAAGGCCATTCTCTTCACAGATAGCAAACTGATTCTCGTTTACGTAAATGAGAAAATCAACGGTTCTATCCGAGTCCTGGGGAAGATAGCTCAGCATCCGCAGGGTTCCGATCTCCCCTCCCTGCTCCGGCAGCGTAAGCTGTCCGCCGTTTGGAGACGGACCAATCCACTCCTGATGAGGGGGCACAATGTCAACCGGCTCCGGCAGACTATCCGTCTGGACAATGCCCCAGCCTACCCACGACAGAAGGACAAGCGACAAACAGGCCGCCACAGCCAAGCCATATCTGCGCCAACGCTGGTTATAACGCCGTTCACTGCGCTGGATCAAATCCGGAGACGCGCCGCCAATAGCCTTATACAGCTTTTCTTGGTTGTTCATAAAAGCTCCTCCTTTTCCAAATAGCGCCGCAGCTTCTCCCGGCTTCGGAACAGACTGCTCCGCACAGCGCCTTCCCGCATTCCATAGCGCCGAGCCGTTTCCGCCATAGGTTCTGTAAACCAGTATCGCCGTAAAAATAGATTACAATCCCGCTCCGGCAAGGTATGAAGGAAGCGGTTCACCACTTCCTCCAACTCTGCCGCCTCCACGGTCTGGAGGGTATTTTCGGGGGATACACACTCCGCCAGTTCATCCAGAACCAGCGGCAGCTCCCCTTCTCCCCGCTTTTCTGCGTGATTGGACCTCCAGCGATTAAAGGCCAAATTCCGCGTAATCTTCCCCAAAAACGGGGCCAGTAGGCTGGGCCGGTTTTCCGGCATCGCATTCCAGGCGTTGAGCCAGGTATCGTTAACGCATTCCTCCGCATCCCGATGGTCCAGCAGAATGTTCCGGGCAACCTTACGGCAATAGTTTCCATACTTTTCACCGGTATGCCGGATGGCCTCCGGATCACGCTGCCAGTATAGGTCTACGATGGCACGATCTTCCATATGTTCTCTCCTCTTGATGTTTTGTGAAGGGTCCCTCATAGATAAAGACAGCAAAAACGGGCGCGCGTTCCTGCCGGACCTGCCTACCCCTCATTATTTTTATGATGGCGTGTGTCATTCATTTCAAGAAATGCACAAAACAAATCTTTTGTTTATTTAATAAGCAAAAAAGTCGGGACAAACTGTTTTCAGTATGTCCCAACTTTGTGCAATTCAGTTGTTGTCCCAGTTGTGCCAGACGTTCTGCACGTCATCGTTATCTTCCAGCATGTCGATGAGCTTCTGCATATTCTTCAGATCCCCCTCGCTGCTAAGGGCAATGTAATTCTGGGGCACCATCTCCACGTCCGCATTCACAAAGCTATATCCCTTCCCCTCCAGCGCTTTCACCACATCGTTGAAGGCATCGGGATCACAGGTAATCTCCAGCGCCGGGCCATCCGCTTCAAAGTCCGCTGCTCCGGCGTCTAAGGCGTCCATCATGACGGTTTCCTCATCCAGCTCCCCATCTTCGTTGTCGATGACGATCACGCCCTTTTTATCAAAGGACCAGCTGACACAGCCAATTGCGCCCAGATTGCCATTGCACTTGTCAAAGGCATGGCGGACCTCCGGCGCGGTACGTTGGCGGTTGTCCGTCAGGGCATCTACAATGACGGCCACGCCACCGGGGCCGTAGCCCTCATAGGTGACGGCCTCAAAACTGTCGGTGTTCCCCGCGCCCAAGGCCTTGTCAATGGTACGCTTAATGTTATCATTTGGCATATTGACGGCCTTCGCCTTGGCAATAACTGTGGCCAGACGGGAATTGTTGTTGGGGTCGCCGGATCCGCCCTCCTTGACAGCCACGATGATCTCCCGGGCGATTTTCGTAAAGGCGGCGGAGCGCTTGGCGTCTGCCGCACCCTTGGTCTTCTGAATATTATGCCACTTGGAATGTCCGGACATGGCGTTTATTCTCCTTCCACATAGTACTGGATTACTTCCCGGTGGGAAGCGGATTTTCGGATGTCCACTCCTGGAAACCGAGCGGACAAATAGTCCACTATCTCTTTACAGACCAAATCCTCCGTAGGAAAATGCCCCGCGTCAATGAGGTTGATCCCCTTGGACTTTGCATCCACAAACTGATGATAACTCAAATCGGCCGTGACAAAGGTATCGCACCCCGCATAAATGGCGGCATCTTCAAACTCGCCGCAGGCTCCGCCGCCCACAGCCACCCGATGGACGGGTTTTCCCGCGTCAGCATAACGGACACCGTTGCAGCCCAAAGTTCTGGACACCAAGCGGATAAATTCCGGCAGCGCCATCGGCTCTGCCCGCCAGCCGCAACGGCCCACACCCTCTCCGGTGAAGCGTTCCGGGTTCTGGATACCCAGGGCTTGGGCCAGCAGGTCGTTCACGCCGCCCTCTGCGATGTCCAGGTTCGTATGCATGCAAATCGCGGAGAGGTTCCCCTCAATCAGCCGGAGCAGACGGCCGCCGACTACGTCCCGGTCTGTCACGCTCTTTTGCCCATGGAACACCACCGGATGATGAGACACGATCAAATCCGCGCCCCAGTGGACCGCTTCCTCCACAACCTCCTCCGTGATGTCCAGAGCCACCAGGACCCTGCGGACCTCCCGTCCCGGCCTACCCGCAAGCAGCCCCACATTGTCCCAATCCTGGACGCACTCTCGGGGCGCAATTTCAAAAAGAGCCTGTTCCAATTCACCGACTGTTAGCAAGACGCCACTCCTCTCTCATGGACAACAGCGCAGTAATGATATCCCGCAATGCGTCACCTTTTTCCTGATTGCCGCCGGAGCGGTTGATCCCCGCCACAGCGCCCTGCAGGCGGATGATTTTTTCGATGATGTATCGATCCCCAAGCGGATCGTGAAGCAGCGCCGCACCGCCGTAAAGTTGTCCAAGAGACAGGGCCATCTCTCCTCCGGCGGCCTCCATAACGGGATAGAAGATGCCCCGGTCCTCCACCAGCGCCTCCCGGCGGATGGCATAGCCGTGGTCCGCCAGAAAAGCCCGCAAAACCTCCGCCCGGGTCTGGGGCTGCAGCAGCAGCGTATGGGTCCCATCCGCGGTCCAAGGGGCCTTCGCCAGAATGGCCGCGATATTCTCTCCCCCAATTCCGGCAATGACGATGGTGTCCGCCTCCTCCGGGGTCACGGAGGCCAGGCCGTCCCCCTGGCGGCAACAGATACGATCCACGCCATAGGCCTGGCAGGTCTCCCCGGCCCGCTTCAACGGCCCCTTCCGCAGATCGCAGGCAATGGCATAAACCACGCGCCCGTGGAGCCGAAGCCACACGGGCAAATAGGCGTGGTCGGTGCCAACATCGGCGAGCCGCGCGCCAGACCGAACCCAGTCCGCCAGGAGCTGGAGCCGGGGCGTCAGTTCCAACGGTTTCAAGGCAAGCGGCTACTCCGCCTGCTTGTTGGCCTCTTCGTTGACCAGGGCCAGCAGCTTCTCCACGTCAATGCCGTGGACCATGCAGGCCTCCTCCACAGTTTCGCCCCGGGAAGAGGGACAGCCCAGGCAGTGCATCCCGATGGAGAGAAAAATGGGCGCAGTCTGCGGTGCCAGATCCAGAATGTCGCCGATGATGGTATCTTTTGTGATTTCGATCATCTGTGGATTCCTCCATATTTTCATAGTAGAATAGCGAATTGACCGACCGCGTCCGTTTTTCCTGGAAAGACTTCCCACGAGACGGCCACTGTTTTGCTATTATACTCTATTATTTACCCGAATTCAATAGAAAATCCGACAAAAGTCAAAACCGCCCTTGAAAGAGGCGGCTTGAAATAGCTCTCAAAGGGCATAGTACGGTGAGCACCTCGAAGACGATGGTCTTCACTATGTTCAGGCCATTGTGGATTGATTACCTTGCGTTCCACTTTGCTTACGAAACACCCTGTTGCCCAGAAATGCCGGCTACTATATTTACATTTTAAATTTGCGTGCTGCTCGAAGCTTGTCATCGCACTTTTCCATCCAGATATCCCATTAAAGCAGGATACAGAATATTGGGGTAGTATCGATAGCATCAGATGAATGTGGCTTGACATCACTTTTCTCTCCAAAATCGCCACATCTTTCCATTTGCAGAAATTCCAGATAATATCCCAAATATCTTCCCGCATCCCCCAATAGCCTATCTTCCTTCGATATTTTTGTGTGAATACCATATGATACTTGCACACTCATTGGCTGTGTGTTAAACTGTTTGCCATAGGGCTTCGGTTCAGAACTGTCTGGGCGTGAAGAGGTTGTATCTCTTAGACGAGCCTGAGCAGTGCTGTTGTCCTTTCGGCCACTGTAGTTGCTGAGGAAGATAGATCATCTGGTGAAGCGGGACTCCCAGTTCACTGTGGCGGCTTATTCCACAATTTTGATGACGTTTCCGGCGGCCGGATTTACCAACTGAGCGAACGGGACTGCCGGTTGGTACAGCATCGGGAGATAAAGACAGAGCATTACCAATTGACAGAGCGTTCCCTAGACGACTTGGAGCGAATGCTGCGGTATCTGCTGGAGGACTGAGCGGTGGAGAAACTGTTTTTCTGGTGTTTCATGCTGGTGATGGCGCTGCTGATTCCCGGGTGTATGATCGGCTTTGGCAGAAGCTTCATGAAGAGTCCTCCCGGGGAGATCAACGGCGGCTATGGCTACCGTACCTCCCGTTCTATGCGGAACTGGGAAACCTGGACTTTTGCCCACGCTTACAGCGGGCGATTCTGGTACCGGGCGGGCCAGATCACTCTGGTGGTTTCGCTTGTATGGATGCTTCTGCTGCTTGGTAAAGAAGTAGATGCGGTGGGAAATTCCGGTTTGATTTTGACTGCGATACAAATGCTCCCCTTCCTGGCGGTGATTCCGGCCACGGAGCGGGCGCTGAAACGGGAATTTGATGATTATGGAAGAAAGAGGTAGTTTTATGGGCAAGTTATTTGGAACGGACGGTATTCGCGGCATCGTGGGAGAGAACCTGACGGCAGACCTGGCCTATCGGGTGGGGCAGGCCGTGGGCACAGTGCTGATGGAGGAGAAAAGAGGAAAGCGCCCGACGGTAGTCCTGGGTAAGGACACCCGGATTTCCTCCGACCTGCTGGAGGCGGCGCTGATTGCGGGCCTCTGCTCAGTAGGCAGCGATGTGAAGCCCGTGGGAGACATTCCCACCCCGGCTGTTGCGTACTTGACCCGTCGGGAGAAGGCGGACGCGGGCATCGTGGTATCTGCCTCTCACAATCCCTATGAGCACAATGGTATCAAGGTCTTCAACGGCCAGGGCTATAAGCTTTCCGACGAGCTGGAGTCGAGAGTAGAGGCGAAGATCCTCTCCGGTGAGGCCATGCCTCTCAAGACCCGGGAAGAGCTGGGCCGCCGCCATCACGGTATGAAGCGTCTCCAGCAGGAGTATATTGACTTTGCCGCTTCCACAATTGAATCCGATCTTTCGGGCCTGCGCATCCTGGTGGACTGCGCCAACGGCGCTGCCAGCGCCACTGCACCGGAGCTGTTCGGTCGTTTTCAGGCCCACGCCGACTTTCTCCACCGGAGTCCCGATGGCGTTAACATCAACGCCGGCTGCGGCTCGACCCATTTGGAGGAGCTGTCGGCCCAGGTGGTAAAGGGGGGCTATGACATTGGCGTGGCCTTTGACGGCGACGCGGACCGCTGCCTTCTGGTGGACGAGGCCGGCGGCGTCATCGACGGGGATAAAGTCATAGCAGTCTGTGCGCTGGACATGAAGCGCCGGGGACAGCTCCGGGGAAACACCATCGTGGCCACGGTGATGAGCAACCTGGGGCTTCACGAGTTCTGCCGGAACCAGGGCATTGACCTGGTCTGTACGGCCGTGGGGGACCGGAACGTGCTGGAGGAGATGCTCCGCCAAGATTACCTCATTGGCGGCGAGCAGTCGGGGCACACTATTTTTACCGCCCTGGAAACCACTGGCGACGGCCAAGTGACGGCCCTTCAGTTCCTCCAGGTTTTAGCGCAGTCTCGGAAAAAGGCATCAGAGCTGGCCTCGGTCTGCCTGTCCTATCCCCAGGTCCTCATCAATGTGGAGGTACCCCACAGCGGCAGCGCGAAAGAGAGGATCATGAACTCTCAGGAGCTTGCATCCGCCGTGAAAAAGGAAGAAGGCGCCCTTGCCGGTGAGGGGCGGGTGCTGGTCCGCGCATCGGGAACAGAGTCGCTGATCCGGGTCATGGTGGAGGCAAAAACTGCCGAGATCGCCCAAAATACGGCCGGCCATTTGGTTAGCTTCATAAAATCACTAAAATTTTAAAGGGAATTTCGGAATATTTTGATAAATTGCTTGACATTTTCCTTGACAGATGGGTATAATACAACATGCGCAGTACTTACGAAAACGATGTGTCGGAATTGGAGCGGCAGCCGGACGAGGCGCTGTGCCTTCTGGCCGTAGGGGGAAACCGCTTGGCGGAGGAAACCCTGGTCACCCGGTATAACCGCTTGGTTCGCACTTGTGCCCGCCCTTTCTTCTTGGCGGGCGGCGACAGCGAGGATTTGACCCAGGAGGGAATGGTCGGTTTGATTACAGCCGTCCGGGAATACGACGCCGGGAAAGAGGCATCCTTCCGTACCTTCGCAGAAATTTGCATCCGCAGCCGCTTGTACTCTGTGCTCCGCGCTTCGGCGCGGGATAAGCAGCAACCGCTCAATCAATCACTTTCTATTGACAATCCTTATTTTGACAGCAATCCCCTCACCTCTGGGACCAGTAATTTGGCGCAGCGTAATCCTGAAGATTTCCTGATCGACAGGGAACATACGGCAGCCCTCTTATCCGGTGTCCGGAAACAGTTGTCCGAATTTGAAGCAAAGGTTTTGGGGTTCTATTTGGACGGTCTTTCTTGCAGGGAAATTGCAAAAGCGGTGAATAAGCCTCCAAAATCTGTGGACAACGCCGTGCAGCGCATTCGACGCAAGGTGGCGCGGCAATTACTTTCCGGCGATTTCAGCAAAAGCTGAACGCAATATAATTTTCTTTTCAAAGAGAGGGTAAAATCATGTACGAAGACAAGACCTTAGTGTGCAAAGAGTGCGGTCAGGAGTTTGTGTTCACCGCCGGTGAGCAGGAGTTCTACGCCGAGCGCGGCTTCCAGAATGAGCCTCAGCGCTGCAAAGCCTGCCGTGACGCCCGCAAGAATGCTGCCCGTGGTCCCCGGGAGTATTTCACCGCTGTCTGCGCTGCCTGTGGCGGCGAGGCCCGTGTGCCCTTCGAACCCCGCTCTGACCGTCCGGTCTATTGCAGCGAGTGCTTCGCCAAGATGCGGGAGCAGCAGAGATAAATCGTTTTCGTTTTGTCTCTTGCGCATACGGATCGAAACAACCCCACGCTTCTGCGTGGGGTTGTTTTTTACTTACCTTGGCGACGTTTACCAAAAGCGAAAGGAATAGCCGCCTGCTCTGCGGGTGAGATTAAGAAACTAAATAGAGCTGTACCTAATGATAAAATGATGGAAGCTCAGGCCATCAAAAACAAGAAAGATGATGAGGCCAGGAAATTCTCCCTGTGGGACTGGCTATGGAGGGACACGCCACCGTAACTGTTGATGAGTCGGGAGCCACTGGAGCAGTTTTTATCCAACTCGCCGATGTTGGTGTCCACATTATAGAGGCTCTCCGCCGGGAGGAAAAGCCATCCTTGGGATAGTGTTTCCAGGCGGAGTCAGGTACTCCCCTAGCACAAAGTAGGTAGCTCGAGTGGAAAAGTTAAAATTTCGAGTGTCTCCTTTGGGATCGAAACCGCAAACCACAGCGATACCCTCCAGCAGCGTGGATTTCCCCATCCCCCAGATGTTCCATAGCCTACGACTCGTCCAAACGTAGCTGCTCCATGGTGTCCTCCGAGGCCATACCACCGGGAATAGGCCGGTGCAAGTGCTGGTACGCCCGTTGGGTGACGCAGCGCCCCCGGGGAGTCCGGGTCAAAAAGCCCAGCTGCATCAAGTAGGGTTCATAAACATCCTCCAGGGTTACAGATTCCTCGCCAATGGTGGCCGCCAAGGTCTCCAGCCCCACCGGTCCGCCGTTATAATTGTCGATGATGGCCTCCATCATCCGCCGGTCTATGGGATCCAGACCCAAATAGTCGATTTCCAGAGCACAAAGGGCACGGTCCGCCACATCCTTCGTGATGACGCCATCCGCCCGGACCTGGGCAAAGTCACGGACCCGGCGAAGCATCCGGTTGGCGATCCGAGGCGTGCCTCGGGATCGCCGGGCAATCTCAAGCGCACCCTCGGAGACGATGTCCACATTCAAAATTCCGGAGGACCGAGTCACGATTTTCGCCAGCTCCTCCGGCGTGTAGAGTTCCAGGCGCAGCGTCACCCCGAAGCGGTCCCGCAGGGGGGCTGAGAGCTGGCCCGCCCGGGTTGTCGCGCCGATCAGCGTAAATCTGGGAAGATCCAACCGGATGGAGTTGGCAGAGGGGCCTTTGCCCACAATGATGTCCAGCACATAATCCTCCATGGCGGGATACAGGATTTCCTCCACTGAACGGTTTAGCCGGTGGATCTCGTCTACAAAGAGGATGTCTCCCTCGTTTAAGTTGGTCAGCAACGCCGCCAGGTCCCCCGGCTTCTCAATGGCCGGCCCGGAGGTAATGCGAATGTTGACCCCCATCTCCTGGGCGATGATCCCCGCTAGAGTAGTCTTACCCAGGCCCGGCGGGCCATGGAGCAACACGTGATCCAGGGATTCTGCCCGTTTTCGGGCGGCCTCAATGAAGATCGAAAGGTTTTCCTTCGCCTTCTCCTGCCCGATGTACTCCCGCAAAGTCTTGGGGCGCAGAGATCCCTCTTGGGCATCCTCCTGAAGAAAAGTCTTCGCCACCAGCGGCTCCTCGTAAATATCGCTTCCAAAGTCAATGCTCAAACGCTCACATCCTTTTTCTGGGAAATCTCACTGCGTGATGATGGCGACAAGGATAGAAAGCACCGCCATACCAAGCAGGATGCCCATTGCCGCAAGCCAGCGCCGCGCTCCAGCCTGATAGCGCTCCTCCACCTCCGGTTCCAACCTTCCACGGCTGTTCAGAAGGCGGCAATATTTGCCGAAGCGGAACATCGCGAAAATGCTCCCCAAGAACCCGAAGGCGATCAGCCTGGATAAGATCATAATACTTCTCACCTCTTCAGCCTCTGTAAATCAGTCACAGCCGTCCTGCCAGTTCCCGGATCTGATTCAGGAAGAACTCCTCGCTCCAGGTGTTAATCTTGAAAAACGCCCCCTGGCTGCCCCCAGCGGTGACCGCGGAGAGAAAAAGGTCGTCCCCATGACCAATCAGCACCAACGTCAAGCTGAGCCGGTTTCCCCCGCTCACGCTGTAGCGCTCATAAACTCGGACCGCGCATCGGATGTCCCCTGAGGTGTAATCACTGCCGTCTTCATAGCTGGCGGTCGCGCTTCCCCTCAAGATACCATTGTGCAAGAGGCTTAGAACCGTGTGAAAGTTTCCGGTAAATCTGCGCTCGTACTTCGCCATAGATCGACTCCTTTCTATTTATGCGCCAGGGAGGTTCCGGCAGGAAAAAGCGCTGTAAAGTTTTCTAACTTTCCACCTGTTTTCGAAGACTCTTTGCCGTCTAGCTCAAAATCAGCAGAAAAGGACCGAAGGAAATAACGAAAAGTATTTACACTTTACAGCTGCTTTGATTCATGGAATATAGCCGCTGTCATAGGTCAAAGTCTTGCCATTCGCTTCAAGCTCTGGCGGACCAGCTCCTCCAGGGGTAGATCCGTGTCCAGCCCCTTCAAAGCCATGGATACCTCCTGGCTGGAATAGCCCAAAACGGCCAGTGCCTGAGCTGCCTCGGCGGCCTTATTTTCGAACAGCGCTGGAGCAGGCACTCCTTTACCGCCGGAGAAATCCAGCCCGCCGGCGGCCTCCTTCGCCAGTTTGTCCTTTAGCTCCAAAATGATGCGCTGGGCAATCTTTTTCCCCACTCCTGGCGCTGCAGTCAGTGCCTTTTCGTCTCCGGTCACAACGGCCATGGCCAGGGTCTCTGGCGTGCCGGAGGACAAAATCGCCAGCGCTGCCTTTGGTCCCACGCCGGAGACGCTAATCAGCTGTTTGAAACTATTCAACTCGCTTTGGGTCGCAAACCCGTAAAGCTCAAAAAGATTCTCTGCGACGTTTAAATACGTGTAGAGTTTTTTCCGCTGCCCCTTTTTCAGTGCAGCCAGGGTATTGTTGGTGGTCTTGCAGGCATAGCCCACGCCTTCACAGTCGACTACCGCCAGATAAGGCAAGATCTCCGTCACAGTGCCGTCTAAATAGTAAAACATAGCGCCTCCATTTTCAAACCGTCTCTGTCACATTCCCTGCCTGCGGCAGCCGGGAGGTCATACTCCGGGCATGGCACAGGGCCAGAGCCAACGCATCGGCGGCGTCGTCGGGCCGGGGGACGGCTTTCAGCTTCAAAAGCCGCCGGGTCATGTCCATCACCTGCCGTTTTTCTGCCTTACCATAGCCGGTCACCGCCAGCTTGACCTGCGAGGGCGTGTACTCGAATAAGGGCACTCCACATTTCTCTGCTGCGTAGAGCAAAACGCCCCTGCCGTGGGCCACAGCGATGCCGGTGGTGATGTTGGTGTTGAAAAAAAGCTCCTCAATGGAGATCACGTCTGGTTTCAGCTGGCCGATCAGCTCCTCCATGTCGGTGCCGATCTGATAGAGTCTCCGGCTCAGCGGCAGGCCCGCCGGGGTCGTTATGGCCCCATAGGTTTCCATCCGCGCTTGTCCCCGCTCCGCCTCCACCAGGCCAAATCCAATGGTGGCAAAGCCGGGGTCGATGCCCAGAATCCGCATAGTCCTCCCCTTTCGGCTTGCATTCACAGTCAGTATAGCAAATTCAGCCAGGAAGCGCAACAGAAAAATACATTCTCTTATCCATTGCCGGCGGATATGCCCGGAGTCCGCCGGTACGCTCTGAATCCACACGGTATTTACAGCGACTCACCGGCAATGACGGCACATTCCCCGTCCGACAATTCTCCGCACCCCAGCGGAAGGTCCAGGCCTGCGGCCTCCAGGTGCAAAAAGGCGCTGCCTCCCGGCAGCGCCTTTTCTATGTACATCATGCCCTCGGGTGGGCTTTCTGATAAACGTCTTTCAAATGCCCCTTTATCACATGGGTATAAATTTGTGTGGAGGAAATGTCCGCGTGCCCCAGCATCTCCTGAATGGAGCGGAGATCCGCCCCGTTTTCCAGCAGGTGCACCGCGAAAGAATGCCGTAGCGTATGCGGTGTAATCTCCTTTTCAATGCCCGCCTTCTCCTGATAATACTTGATGATTTTCCAAAAGCCCTGCCGGCTCATCCGCTCGCCGTTCATATTCACGAAGAGGGCCATCTCTTCCTCGTCCGGCACCAACTGGGGCCGGATCTTCCATACGTAATCCTGTAACGCCTTCACTGCCGTGCGGTAGAGGGGGATAATCCGCT
This sequence comes from Oscillibacter sp., assembly GCA_022791135.1. Lineage (GTDB taxonomy): Bacteria > Bacillota > Clostridia > Oscillospirales > Oscillospiraceae > Oscillibacter. The sequence goes on from JAAVYM010000004.1 coordinate 22,752, forward strand.
CCTTGCCCTTGCTGGAGCAGTGAACGAATCCGGCGGCCAGATTCAGATCCTCTAAATCCAAGGTGGTCAGCTCGCTGACCCGAATGCCGGTGGCGTACAGTAGCTCCAGCATGGCGTGGTCGCGGAAGCCCTTGGCGTCGATACACTGGGGCTGTTCCAAAAATAGCTCCACTTCCTTCGAGGTCAAGATCTCCGGGTATTTCCGCTCCACCTTGGCGGCCGAGACGCCCTTGGCGGGGTTTGCCTTCACCCGTCCGGAAAAAAGCTGAAAATTGTAGAAGGATTTTACCGAGGCTAGGAAACGGGTTGCCGAGGCGGCGGACTTCCCCTGACTCTGCATCCAGTCCATATAGTCGCGCACATTTTCCCCTGTAGCCTCCAGCAAACCGGCGCCACGGCCACGCAAATACTTGTCAAACTGGGTCACATCCCGCAAGTAGGAGGAAATCGTATTCTGGGAAGCGCGCTTCTCCTGCACCAGATATTCCCCATAGCGTGCAATCTCGTCCGTATGAATCCCTTCTCTCTTTTCCAACTCCTGCCCCTAAGCAACAAACCTGAGTTCCTATACCGCTTATACAAGTATCCGCTCCAAAAGCTGCCGCAAAAACCAGGGCGCCAGCATCAGCTCTGCACACATGCCACCCAGCAACACGCCGCAGACCACCGCCAGTAGCCTCCACCAGTCTCGCCCATAGTCCACAGGGGCGCGCCCCCGCCCAAAGGCCAAAAAGGCCAGCTCCATGGAGCGCTCCAGCGCCGGGACGGCCAAAAGAAAGTAACAGGGCAGCGTCACCGCGCAGCGGAGGCCAAACACTGCCATCGCCAATAGAACGCCGTCCGGGCCAAAGGCCGCTGTGAAGCAACAGACGGAGAAGGATAAAAAGAATCCAAAAGCCCCCGTAACAAACGGCAGCAGCAAAATCCCAATGGAGGCAAAGCCCAATAGAAATGCTGCCAGCGGATATCGGAAATAGAGCACTGCCGCCGACCATGCGGCCTGAGGCGTCAGGTCCTCCTCCACCTGAAGATAATCCTTCAGGTAGCGGGCCAGCTCGACTCCGGTGGCGTCGGGGACCTGGCCGGAAAAAACCTGTCCCAAAACAATGCCGGCTAAAAAAAACAGCGCCAGGATCAACAGACGAATAAGCGGCCGCCTCCACTCCGTCATCTCCCGCCTCTTCCAGTTCAAACCGCCTCACCTCACCGCATCCTATGTGTGCCGGCGGCGGATTATGCGTTTTCGTCAGAACGGGGCGGCGATAAGAAAACGCCCTCCGATCAGTGAGGACCGGGAGACGGCGCGAAATTTTACGTTTTTTTGATTGCACTTATAATATAGCTCATTTTTCCACTTTTCGCAAGATGTTTCCGGAAAAAAGAACTTTTTTGGGATTTATGACAAAATGTTATGTAAACTGTGTTATGTAAACCTCGGAAAGGGGCAAAAATCCCATGGAACAGAGCTTCTATTTTCCATGAGCGCCGTCCACATCTGGGGGACGGCGCTCATCCTACGTCCCATATCTTCCATCCCCTCCCTCCCCTCTTTGACTGGCAAGGTCCGCCGCCGCCGGAGAGGAAAAATCAGGAAAACTCTTCGGTTTTGTGCAATCCAACTAAAGGGCCGCTTACCTCTTTCTCCGCCGTTTCTGCGGCCCAGCCAGGCTGGCCAGCAGTCCCCCTGCCAAGCCGCACAGCAGCAAAATGCCGCCACGGCCCAGCCAGGTAATTTCCTCCCAAAACCCCAGGCCCGCCAACCCCAGCGCAAACAGAACCAGCGCCGCTGCCAGCAGTCCTCCGGCCCGCCATCCCGTCAGGCGCACCGCCAGCAGCCCTCCAAGCAGTGTAGACAAGGTGCACAGTACTGCCGCCGCCGGGAAGCTTCCTCCTTCGGATAGAACACCCTTTACCACCAGCAGCGTTAAAAGCAGCAGTCCTAACAGATAGATACCCAGGGACAGCAGCCCTCCTGCCAAAAGGCCCTGCCACGGTGCCGGCCGTTTTTTCCCCTTAGCCATAAAAATCCTCCCTCGCAACATGCTCTTGTGAGGAGCATATTCCGCGGGAGGATAGTTTTATGCAGATGTTCCAGGAAAAAGCAAATTTCGAGTCGGGTTCCGCCAGAGTGAAAATTACTTCTCTTCTCCGTCGCCGATTTCTTTCTTGTCGCTCTTCTTGTCCTCTTTTTTCTCCTCGGGCTGCTCAGAGTTTTGTACGCCCACCGAGCTGACGGCCCATTTCGTCAGCTCCATACGAACTCGGTCGTCGCTGGTCTCAATGACGATGGTATCCTTTCCAACCGAGACGATCCGGCCCACAATGCCGCCGATGGAGGTGACGACATCTCCCTTCTTCAGGCTGTCCCGCATCTCCTGCGCCTTTTTCTTCCGCTTATTTTCCGGGCGGATCGTTAGGAAATACATGACTGCGATCGTGACAATCAGCACGATAATTGTATAATCCATTGATAGCTTCCTTTCCTCTATATAGTCAGAATGGTTTTATTATAACAGATAGACAAATTTTTGCAAGCCTTTTCTTTTCGCGGGAGCGGATCATTTATAAAACCGCCATCTTGTTATGTTCCGGTGGGGCCATACAGCGGCAGGACTCTTATCCCCCTTTTCAATTTCAATTTTAAAGTTATGTCCCCCCATCTTGCCGTTTTCATTAAGCGTACCTGCCATTTGGATGAAATGGCAGGTACGCCTCAACTCCCGAGCAAGAGCCGGGGCCTGCACTCTACAACGCGGCGGCCGGTTCTTGCCTTCTAAAACAACCTCAGCCGAATAGCCAAAGTTTAGAATCAAATCACATGATACTCCCGCAGCAGCTTCTCCAGGTCCGTCCCCGCGATCTTCTTTAGCGCTTCATGCAGAACGATCTTCTCTTTGAAGCCCAAATCCATCTCCGTGATCTTCTTCCCGTCCCGGAGCTTCACAGTGGCATTCAGCAGGTCCCGGACGTCGTAGGTGCTGCCCCAAACCTCCGGTACGCCCCGGTCCACATTCAGCAGCGTGTAAACCGCCTCCATGCCGGTACGCATGGAATACTCTGTGGTGAATATGGTGTCCCGAGCAATCTCCGCGAACTGTCCCAGGAAAGCAAAATTCACCGCGCCGTCTGGCACCACCTTAGGCCGGTCTGTGTCGTTCCGAGGCATGAAGAAAGCGTCGATATAAGGCATCATCACCGGGACCGTATTGGCGCTGGTAGAAGCCAATTCTTCAATTTGGTCCTCCGGCACGCCCAGATGGTAGAGCCACTCCATGCAAACTTCCTTTCCGGTGCAATCCCGCATCGGCTTTTTAATATAGTCGCCGGGAACATCGCTGAACAGGGCGTACACCCTGATCTCTGGGCTGTTCTCGGAACTGGGGCTGGCGGTTGATAGTCCAACTGAGCAGCCAGGCCGAGTCCTTCACTGTCACAATGCCGCCGGTGACAACTCCGCCACTAAAGGGGTCCCTCTTGCAGATGTTCTTAATATAGGGAATAATCCGCTGGTCCAGGGTCTCCACCGTAGCGCTCATCCAGTTGGTCTGCTCCGGGTCGCTGCAGAACTTGTCTGGATTACCGAAGGCGGGATCCTGGGCGGCGATCTTCCGCCACATGTCCCAGCCGCCGCCGGGCTTGAGGACCGTGCTATAGGCAGCGGGTTCATTCTGAGAACCCATGGAGGAATTCTCCACGCAGCCGCCATTAGTGATGAAGACCAGATCATCCTCCGTCAAGTCTATAAACTCCCGCTTTCCCTCCCGTAGAAGCTCGATGCGGCTGGCCAGCTTCCGCCCCGGCCGGATGTCAAACTCCACATTGACAACCTTGGTGTTATAGTGAAACTGGACATTATGGGTCTCCAGATACTTAACCATGGGCAGAATCATGGACTCATACTGGTTATAGCGGGTGAAGCGCAGGGCCTTGAAGTCCGGCAGACCCCCGATGTGGTGGATAAAGCGCTTGAGATACCGTTTCATCTCCAAAGCGCTGTGCCAATTCTCAAAAGCGAACATCGTGCGCCAATAGAGCCAGAAGTTAGAATCCAGCACCTCGCCGTCGAAATAGTCCGTAATGCGTTTGTCATAGAGATCCTCGTCTGGGGTGAAGAACAATCTCATAATTTCCATGGCCGCCTTATCAGAGACGTCAAATTTCCCGTCTGTATGGGCGTCTTCGCCCCGGTTGACGGTGGCCCGGCACAGAGAGTAATTAGGGTCCTTTTTGTTCAGCCAGTAATATTCGTCCAGAACGCTGACCCCCTCCGTCTCAATGGAGGGAATGGAGTGAAAGAGGTCCCACATGACCTCGAAATGGTTGTCCATTTCCCGTCCACCCCTCATGACATAGCCCACATTCTCAAACCTCCACCCGTCGCAGGCCCCGCCGGGAGTAGAGTCCTTCTCCAGAATATGGATACGATCCCCCTTCATCTGCCCGTCCCGAACCAGATAGCAGGCCGCCGTCAGAGCCGCTAGGCCAGTACCTATAAGATGGGCCGATTTGTGATCCACGCCCTCCGGCTTCTGGGGCCGGGCAAAGGCCTCATAATTGCCGCTGGAATAATACATGAAAAACATCCTTTCCTGTTGTCCTGTGGTGATTGTCCTGATTGATTCCTTAGAAGTATTCCCATCTTTACACAAGAAATGGACTTCCACTGTAAGATAAACCCTATTTCAATCATCTATTTTTGAGCAATTGCGCCTGACTCTAAGAAAGGCTTGTCTATTGTCCTTTTGGTACGCTCCCGTGGGGCGATGTGCCATCCGCCACGGCGCACCGGAACTCCGGAATCACCACGCCGTCCAGAGAGTCCGGGTCACCGGAGCACCAGAGATACTCCACCGCTATGCCGGCTTCCTCCGCACAGCGGCCGATCTCCCGCATAAATGTGTTCTTCCCTACCCCGGGACCACCTTTCAAAATCATAAAGTCATATGTATCCTCTATATTTACCATCTCCGGAAACAAGTTCCGAAATCCCTCGCCACTGTTGGCGCCCACGAAAAAGTTTGTTACTTGTGCCATGTGCTTACCCTCCTTATCTTTTCCATTTTCAGGCTATGCCGGAGCGGCTTGGCCTGACAGTCCGGGACGCCTGAAAACAGCGGCGGTGAAACCGCTCCTCTTATCCCCCTGAGGCGGCCCGGCATTTTCCAATCCACCCATTCCCGACAAGCAGACAGCAAATACACAACGCGAGTGCGAAAATTCCGCACCCGCGCTGTTTTTGCTTATTTGATCACTACATTTTCCTCTCCCAGGACCTCTTTGGCCTCTGCCACCAGAGCACGGTGGAGCAGGATCTGGGTTGCAAATACCTTCCTCGTGTCCGCCATCACCAAGCGCACCGGTGTCGTGCCGGGAAACATGGAGAACACCAGCTTCATATGCCGGACAGACGGGTGGTCCAACGAAGGAAACTTCAAATACAGGGTCTCCCCTTTTAAGAGCTTGTCCGACTTGGCGGCAGGCGGCGGTGCCAAACCGCCTTCCGCCGTCTCCAGGGGATAGGCGGAATCGCACATCAGCTGAGGGGCCTTTTCGTCCCGGACGGACAGCTTGCCCTTGACCACCACTGCCTGATTCTCCCGGAGGTACGCCCCGCAGAGGTCCAGCATCCTGCTGAAGCACAGCATTTCAATGGAACCCGTCTCGTCCTCCACCACCACATAGGCCATCAGCGTATTATTTTTCGTCGTCTTGGTTTTGCTGGACGTCACGATTCCCGCCAGGGTCAAATACTGCCCGTCGGCAAAGCGGGTTGGGCCGCTCTCCTGGGCAAAGTCCTCCATCACCCTGCCGATCGGGGGAAGCTGCAGGCGCCGGACAATGCCGCGGTACTGCTCCATGGGATGTCCGGAGAGATAGAGGCCCGTGGTCTCTTTCTCCATGGTCATCCGCTCCTGCGCGGTAAACTCCGGAATGTCCGGCAGGCGGATCTCCTCTCCCCGGGCAGAGCCGCCGCCTGAGGCCGCCATCTGGAAAAAGTCCAGCTGCCCCTCCAGGTTCTGCCGCTGGCGGCTGGCGGCGGCGTCCAGCACCTTCTCATAGACTTCCATCAACTGGGATCGCCTGGCCCCGGTGGAGTCGAAGGAACCAGCCCGGATCAGGTTCTCAAGCGCTCGTTTGTTCATGTCGCTTCCCGCCATCCGGCGGCAGAAGTCGTGCATGGACATAAAGAAACCGTTTTCCTTCCGCTCCTCCATAACAGCTTGGATAAAGCCCCGGCCGATGTTTTTAATGGCCACCAGCCCGAAGCGGATGCCGCCTTCCTCCACGGTGAAGCGATCCAGGGAGCGGTTGATATCCGGCGGCAGGAGGGCAATGCCGCAGTCCCGGCATTCGTTGATATACCCCGCTACCTTGTCGGAGTTGTCCAGCACGCTGGTCAGCAGCGCCGCCATATACTCCCGGGTATAGTGGCACTTGAAATATGCGGTCTGGTAGGCGACCACCGCATAGCTGACGGCGTGGGCCTTATTGAACGCATAGTTGGCAAAGTCGTAAATTTCCTGGTAAATGGCCTCCGCCGTAGCCTCCGGGATGCCGTTTGCCACGCAGCCGGCGATGTTCCGGCTGGGGTCGCCGTGGAGAAAGGCGTCCCGCTCCTTCTCAATATCCTTGGCCTTTTTCTTGCTCATGGCCCGGCGGACCATATCCGCCTGCCCCAGGGAATAGCCCGCTAGGTCCTGGAAAATCTTGATAACCTGCTCCTGATAGACAATGCAGCCATAGGTGACGGAGAGAATGGGTTCCAGGGCAGGGTGGCGGTATTGGATGAGCTTGGGGTCCTGCTTGCAGGCGATGAAACGGGGAATGGAGTCCATGGGTCCGGGGCGGTAAAGGGCGATGATGGCCGTGATGTCCTCGATATTCTGGGGCTTCAGACCCACGCACACGCCGGTCATGCCGGTGGATTCCATCTGGAAAACGCCGGAGGTCTTGCCCGCCGCCAGCATCGCATAGGTCTCGGGGTCCTCCTCCGGAATGTCGGACAGGCGGAAGTCCGGCTGCCGCTCCTTCAACAGCTGCACCGCGTCCTCCAGCACCGTCAGGTTCCGCAAGGCCAGGAAGTCCATCTTCAGAAGGCCCAGCTCCTCCAGGGTGACCATGCCGTACTGGCAGACGACAATATCGTCGTTTTTCGCCAGGGGGACGTACTCATAGACGGGCCGCTTGGTGATCACCACCCCGGCGGCGTGGGTGGACGCGTTCCGGGGCATTCCCTCCAGCATCTTCGCGGTGTCGATCAGGCGCTTTACGGTTCCGTCGCTGTTGTACAGGTCGCTGAGAGCTTTCGTCAGCCGCAGGGCGTCGTTCAGCGTGATATGGGAACCCGGGGGATTTGGAATCTGCTTGGCAATTTGGTCCACCTCGGCATAGGGCAGGTTCATGACCCGCCCCACGTCCCGGACCACGCCCCGGGCCGCCATAGTGCCAAAGGTGACAATCTGCGCCACATGGTCCTCGCCGTATTTCCGACGGACATACTCGATGACCTCCCCCCGGCGCGTGTCGCCGAAGTCCATGTCGATATCCGGCATGCTCACCCGCTCCGGGTTTAAAAAGCGCTCGAAGTAAAGCCCGTATTTCACCGGATCGATGTCTGTAATGTACAAACAGTAACTGACCATGGAACCCGCCGCGCTGCCTCGGCCCGGCCCCACGGGGATGCCCACGCTCCGGGCGTAGCGGACGAAGTCGGAAACGATAAGGAAATAATCCGTAAAGCCCATCTTCTCGATCATATCCTGCTCGTACTCCAGCTGCTTGCGGTGGGACTCGTCCCCGCCGTAGCGGGCCTGGTAGCCCTCAGCGCAGAGCTTCTTCAAATAGGAAAAGCTGTCATAGCCCGGCGGGAGCTGGAATTTCGGCAGATGGTACTTGCCAAAGGTAAAGTCCATATTGCACAGTTCCGCGATTTTGGCGGTGTTCTCCACTGCTCCCTCGTAGCCGGCGAACAGCTCCGCCATCTCCTCCTCGCTGCGGAGGTAAAACTTCCGCGGCTCATAGCGCATGCGGTTCTCGTCGTCCAGCGTCTTGCCGGTCTGGATGCACAGCAGCACATCGTGGGCCTCCGCGTCCTCCTCCCGCAAATAGTGGGCGTCGTTGGTGCAGACCATGGGCAGGCCCGTCTCCTGATGGATCTTCAAGATTCCCTGGTTTACCACCGCCTGATCCCGAATACCATGGTCCTGGAGTTCCAAATAAAAGTGGTCCGGGCCAAAAATATTCGCCAGCTCCAGGGCATAGCGCTTTGCGTTCTCATACTCCCCGTTCCGAAGACGGCGGGGAATCTCCCCCGCCAGGCAGGCGGAGAGGGCCACCAATCCTCCGCTGTGTTCCCGCAAAAGCTCCAGATCCACACGGGGCTTGATGTAAAACCCTTCTGTCCACGCCATGGAGACCATATAGGAGAGGTTTCGGTATCCCTCCTCATTCTCGCAAAGAAGAACCAAATGGCGGCTCTCGGCGTCGAACTCGTGGACCTTATCGGTAAGCCGACGTCCCTCTGCCGTTACGTATACCTCACAGCCGATGATCGGCTTGACCCCTTCCACCTTACAGGCCCGATAGAAATCCACCGCGCCGTACATGACTCCATGATCCGTAATGGCGCAGGCGTCCTGGCCCATCTCCTTCACGATTTTGGGCAAATCCCGGATGCGGCATGCACCGTCCAGAAGGCTATACTCCGTATGGACATGCAGGTGGACAAAGGACATGGCTTCTCCCTCCTCTTCCCTACTTCCCCGCCGGCTTTACCCGGACGGCCAGTAGCGCCTTGACATCTTCCAAAACCTCCGGCGAGGTCAAATCCAGCATCAGCCAGCGGCCCATTTTCGACGAGGACGTACGCCGGTACAGCTCCTTAACGTACTCCGTGCAGGTAAGCAGCGCCGCCTCCGCCGCAGCTTCATCCCTGGGTGCAACGGAGACCATCGCCGTCGCATAGCCAGGGCGAAAATAAACGGTGGCAAGAGCCTTGCTGCCTTTTTTAAACTTTACGTTCCAGCCGGGTTCCAGGCCGCAACGGCTGTAGACCGGCTGAGGCTCTGCGCCATAGACCTCCTTCAAATACTGCCGGAGTTCCGGCCAGAGGGGATTGTCCGTATAGCGGTCAATCTGTTCCATAGAGGGCGGCTGGTCCACTGGAAACAGCTGATTCCAGCTCAAAATTTGGGACATAAACGGGTATCCTCCTATCTTTTCCTGTACAGCGGCCTTTCCTTGGCCGGGCACGTGGGCAGCGACGCTTTTCCTCAAAGCTTCTCCGCCAGCTCCATTAGTTTCCGTAAGCGGTGGTTTAAGCAGGACTTTGTCACCGGCGGGTCAAATTCCTCCGCCAGCTCCGAGAGGCTCAGTTCCGGATACCGCAGCCGCAGCGCCGCTGTCTGCTGAAGCTTGTCCGGCAGCTCCGGCAGACGCCCGGCGGCCTGGAGCCTCCGGATGGCCTCCCCCTGGCTCTGGGCGGCCTCCACCGCCTTATCCAAGTTGGCGCTGTCGCAGTTCAGCCGCCTGTTCACGCTGTTGCGAAGCCCCTTCTCCAGCTTGGTGGACATGATCTGCATTGCCGCCACCGGCGCGCCGATAAAGGTGAGGAAATCCTCAATCTGTTCGCTCTGTTTGAAATAGGTGACAGAACTTCCATTCCGGATAACGCTTTTGGGGGGATAGCCGCTCTCCCGCAGCAGCACCTCCAGTTCCCGGCTGGCCTGGAGGTGGGAGCTGGTCAGCTCCAGGTGGTAGCGCTTTGCGGGGTCCGTAATACTTCCCCCGGCAAAAAAGCAGCCCCGGAAAAACGCCGCCCGGCAGCACTCCTCCTCTACCATAGCGAAGTTGATATGGAGAGCCAGGCTCTGCCGGGGGGCATAGCCCAGGAGGTTGATGATATGGTCCAGCTTCTTTTGCTCCGTGATTTGAAAGATCATTTTCCCGCCCTCGCTGCGGCCGCTCTCCGGCTGACGGTCGAACCGGAGATCGAAAGCCCGCCCAAACAGCCGGGGCAGACGGGCGGCAAGGTTGGGATTCTCTGTGATAATCCGAACCTCCGCCGCGTTAAACGTATGGCAGTAGAGCAGGATGCCGTAAGCCTCCGCCTGGGCGCAGCAGCGGCGCTGCACTGGCAGCCTGCACAGCTCGTTTTTCGTATCGTAGGAAAAGGACATCCGTGCGGGCCTCCTCTCAAGGGATTGGCATACCCGAAAGATCACTCCTTGCGGTAGCGGCCTCCGGCAATGCGGACATTTTGCTCCGCGTGGAGCTGGATCAGCTCTCGGGCCAGCTGATCCGGGTGGTGGCGGACATAGCCGTCCTCCACCATAGCCACCGGGCGGCTCATCAGCTTCACACCCAGGGCAGCGCAGCGTTCCGTATCGTAGCGCAACAGTTCCGCCCCCTCTTGTGCATAGCGGGCGGCCACATCTTCCGGAATTGGGGAGGAGTTCACCAAGCACAAACGAAACAGCTGATCCGCCGAGTGCTGGAAAATGGCGGAGATATGATCCGAAGCCGTATAGCCCTCTGTCTCTCCTTCCTGGGTCATAACGTTACAGACGTAAATTTTCAAGGCGGAGGAAGCCTGAATTGCCTCCACGATACCGTCCACCAGCAGGTTGGGGATGATACTGGTGTACAGGCTGCCCGGTCCCAGAACGATCATGTCCGCCTCTTCAATGGAGGACAGCGCCTCTGGCAAGGCCTTGGGGTGCTCCGGCAGCAGCCGCACCTGGGTGATGCGGCAGTCCTCCTTTTTCTTGCAATAGAAGATTTTGGACTCGCCGACGACAGAAGCCCCGTTTTCAAACCAGGCCTCCAGCTGCACATCCGCAGTGGTCACAGGAAGAACCCGTCCGGTGATAGCCAGCACCTCGCTCATGCGGCGGACTGCCGCATCAAAGCTGGGGGAAATGCCGTTCAGCGCCGCTAGGAACAGATTTCCAAAGCTCTGCCCCGCCAGGCTCCCCTCCTGAAAGCGGTAGTCCATCAGCTGGTCCATCAGCGGCTCCGTGTTTGCCAGGGCTGTCAGGCAGTTCCGGATGTCCCCGGGAGGAGGCATCCCCAGATCTTGGCGCAAAGCGCCGGATCCGCCGCCGTCATCCGCCACCGTGACGATGGCGGAGAGGTTTTCTGTGTACTCCTTCAGCCCCCGGAGCATGTTGGAAAGGCCGTGACCGCCGCCGATGACGGCGATCCGCGGCCCATGCTTCCGGGGCGCACAGTAAGGTCGATGTTCCATAATCTTCCTTTCCAATTCCGTTCCAAGGGTCTCCTGCAAAGCTTCTGGACTCTCGTTCTCTGCTCCTGGCATTGTCAAAGCAGAACCTAGATCGCCCGCTCTATGTCACGGTGATGCTCTGCCGTGGGGTAACCCTGACCCCGGATAAAGGCCGCCAGAGCGTGGGCAATGGCCACGGAACGGTGGTGTCCCCCGGTGCAGCCCACAGCGATGACCAAGCCGGTCTTTCCCTCCTCGGCATAGAGCGGCAGGGTAAAGGAGAGCAGCTCCTCCAGCCGGCGGAGAAAATCGTGCGTCTGCCGGAAACCGAAGACGTAATCCGCCACCGCCTTGTCCAGGCCCGTCTGATGGCGAAGCTCCTCGATATAAAATGGATTTGGCATAAACCGTACGTCCAGCACCAGGTCCGCCTCCAGGGGCAGACCGTACTTAAAGCCGAAAGAGGTGACGCTGACCGTCATCCCCCCCTGCTCCCCCTCTCCGTTGAACAGGCGCAGCAGCTCACTACGCAGCCGGGCCGTGGGGAGGCCGGTGGTATCGATAACAAAGTCGGCCTGCTCCTTGACCGGTTCCATCAGCTTCCGCTCCCGCTCCACGGCCTCCTCCAGAGAGTCCGACTTCTTCTGCAGGGGATGGCGGCGGCGGGATTCCTTATAGCGCTTGATAATGGTCTCTGCCGATGCCTCCAGAAACAGCATCCGGCACAGATCCCCCATGCCCCGCAGCTTTTCCAGCACACTGAAAAGCTCCGTAAAGGACTGCGACGTCCGCACGTCGTACACCAGCGCCACCCGGGCGTAACGCCCGCCGCCGCCGACGCAGAACTCCGCAAATTTCAAAATCATGGCAGCGGGCATGTTGTCCACAATGTAAAAGCCGCTGTCCTCCAGAAAGGAGGCCGCCTTGCTTTTCCCGGCGCCGGACAGGCCGGAGATGATCAAAATTTCCATAAGACAGCTCCTTTCTAATTCACAAATCTGACCTCCGGCTCCAGGCGGACGCCGGTCTTCTCCTGCACGGCCTTCTGAACCCGGTGAATCAGGGCCAGGATGTCGGCGCAGGTAGCCTCTCCCCGGTTGACGATGAAGCCGGCGTGTTTTTCCGACACCTGCGCACCGCCCACCGCCAGGCCCTTCAAGCCGCATTGATCAATGAGCGTTCCTGCAAAGTGCCCCTCCGGGCGCTTGAAGGTACTGCCCGCGCTGGGCAGCTCCAGGGGCTGGCTAGCCTTCCGGCGGGCCATCAGATCCTGCATCGTTTTCCGGATTGCCGCCGGGTCCCCCGTCGCCAGGCGCAGCTCCACAGACAGCACTGTCGCGGCAGGATTTTCCGTGAGGAAACTCCGCCGGTAGCCAAAGGCCAGTTCCTCTCCGCAAAGGTGCTTCACGCCCTCCTCGGGAAAAAGCGCCGAAACGCTGTACACCGCCTGCTTCAACTCCCCGCCGTAGGCTCCGGCGTTCATGCACACGCCGCCGCCCAGCGAACCGGGAATGCCATGGGCAAATTCCAGACCTGTCAGGCCCTGCTTACAGGCAAAGTCCGCCAGGCGGGCCAGGGAAACCCCGGCCTCCGCGGTTATGCAGCCCGGTCCTTCTCCCAGCTCCATACGGCTGAGTCCGGAGGTTTTGATGACCAGGCGGTCCAGCCCCTCATCCGGGACCAGCAGGTTTGTCCCGTTGCCCAAAATGAAAGGCCTGGCCCCGCAATCCAGGGCCATGGAGTACAGCAGCACCAGCTGTTCCCCCCGCTCCGGAAAAGCCATCCGCCGTGCCGGCCCCCCCACTCGGAAGGACGTGTGCCGCGCCATCGGCTCCTCTTTCAGGAGCCTGATATCCGGCAGATAGTCCGCAAGCTGCTTGTCAAGCTGTGTCACCCAATCCATGAAAGGGCCTCCCTATCCTCAAAATTCCCACCTCAGAGCACCCGGCCAAGCATCGCCGCGCCGATGATGCCCGCGTCATTCCCCAGCTCCGCCGGCAAAATTCTGGTAATCCGGCCTCCATGGCGGGAAAAACTCTCCCGTGCAACGGCCTTTCGCAGAGGTTCCAGCAGCAGATGCTCCGGTGCGGCGGCCACACCGCCGCCAATGGCTACTACCTCAGGACGCAGGACGTTGATCAAGCTGGTCACACCACTGGCTAAGTACACCACATATTGCCGGCAAACCGCCAAAGCGGTCTCGTCTCCGGCCTCCGCCGCCTGGAAGGCTGTCCGGCCCTCCACGCCGCGCTCCGCCGCCAGCTTGTGGAGGGCGCTCTCGGGGTGCGCCTCCATCGCCCACTTGGTCTGCTGAATCAGGCCGGTGGCGGAGGCGTAGCGCTCCCAGCAGCCCCGGCGACCGCAGTTGCACGGCTCGCCATCCTGGCAGATGACAATATGACCAGCCTCGCTGGAGGTTACGCCGCCCCGGAGCTTTCCGTTCAAAATCAATCCTGCGCCCACGCCGGTGCCCAGAGTCACCACAGCGAAATCCTGGGTCCCTCTCCCTGCGCCGCCGAAAAACTCGCCCACGGCAGCACAGTCCGCGTCGTTTCCCAGCAGCAGGGGAAGATCCAAATGGCGCCGGAAAAGCCGCTCCAGGGGGACGTTTTCCATGGGAATGTTCGTGGTAAAGAGGATGTCACCCCCGTCCACCGCGCCGGGCAAGCCCATGCCCACCCATTGAACCCCTTCCCGCAGCACCTTGCGGGACAGCTCCGCCAGGGTTTCGGCAAAAGCCTCCGGCCCCTGGAAATTCAGGGGTGCCCGTTCTACCTTTACGATCCTGCCCGCCTCGTCCACCAAGCCGGCCTTCAGATTGGTTCCTCCTACGTCGATGCCGATATACATGGCCGCTCCTCCTCACATCTTTCCATCCGCCCGGGCATCCACCTTCCGGGCCAGCTCCTGAGCCGCGTTGTAGCCGAATTTCCGGTGGCGGTTGTTCATGGCCGCTACCTCCACGATGCTGGCCAGGTTCCGTCCCGGGCGCACAGGGATCGTGACAATGGGAATCTGAATATCCAGGATATCGGTGAAATGATCCTCAATGCCCAGGCGGTCGTAAAACTTGGAGCTGTCCCAGGGTTCGAAATTTACCACCATGTCCAGCTGCGCCTCGTTTTTGATGGCCCGGACGCCGAAAAGCTGGCGCACGTCAATAACGCCGATGCCCCGCAGCTCGATGTAGTTCCGAATCACCTCCGGCGCGGTGCCAATCAGCTGGCCGGAGATCCGGCGCAGCTCCACCGCATCGTCCGCCACCAGACGATGGCCCCGCATAATCAGCTCAATGGCCGCCTCGCTTTTGCCCACCCCGGAGTCGCCGGTGATCATGACGCCCTCGCCGTAGATATCCAACAGCACGCCGTGGCGGGTGATGCAGGGGGCCAGCACACGATTGAGATACTCAATCGTGTGGCTGGTAAAGGTCACCGTTACCTCCTCCGTCCGCAGGAGGGTCTTTTGATGCTCTACCGCGCTCTCCAGGCACTCCGGGAAGCAGTCCAAGCTCCGTGCAATCACCAGGGCCGGGATGTCGTAGAGGAAAAGGTCATCAAAGCATTTGCGGCGCTGGGCCTCGCTGAGTCCCCGCAGATAGGTAACCTCCGCCTTTCCGATAACCTGGAGACGGCAAGGGTCAAAATAGTCGTAAAAGCTGTGAAACTGCAGGCCAGGCCGGTTCAGATCCGGCACGGTCAAAAGGGCGGTATCGAAGTCACTGCCCCGGTTCAGCACCTCCAAATGAAAGAGGGAAACAAAATCTTTCACCTTCAAACCGTTCTCGCGCATGGTGTTTCTCCTTTTTCCGGCGGGGCGCAACCCCGCCTGTCCTGCCCGGCCAGGTACGGGCGATCGTTTATTTCCGCGCCTCAGGCGCATTTGTTTCCATTATATATGAACTCTTCCAATTCCGCAACACCTTCCCGCAGAAGATGGGCGGAAAATCCTCGCAAAAAAACTTCTGCTTTTTTGAAAATTCTTCTTGCTTTTTTCGATGGATTCTGTTATTATAACACTCGTGCTGATGAAAATACGCACGGACTATGCGACAGCGGGGAGGTGCAATGGATGGCTAAGTGCGAGTATTGCGGCAAAGGCGTGACCTTTGGTATTCAGGTCTCTCACTCTCACCGGCGTTCCAACCGTCCCTGGAAGCCCAACGTGAAACGTGTCAAGGCGAT
>JAAVYM010000053.1 GCA_022791135.1 Oscillibacter sp.
ATGGAAATGGGCATCAAGCTCTTTGAGCAAGGGCAACTTGAAAACGGGTTGGCAGTAGCAAAAGGCCCGTAATGTGGCGGAAATGTGGCGGAGACCACTTTGAAAGTCTTGAAACCCTTGAAAAATCAGGAGGTAAACAGAAAAATGAAATTAGGCATCGTGGGCCTGCCCAACGTGGGCAAGTCGACCCTGTTCAACGCCATCACCAACGCCGGGGCGGAGAGCGCCAACTACCCCTTCTGCACGATTGACCCCAATGTGGGCATGGTTGCTGTGCCGGACGAGCGGCTGGACAAGCTGGCGGAGATGTATGAGCCAGACAAGAAGACTCCGGCAGTCATCGAATTCGTGGACATCGCGGGATTGGTGAAGGGCGCCAGCAAGGGCGAGGGCCTGGGGAATAAGTTTCTGGCCAACATTCGGGAGACCGACGCGGTGGTCCATGTGGTCCGCTGCTTTGACGATGAAAACGTCATCCATGTAGAGGGTTCTACGGATCCGAAGCGGGATATCGACATCATTAACATGGAGCTGGTCATGGCGGACCTGGAGATGGTTCAGCGCCGGGTGGAGAAGGCGTCAAAGGCCCTGAAGGGCGACAAAAAGTACGCCCATGAGGTGGAGCTGTTTACGGCCCTTCAGAAGCACCTGGACGGAGGGAACCTGGCCCGCACGTTCCCCTGTGACGAGGACGACGCGGCGCTGCTGCGCACCAGCGAGCTGCTGACCCTCAAGCCGGTCATCTACGCGGCGAACACCGATGAAGACGGTTTTTCCGACCTGGAACATAACCAGTATTACCAGCAGGTCCGGGAGATTGCCGCCGCCGAGGGCAGCCAGGTCCTGCCCATCTGTGCGAAACTGGAACAGGACGTGGCGGAGCTGGAGGGGGAGGAGAAGCAGCTCTTCCTGGCGGAGATCGGCGTGGAGGAGTCGGGCCTGGACCGGCTCATCAAGTGCTCGTATTCGCTGCTGGGCCTCATTTCCTTCCTGACCTACGGCAAGGACGAGTGCCGGGCCTGGACTATTAAAAAGGGCACCAAGGCGCCCCAGGCGGCGGGGAAGATCCACTCCGACATTGAGCGAGGCTTTATCCGTGCAGAGGTCATTGCCTACAGCGATATGGCGGCCTGCGGCAGCGTCGCGGCGGCCAGGGAGAAGGGCCTCCTCCGCAGCGAGGGAAAGGAATATGTGGTTCAGGACGGCGACATGATTTACTTCCGGTTTAACGTATAAGCGACTGCGCCGCAGTCGCTGCCCCGTATGCAAGCGGTTGAAAGCCCCCTTGAAAAGGGGGCTTTTTCCATGCCGGAAGAGCTGTGCGCAAAAAAATGCTCTCCACAGGGCACAAATTGCCGCTTTCCGGCGTGTTATAATTGAAAGGCGCTTTTCGGACAAAGGAAAGGAGGCATTGTTTTGACGGAACAAGAACTGAGCAATGCCATGAAGACCTGCGGCGACACGGTGTACCGCCTGGCCCTGTGCCGTTTGCAGAATGCCGCAGACGCGGAGGACGTCTATCAGGACGTGTTTCTCCGGCTGCTGGAGCAGCGCACCGTGGGCTGGGACGGCGAACACGTGAAGGCGTGGCTGATCCGGGCGGCGTTGAACCGCTGCGCGGACCTGGGCCGCCTCCGGCAGCGGCGTGGGACCTTGTCCTTGGACGAGATTCCGGACGCCGCCGGCCCCGTAGACGAGGCGGCGGCGGAACTGTGGGATGCGGTGGCCCGGCTGCCGGAGAAGCTGCGGGTCGTGGTTCACCTATTCTATAGTGAGGGCTATGAGAGCGGCGAGATCGGCGCGCTGCTGGGGGTTCCGGCGGCGACGGTGCGGAGCCGACTCCGCCGGGCCAGGGCGGAGCTGAAAAATTTATTGGGAGGTTTTGACGATGGAGAATCGGTATCAAAAGCTGATGCAGTCTATCCATACGCCCGCCGGGCTGAATGACCGGGTGCTCTTCGAGGCCCGGCGCAGGGTGGCGGAAGCGCCGCTTCCCGCCCGGCGGGAGAGGCGGCGGGGCCGTCCCCTTCTGCGGACGGCGGTTTGCGCGGCATGCGCCCTGGCGCTGGTGCTGGGGGGCTTCTCCCTCCGCCCTGCGCCTGCCGGAAATCCTGAGGTCTCCGGCCCTGTTGGGGGCGATGGCTCCAAGGAGGCGCCTTCGGCCCAGGTGCTGGTTCCCACCTTTGGCCTGACGGCCTACGCCGCCATGACCGAAAACGCCTACGGCCCGGCAGAGGACGGCAGCATCGCCTTTGCCGCCGGGGAGGGCTGCACAACGATGGAATTCGGCGACTTCACCGGCTGCCTCTTCCAGATTGCGGGGGAGCATATCGCCCAGGTCAAGCTTTCCATCGACCGGGGCGGGCTGTACCGCTACCAGTGCCGGGAAGACCTGACGGAGGAGCAGATGAACGGGTACCGCCAGGCCATGGCGGAGGGGCGGCTGGCTCCCGCCGCCATCAGCCAGAGGGACGACGGGACCTGGTACATGCCGGAGATGACATCCCTGGGTGAGAGCGTCCAGGAGGACTACGATCCGGAGGTCCTCTACGGTTTTTGGGTTCCCCCGGAGGATATGGCTGTGAACACCGGCCTGGGCATTACCACCGAGGCCCAGATGGATGCGGACTATTTCGACGGCGGAACGCTGAGCGTGACGGTCATTTCCTCCGACGGGACGGAGAAGACCCAGACCTACCGTCTTCACAGCGGGAACTTGAAGGTGAGGTTTGCGGAGGACAACACGCTTATCATCCTTCCGGAGCTGGCGGACCCGAACGACCGGGAGGACCTCTTTGTCTACGGCATTTACGCCACGCCGGAAACCTGAGCATATAGGAAGAAAGCCGCGCCGGAGGGCGTGGCTTTCTTTCTGTCAGTCCGTTGTGGTTTCATAAGGCCAGTCCAGAATGCCGCCGAAGTCGGCCACGTTTGTGCAGCCCAGCTCCGTCAGCTTCTGCGCTGCTTCGGCGCTTCGCCGGCCGGAGCGGCAGTAGACCAGAATTTCCGCGTCATTCTCGAAGGGAAGGGGAAGATCCGGCAGGATATCCTCGTTAGGCAGGCACACGGCCCCGGGGATATGCCCGGCGTCATATTCCGCCTGTGTCCGCACGTCCAGGAGAATCGCATCCTCGTTTTCGTCCAGGCGGGCCTTGGCCTCCTCGGCGGTGAGGGTACGCCAGGGGAGCTTGTCCGGTTTCGGAGCGGAGGGTTGGACCATCCGGGCGGAGTAAAATTTGAGAATGGCCACGCCGAAGCAAATGACGGCGGCCAGGAGAAAAAGCTGTTTCATAGGAACCCTCCTGTTTCAAGAAATTGGAGAACCGTTTGCCGGATTGCCGGGGAAACATCAGCAAAGCTCCCCCAAAAATGCCGAAAAGTCTCTGCGGCCGGCCCCTTACAGGTCCACCACCGACGGCTCGTGCCCGGTGCGGGGCAGAAACTTGTTAAGTACGTCCGCCGTTTTCAATTTCAGGCTGCTGGTGCAGATGCAGGGGTGGCAGCTCAAAAATTCCGCCTCATAGACCTCCCGCTCCAGCAGCAGGCGGACCTGATGCTCCCGGTCGTTCATCAGGCCCAGAATGGTGGCGGAGCCGGGGGTGCAGCCCAGCAGCTCCCACAGGCACTCCTCCGGCGCGAAGGACAGCCGGGCGGAGCCGATCTGGTGGGAGAGGTCCTTGGTGTGGAAGGGCTTGTCGGGACCCATGCACAAAAGGTAAAACTGGGTTTTCTGCCGGTTGCAGAGGAAGAGGTTTTTGCAGATGGGCACCTCCAGCACCTGGCTGACGGCGGCGCATTTTTCCATGGTGTCGGCAGGTTCGCTGCTCACCCGGTCATAGTCTATACCCAGCTCCTCCAACAGGGCGAAGGCGGCCTCCTCCTGAGGAAGGAGAGGGCCGTCCGGGCGGGTATTGTGAAAAAGCGTTGAGATTTCCATGGATTGTCAGTCCTTTTCCAGAAGTTTTTCCCCGGCACGGTAGATGTCCCCGGCGCCGACGGTCAGAATCAAATCCCCCGGCAGGGCCAGGCGGCGCAGGGCCTCCGCAGTCTTATCCAAGGTGGAGCAGTAGACGGAGCCGGGGATCTCCCGGCTGAGGTCCGCTGAGGAGATGCCAAGGGTGTTCTGCTCCCGGGCAGCGTAGATCTCTGCCAGAACCACCACATCCGCCAGCTTCAGCTCCTCCACGAAGCGGTCGAAGAGCTTGGCGGTGCGGGAGTAGGTGTGGGGCTGGAAGGCGGCGATCACCCGCCGGTATCCCAGGCCCCTGGCCGTGGTCAAAAGGGCGTGAAGCTCGTCGGGGTGATGGGCGTAGTCGTCGTAAATCTCTGCGCCTTGGAAGGTCCCCTTGTGCTCAAAGCGCCGCCCCGCGCCGGTGAAGGAGTCCAGTCCGGCCTCCACGGCCTCGCCGGGGATGTCCAGCACCCAGGCGGAGGCCGCCGCCGCCAAGGCGTTGAGAATGTTGTGCCGCCCGTAGACCCGGAGGGTCACGTGGGCGTAAAATTCGCCCTTTACCAGCACGTCGAAGACGGGATGGCCGTCCTCCTCGGCGAGGTTCGCGGCGGTGCAGTCCGCGGGATGGTCCAGAGCGAAGGTGAGGACGCTGCGCTCCAGGCCCGCCAGGGCCTCCATGGCGCCGGCGTTGCCGGCGTTGACGACCACGTGCCCCGTGGGGGGGACCAGCTCCGCGAACCTTCGGAAGGAGTTCTGGATATCCCGGAGGTCCTTGAAAAAGTCCAGGTGGTCGGCTTCCACGTTCAGCACCACCGCCACAGTGGGGTAAAAGCTGAGGAAGCTGTTGCAGTACTCACAGGACTCCAGGATGATGGTGTCCCCCTGACCCACCCGGTAGCCGGAGTGGAGCAGGGGCAGGGCGCCGCCGATCATGACCGTGGGGTCCTTTTCCGCCGCCATGAAAATGTGGGTGCACATGGAGGTGGTGGTGGTTTTTCCGTGAGTCCCGGCCACGCACAGGGCGTTGGGATAGCGGCGCATGATGGCCCCCCACGCCTGGGCCCGCTCGTAGACGGGGATGCCCCGGGCGACGGCCCCGGCGATCTCGGGGTTTCCGTCGTGGACGGCGGCGGTGCGAATGACCAGGTCGCAGTCTTTCAGGTTGTCGGCGTTGTGGCCGATAGCCACGGGAATGCCCAGGGACCGGAGGTGGCGCACCGTGTCGCTTTCCGAGACGTCGGACCCTTGGATCACCAGGCCCTTGTCCCGCAGGACCTCCGCCAGGGGGCACATGGATACGCCCCCGATGCCCACCAGGTGGGCGCGCTTGCCGGGGACGAGAAACTCGCGGATGGGGGGGTGATTATGCATCATGGAAACCAGCTTCCTTTCCATATTTTCCATATCGTCAAAGGGCTTGGAAGCAGAGGACCGCTTGCAAGCGCCCGCTGTTTAGGCATTTTGGAATAAAGGATTGTAACCTTGTGGATATTTTATTATAATACAAGGAAAAGGGAAATGCAACGGCGAAAGGAGGAACACCATGGAAATTCCGGGAAATGTTCAGACGGTTTTGAAGGCCCTGGAGGCGGCGGGACGGGAGGCATGGTGCGTGGGCGGCTGCGTCCGGGACGCGCTGCTGGGCCGGACGCCGGAGGACTGGGATATAACCACCTCCGCCCGTCCGGAGGAGACGCTGGCTATTTTTGACGGCCGGAGCGTGCCCACGGGATTGAAGCATGGGACTGTCACCGTACGCACGGAGGGAGGAGCGGTGGAGGTGACCACCTACCGAGTCGACGGGAAGTACCGGGACCACCGCAGGCCGGATTCGGTGCGCTTTACCGCCTCGCTGGAGGAGGACCTGGCCCGGCGGGACTTTACCGTCAACGCCATGGCGCTGAACCTCCGGGGGGAGCTGCGGGACCCCTTTGGGGGACAGGAGGACCTGAGGAGGCGGATGCTGCGCTGCGTGGGGGAACCGGACCGGCGGTTTCAGGAGGACGCGCTCCGGATTCTCCGGGGGGTGCGCTTTGCGGCGGTGCTGGGCTTTGACGAGAGCTGGGAGACCCGGGAGAGCATGGACCGTAGCTGCGAGCTTTTGCGGGAGGTGGCGGCGGAGCGGATTCAGGTGGAGCTGGTGAAGCTCCTTTGCGGCAATTGGGCCGGGGACGCGCTGGACCGCCACCCCCGGGTGATTGGGAGCTTTTGGCCGGAAATTTTGCCCATGGTGGGCTTCGACCAGCAAAACGTCCACCACTGCTACGACGTATGGACCCACAGCACGGCGGCCCTGCGGGCCACGCTCCCCGTGGCGGAGCTGCGCTGTGCGGCGCTGCTCCACGACGTGGGCAAGCCGCTGGTCTTCACGCTGGACGCCCAGGGGGTGGGGCATTTTTACGGCCACGCCGCCGTCAGCCGGGAAATGGCGGAGCGAATGCTCCGGCGGCTGAAATTTCCCGCCGCCTTCCGGGAGCGGGTCGTGCGCCTGGTGGCCTGGCACGACCGGGACATTCCCCGGACGGACAAAGGCGTCCGCCGGGCTTTGCGGACCTTGGGAGAGGAGGAGCTGCGGCTGCTGCTGGCCCTGAAGCGGGCGGATAATCTGGCCCAGGCCCCTGCCTGCCGGGGGCGGCAGGCGGAAATCCGCAAGGGGGAGGCGATCTTGGACCGGCTGGTGGAGGAGGACGCCTGTTTTTCCCTGCGGCAGCTGGTGATCCGGGGAGGGGATTTGCTGGCCCTGGGTCTCTCCGGGCCGGAGCTGGGAAGGGCGCTGCAGGAGCTTTTGGGCCGGGTGGTGGACGGGGAGCTGCCAAATGAGCGGGAAGCCCTGCTGGAGTATATCCGGAAAAACCGAACGGCAAACGGGGGGTAACATGAAGGGATTTGAACGGGAGGATTTGCTGTTTTCCCTCTGCGGGCTGAACTGCGGCCTGTGCCCTATGAAGCTGGACGGGTACTGCCCAGGCTGCGGCGGGGGAGCGGGAAACCAGTCTTGTAAAATCGCCCGGTGCGGCATGGAGCACGGGAACCCGGCGTACTGCTTTTGTTGCGGGGAGTTTCCCTGCCGGAGGTACGAGGAGCCGGAGGAATACGATTCCTTCCTCTCCCACCGCAACCGACTGGCGGATATGGAGAAGGCCCGGCGGATGGGGCCGGAGGGCTATCGGGCCGAGGTGCTGGAGCGGCAGGAGATTTTGCGTTTTCTCCTGGAGCGCTGCAACGACGGGCGGCGGAAGACCTTGTTCTACTTGGCGGCAAATCTGCTGCCCCTGCCGGTCCTCCGGGAGGCCCGCAAAAGGGCCGAAACGATGCTGGAGCTGGACCTGCGGACGCGGGGCGCGGCGGTTTCCGCCCTGCTCCAGGCTGCGGCAGAGCGGGAGGGCATTTTGCTGAAGCTGCGCAGAAAACCGAAAAGGGACTGAAAAGCGGCGCTGGGGACACCCAGCGCCGCTTTTTTATATTCTACGCGATGTCCAGCAGCGTTCGCAAATCGTCAATCTCATAGTCGATCCGAAGCCCCGCAGGACGGGGCTTGCCCGCCGGGTTGAACCAGCAGCAGGGAAGGCCCGCGTTGTTGGCCCCCTGAATGTCCGTGGTCAGGGAGTCGCCGATGACCAGGGCGTTGGACGGGGTCAGGCCGGGGAGCTGGCGGGCGACGTAGTCGAAGTATGCAGGGCTGGGTTTGGCGGCGCCGGCCTCCTCCGAGACAAAGGCCCCCTCGAACAGCCCGGCGAAGACGCTGCCCCGGAGGCGGCTTCGCTGGATGGAGGCCACGGCGTTGGTGATGATGTACATGCGGTGGCCCCGGGCGCGCAGCTCCCGGCAGACCTCCTCGGCGTGGGGCAGGGGAAAGACCCCCTCGCCCAGGGCGTCGCGATAGTCCCGATTGCATGCCGCCGGGTCCCGTTCCAGCTGCACCTCCTTCAAAAAGCGGACGTAGCGCTCCAGAGAGACATAGTCCTTGCCCACCTCGCCCCGGTCAAAGGCGGCCCAGAGTTCCAGGTTGATGGCGTGGTAGCGCTGGTGAAGCTCTTCGGTAAAGGGAATACCCTGGGTGCGGCACATTTTCTGAAAGGCCCGAGAGGAGGCCTTGGGAAAATCGAAGAGGGTATCGTCCGCGTCGAAGAGGAGGTAGAGGTAATTCATACAGGTCCATCCTTTCGGGTAAATCTGCCTGCCGGCAAGTCCTATTGTACCATGCGGGGTGCGGAAAGACAATCACCGATTTCCCGCCCCGCCCATACCATGAAGCGAGGGGGAATGTGAGATGAACAAGACCTTTGGCGTCATCGGCGGGGACCGCCGCCAGGCGGAGCTGAGCCGGCTGCTGGCCGGGGAGGGACATTGCGTCCGTACTTACGGCCTGGACCGCTGGAAACCGGTGGGGACGGACACGCTGGACCACGCCGCCGCGGCCGACGTGGTGATTTTGCCGCTGCCGCTGTGCAAGGGCGATGGCGTACTGAACTGCGAGGAGGGCGCGGTGCCCACGGCAGACCTCTTCCGCCGCTTCCGGCCCCGGCAGCGCATTCTGGCGGGGCAGGTACGGCCCCAGCAGCGCCGGGAGGCGGAGGAGATGGGGCTGACGGTGGAGGACTATTTCCTCCGGGAGGAGCTGGCGGTTGCCAACGCCGCCGCTACGGCGGAGGGCGCGGTGCAGACGGCCATGGAGCACCTGGACCGGACGCTGCTGGGCATGGAGTGCCTGGTGGTAGGCTTCGGCCGGATCGGAAAGCTCCTCAGCCACCGGCTCCAGGGCTTGGGCGCCCGTGTCACCGCCACCGCCCGAAAGCCGGAGGACCTGGCCTGGATCCGAGCCTATGGCTACCAGGCCGCAGAGACCGGAAGCCTGGACGGCTGCCTGAGCGCGTTCGGCGCGGTGTTCAACACGGTCCCCTCTCTCGTCCTGACCGGGCCTCTGAAGGCCCAGCTGCCGCAGGAATGCCTGCTGATCGACCTGGCGTCCGTCCGGGGCATCGAGGCGGGACCGGACGGCCCGGAGGTGCTCTGGGCCAGGTCCCTGCCGGGGCAGCTGACGCCCCAGTCTGCGGCGGCGGCGATTCGGGACGCGGTACATTATATCCTATTGGAAGAATGAGGTGACCTGTATGCGCAAGGAACGGGTCGGTTTTGCGGTATGTGGCTCCTTCTGCACCCACGAAAAGGCGCTGAAGGGGCTGGAGGCGCTGACGAAGGTTTACGAGACGGTGATTCCCATTGTCTCGGAGATCTCGGCCTTTACAGACACCCGCTTCGGCACGTCCGAGGACCTGCTGGAGCGGCTGGAGGACTTGACGGGGCAGGACGTCCTGCTGGATATCCCGTCGGTGGAACCGATTGGGCCAAAGGGGCTGCTGGATGTGCTGGTGATCGCGCCAGCTACCGGCAACACGATTGCCAAGCTGGCCGCGGGCATCGCGGACACGTCGGTAACGATGGCAGCAAAATCCCACCTGCGAAACGGCCGGCCGGTAGTGCTGGCGGTTTCCAGCAACGACGGGCTGGCGGCCGGGGCCAGGAACATCGGCGAGCTGCTGGTTCGGCGGAATTATTACTTTGTGCCCTTTGGGCAGGACAATGCCGCCCAGAAGCCCAGCTCGCTTGTGGCGGATTTTTCGAAGCTGCCGGAGACGGTGGACGCCGCCCTGAGGGGGGAGCAAATACAGCCGATTTTGCTGCGGTAGACAGAAGAAGGGGGAGAGGCGCTAGCCTCTCCCCTTCTTTTCCAGCGGGAAGTTACAGGGACTTCTCGTAGGACTCGATCATCTTCTTGAACGTGTGACCCGTACGGCTTCGGAGATTCGAGAGGTATTTATCGGTGGTATCCCCGGTGAAGATCTTGATTTGCAGCCGCAAAGAGCCGTCTTCCTCCGGTGTGGCGAAGATCTTGTCAATATACCGGTCCACAAACTCCTTGCGGATGAGTCCGTTGGCGGCGTCCCGGCGGGCCTCGTCCAGTACCCGGCGGATGGTGTCGATCTGCTTGCGGAACGCTTCCTTTGACAGCTGCTGCTGTTCCAGGTCGTAGATCTGCCGCTCGGCGTCACCGATCTCTTGGTCGCAGTCCTTGTTCATGGCAAGGAAGTCCCGGTCGGAGAGCTGGCCGGAGGCGTTGTAGCCCAGGAGTTTGCTTTTTTTCTTCCGGGCCAGATCGATCTGCCGGCGGAGGGCTTCGATCTGCGCCGCCGTGCCGCTGCCGTCCTCAAGGGATTTGTACATCTCAATATACTCTGCCACCAGCGCTCCGGCGTCCGCCTCCGTCTCGCTGAACACTTGGAACAACAGGGGCTTCAGCTCCTCCTCGTAAATGGGAAAGGATGGGCAGGAGTCCGCGCCGTTTTTGATCTTGCCAGAGCAGACCCACTTGCTGTTTTTATGCCCCTGCCGGTCCACCGACTCCCGCCGGTAGTAGGCCGCGCCGCAGTGGGTGCAGAAGAGCTTGCCGGTCAGAAGATTGGCGTGGTTGCAGATGCCCTGACGGCCCTTCACGTCTTCGCTACGCTTTTTCAGCACGGCGTTGGCCCGCTCCCACAGCTCCTCGGAGACAATGGCGGGAACGATTTCGCCGGTCTCGTCCTTGAACATCACCCATTCCTCCGGCGGGAGGAATTTTTGCTTTTTGGTAAACAGGTCAATGACCCTGACTTTATTTCCCACGTAGTAGCCTTTGTACTTGGGATTGGCGATCAGGTTCGACATAGTGGTATGAGCGATTTTCTTGCCGTTGTGATTGCGGTAGCCCTTGTCCCAGAAGTGTGTCTCGATCTGCTTCATGCTGTATTCGCCGGTGGCATACAGCTCGAACAGCTCCCGCACCATAGGGGCCTCGTCCTCGTCGACCGCCAGACGGCCGCCGTCTTTGACGTAGCCGAAAATGCGGCTGTTGCCCAGGACGACGTTTTTCTTGATTGCCTGTGCATGGCCGAACTTGACCCGGCTGGACAGCTTCCGCAGCTCGTCCTGGGCGATGCCGGACATGATAGTCAGCCGCAGTTCGCTG
Source organism: Oscillibacter sp. (assembly GCA_022791135.1). Taxonomy (GTDB): domain Bacteria; phylum Bacillota; class Clostridia; order Oscillospirales; family Oscillospiraceae; genus Oscillibacter. Next base: position 10,956 of record JAAVYM010000053.1, read on the forward strand.
TCCTCGTCGAAGGTGTTGATGTTGTCGTTCTGGAAGAACACTCCCACCCCGGCGCTGAGCAGTTCCCGAGTGTAGAGAATCGAGTCCAGAGTGTTGCGGGCGAAGCGGGTGATCTCCTTGGTGATGATCAAGTCAAATAGTCCTGCTTTGCCGTCCTCCACCATGCGGTGGAAGTCCTCTCGTTTTTTGGTGGTAGCGGCGGACAGGCCCTCATCCACATAACCCTCTACATACTCCCAGGCGGCGTTTTTACAGATGAATTCCTCATAGTAGGATACCTGGTTGCCCAGAGAGTTGAGCTGCTCGTCGCTCTCGGAGGACACCCGGGCGTAGAACGTCACCCGAAGGGGGATATTGTAGATGGGCTTGGTGCGCAGGGCCTGCCGGATGCTGTGGATGTCCATGTGTGTCTCCTTTGGTTCGTTTTGTCATCTTCTATTTTGCATCTTATCACGAAATATGAAATAAAGCAAGGGAGCACAGTGCAATTTGCGGACCCTTATTTGTGGAAAAGGAAAACCACCGGCAACGCCGGCGGCTCCGAAACGCCTTCTCCATGTGCGGGCTGCTTTTTACTGTCCCGCCGGTGCGGGGAGAGGGGAGCGGCCTGTTGGCAAACGTATAAATCCGGAAACATTCGGAAACTATTTCAGGGAAGGGAGGGACCGTCATGTCTGAGCAGAGGTTCCGTGAACAGCGGAGGAAGGAAGCCGCGGCCCGGATTTGGTTGTCCTACTATAACCGGGTGCTGTATGAAAAAGGGGTTATTACAGAGCGGGAACGCAACCGGATGGAGCTGAAGATTCACAGCTGGAAGATGACGTTAACCTGACGAAAACGGGGGGACGATGATAGCGGCGGCCACATCCAAAAGGGAAACGCCCTATGCCAGATGGCATGGGCGCCCGCTGCGGGTTATAAGATTTGAATTTGGCACATCCGCATGGTGTCTAGCGCCGCTTTGTGGCTCTCCGGCGTCACGCCGGCGCAGCAATCTGCAAGGACACGGACCGATGCCTCCGGCAGGAACGCCTTGATCAGCAGGGCGTTGGAAACCACGCAGATATCTGTGCAAAGGCCTATCAGAGTGATCTCCAGTTGGTCCTTCTCCGCCAGTTTGGCCAGCATCTCCGCCAGCTCCTTGGAACCGAAGGTGGGCTTGTCAATTACCGGTGCATCCTTCAAAATGGAAGCGATCCTGGGGTGCAGCTCCCAACCGGGAGTCCCCTTCACGCAGTGGACCACAGGCAGGTTCCGGCCTTCCTGGGTTTCCGGGTAGTTTTCGGAATGGGTGTCCCGAGTGACGATGACGTCGCCGGCAGGGTACTTGCCGATCTCCTCCGCTACCCTCTCCACGATGGCCTCCGCCTCCGGGGTTCCCAGGGCGCCGTTGATGAAGTCGTTCTGCATGTCGATGACCAGTAGAATCTTTCGCATAGGGGAAGGTCCTCCTTTGTTTTGATACCGCTATCATATCACACTCCGCCGCCGCTGTCGATGACCACATAGGGTAAGTGTCCCGGAATGCCGGACGGGTCGGAATCTGGAAACTATTTGCAAAAGACCACCGGCACGGCCACTCCGGATAGTCCGGCGCAGCTGTGAATATATACGTTCAGGACGAATTCGCCACAGTGCTTCCACGAATGACCAACTGATTGGGAATGTATATGGTTTTCGATTCTTTCTGAGGACTTTCGATGAACTCAATCAACGTCCGTATAGCGGAGCGCCCGATTTCCTCGCAATTCACCTGAACCGTCGTTAAGGGGGGAACAACGACATCCGAACTGTTGGTCCGGTCGTACCCGGTTACGGCAATATCCTCCGGCACACGGATGCCGGCGTCCTTCAGCGCGCGGATGACTCCCACAGCCAAAGAGTCCGATGTGACAAATATGGCGTCGGGCAAGTCTCCGGTTTGGATCAGGCGGAGGACGGCGGCATAGCCGTGATCCATGTGGATGCCCGGTGTAATAATCGGGGTTCCAAAACGGGGAATACTGGTATATTGGTGCTGGGGAAGAATTGTATCGCTGGTCGGTTCGTGTCCCTCGTACAGATCATCATTTCGAAAGGCCTCGTTTTCATAGGGTGCTAAGGAATTGCTCTGCAGCGCGTCTATGTAGGCAAGGTAACGAAGCAGATAGCTGGTATGGCTGAACCGGTCGGAGATGATGGCGATACGGCGGCGTCCGCAATCGCGAATTAAGTGCTCCATAAGCAGCTTGCCTCCGCCATAGCTGTCATCCAAAACAAAACCGACATGTTCCGCGTCCAATTCGTCATTGATGACGACACGCGGAATTTTTCGGCTCTGAAAGATGCGGATAGCCTCGGCCGGGGCGAAGGAAGAAAAAATGACCCCCTCAATGGCATCCTGAATAAATGCCTCGTCGAACGTATGGCTCCCGGAGTTGGCGGATAGGATCAGGTGATATCCATGGAGCTGCGCCTCCTGAAGTGCACCATCCAAAACAGGACCCAGGAAGGTGTGCGCAAAGGACGGATTTTCTTTGTGGAGGAGACAAAAGCCTAAAATGCCGGATTTTCGGACGGCGACTGCTTGTGCCAGGGAATTTGGGCGGTAGTTATACTGTTTGGCAATCTCCTGCACGCGCCGCTTTGTGGAGTCTTTCACCAAAGGAGAATCCGCCAAGGCACGGGAAGCAGTTGATTTTGAGACGTTTGCAATTCTGGCAATGTCAATCAGTTTCATAGTATACTTAACATCCTTTTTTTGAAAACAGCTGGCGCGAAATCAACAATTTTTTCAGTGGATGGATATCACGATTGGGAGAAGCTATGCCGGCAGGGAAGTGCGGGTGAGAAACCTTTCCTCAAGAAAGAAAGTGAGAGAAGCCGGATGAATTTCAGGCTCTTTTGATCTGGCCTTCAAGGTCCCGTTTATACAGGATGAAAAATTTCTGAGTCCATTGCGGTAAAGGGAGCAGTCCGAAAGCTTTCGAAGCTTTGAAATCTCTGGGCGGTTTCTGCGAAAATGAAAATATAAAAACGGATATGCAGCGCTGTGCTTGTCAGCTGCCTTCTTTGCGGGAGGGACGGTTTTATTTGTGAATGCTGGTCATGCTTCATAACTTGTCTCATGGATATATTTTTTCAAATTATAGCAGTTTTTTGACCTGATTACAAGAAATACTTGATATTTTCCGGGAATTAGAATATTCTATAAAAAATCAATGGCGCGCAGGTCAAAGTTGCTCATACGGTTCGCATAAAGGGGACGGGATCCATCTCCATTCTTTATCGCCGGCGTTAACGCAAAAATCCGTGGTTCACGCTTCCTGGGCAGTTCCCAGTCCCCGCCGATGCTGCCCGCAAGGGCTGCTTGTGAAGCGGTTTAGGCGAGTTTGGGCATAATAACATTTTTCCTTGACACGGGCGATAAACCATGGTACAATTTATACAATAATTTTTTTGCATGAAAATGAAACCGGTTGTAGAATATAAACCCCGGTATTTGGCAGATAAAAATCCAGGATAAGGTTACTTTTCGGTGGTCATGGATTGAAAATTCGACATATTTTGCCTAAACGGAGGAATCATAAACGCGTTACAGGCAACATTTTCGTCATCCGCCCGGAGAGCGCGGAAATCATCAGCGAGCAAGCGGATATTCAAGACTTAGCCCGGACCGTCCGGTCTTGGAGATTATGTGGAGGGCAACGATCTGCGTAGCGGCTCTGCCACGTAACGTTTCGAAGATCGAAATGCGCCCAATTACCTGAGCCTTGAAGACTCTGTGAATCTCAAGTTCCCAAAGAAGCATCATTTAGCGAAAAGAAAGGAAGGAAAACTATGACAAAGAACCTGAAGAAACGCGTCCTCGCCCTTTTGCTGACGCTGGCTATGGCGGTGTCTTTGGCGGCCTGCGGCGGCTCCGGCAGCGGTGGCAGCTCCGGCGGTTCCTCCGACAGTTCTTCCAGCAGCTCCTCCGACAGCGGTTCCTCCGGCGCGAAGACCACCGTGCATGTCTGGGCCGGCGGCTCCGACAATGTCCGTCAGATGTTTGAGCGGCTGGTTGAGGCGTTTAACAACGATCCGGAGTACAACAAGGGCAAATTCCATGCGGAGCTTCAATTTATCCTCTCCGGCACTGGCGGCCAGACGCTTCCTGATTTGCTGATTTCCACATATAAGGCCAACCAGACCAACACGGATTTCGACGTGGTGGAACTGGGCTTGGGCGATCTGTCGAAGATTATCAGCCTGATTGGCTTGGACGGCTTCAACGTGTTGGATAAATCCCAGATTCCCAACTCGGCTGGTGTCAGCGCCAAACCCGCCGTAGCGGAAGAGTATATGCAGCCCTACCGCGGCACGACGGTTGTTTTGGCTTACAATTCCGATACGGTTACCGATGTCCCCACTACGACTGACGAACTGTATCAGTGGATCAAAGATCATCCGGGCCGCTTCGCCTATAATACCCCTGGTACCGGCGGCGCTGGTGACTCCTTCGCCCGTACGACGATTTATAACTATATTGACGAAGAGGCGATCACTTCCGACGATCCGAAGTGGGAAGCGTTCTGGGATGAGGGTTTTGCCAAGCTGCAAGAGCTGCATCCCTATATGTACAAGACCGGCGGCAAGATTGTGTACCCCAACAAAAACCAGGGCACGCTGGACCTGCTGGGCCAGGGCGAAATCGATATGTGCCCGAACTGGGCGGACATGGTGCTGAGCCAGCGCGCTGCGGGTACGCTGCCTTCGAGCATCAAGCTGACCAGCATTACCCCCTCCTTCACCGGCGAAGTTGTGAGCTTCTCGATTCCGAAGTTCGGCTCGACCAGCGAGGGCGGATACGCGTTCATCGATTTCATGCTGAGCCCCTACACGCAGGAGATCTTGGTGAAGCAGATGGCTGCAATCCCTCTGGTGGATGTCAGCGGCATGGATATGACCGGCTATGAGGATTTGCAGAATCTGGATGTAAGCAATTTCCGAACGCTGTCCATTGGCAGCCTGGATACGGACTTTAACGAGCGCTGGGATACCGAGGTTGGAATTATCGGCTAATCATCTATTCCGGTGGCCCGATAGGAGGCACTTCCAAGAATTTTAGTGTTTGAGCTTTTGAAAGGCTTTGCAGTTCGGGTTTGCGCAGCCCGGAGAAATTTCTGTTGAATTGACGCCTGCATTTGCCGCCCGGCTTATTCTGAGCGGGGCGGCAAATGTGTGCTATAATGAGCGCTGGCGTCGATTCCTGTTCTCTGGAACGGGTTTTTCGGACATTTGGCGCTTAACCCCGCTATGAATTCGCGATGCAGTGTTCCCGGCGCAATGCGGGGAGGGAGAATGCAGGCGGAGCATGAGGCTGGGGAGAATTTTCGATCTTATAAAATGTGTATTGCAGAGGCAGAATACAATGATTTATTAAAAGTGGGGGAAAGCTATGAATAGTCCTGTATCATATTGTGGTCCCATGCGTCTTGCGCATCGCGGCCTGGTGCAAGCCGCACCGGAAAATACCCTGGGGGCGTTTCAGGGTGCGGTGGAGTTCGGCTGTGAGGGCATCGAGATTGATATACAGCTATCCAAAGACGGCGAGATTATTGTAGCGCATGATGATAATTTCACTCGTATGACCTTGGGACATCCTACAGGTTTTTCCAACCGCCACCTGCGGGATATGACCTGGGAAGAAATTTCTCGCATAGAGCTTCCTTATGCCAACCATACGTTGCCGGACGAGTTGCCCCCGTACATTGAAGTAGAGGCCATGTCCATGATGCCTGAGCGGCTTATGGGACAGGAGATGGGACGCGACTACGAGACCGCGCTGGCACAAGACGGCCGCATGGCTCATTTGATGCGATTCGCGGATTTCGACGCCTGGCTTGCCACGCAGCAGCAACCGCCGACGGTGGAGGTCGAGGTGAAGGCGCCTGGCGTTATGAAGCGTATGCTGGAAATACTGGATCAATCCTCCGTTGTGGACCACTATATCCTCTTTTCCGGCGTACCGGCGTTTAATGATGAGATTCAGCAAGCTTGCCGTCTGCAGGGCAAGCCGGAGGGCTTGCGTCTGGGGGCCAATATCCGTTTCCTCACAGATGAGATGAAGCGGCAGGTGGAGAATATGGACCTTTATGAGGTTGGCCTGAATGCAGAGTGTTTCACACAAGAAGATGTCCTGTGGCTGAAGGCGCGCGGAATCCAGGTGCTGTCCAACCTGGGGGACTATCCCCTGTGGTGGGAGCAGCTCTGCCAAATGGACGTATTAGGTTTTAAGACCAACTATGCCTGTGCGTTCACCGCCTGGTGGCAGGAGCACGGCGCAAATCGTACATGAGTATCCGATAGGCTTGAACGACGGCCGGTGTTGGACATTTCGAAAAGATGTTCAATACCGGCCGCCGCTCTGTTTTGGGGAGTTCTGGAGCCATACAGGTTGCAGTTCTATTTTGCAGTTGTCCGAACCATGCCGGGAGACCTCCGAATGCAACGCCAATAGAGAAGGAGCGATGTAAGCATATGGATACGTTCTTTGCTAGGGAAGCTGTTCCAGACCAAGTTCTTTTAAGAATTGATTGTGATGGGCTTTTGCCCTGCCAATATCATCCTCAAGCTTTTCAAGCTCCTGCCGTACTTCTTCAAGGTCGATTTCCGCTTCTTCAGGCGCTGTGCTGACATACCGGGAAATGTTCAGATTGTATCGGTTTTCTTTAATTTCCTCCATAAAAACGCGGCGGGAATATTTTTTGTCATCTTCTTTTCGGTATTGGTATGTGTCAATGATCCGGTCAATATGCTCAGGTAGGAGCGTATTTTGGCGTTTTCCCTTCTCAAAGTATTGGCTTGCGTTGATAATCAATACGTCATTGTACTTTTTGCACTTTTTGAGTACCAGAATGCACACGGGAATGCCGGTAGAGAAAAATAGATTCGCCGGCAAACCGATGATTGCATCAATATTTCCGTCGTTTAAAAGCTTTTTTCGAATCTTTTCCTCGGCGCCGCCGCGAAACAATACGCCGTGCGGCAGGATAATGGCCATCGTCCCGTCATCGCTTAAAAAATGAAATCCATGCAGCAAAAAAGCAAAATCTGCCGCCGACTTTGGCGCGAGTCCGTAGTTGCTGAACCGAAAATCCTTAGCCATTTCCTCTTTAGGCTGCCATCGATAGCTGAAAGGCGGATTGGCTACAATCGCTTCAAACTGCATTTTTTTCGCCGGATTCATTTCGTTCAGAATCTGCCAATCATTCAGCAGGGAGTCGCCGTGATGAATCTGAAATTCCGAATCTTTGATGCCATGAAGCAGCATATTCATGCGGGCGAGGTTGTAGGTAGTGATATTTTTCTCCTGCCCATAGATCTGGCCAATACCGTTTGGCCCGAATTGTTTGCGCACATTGATAAGCAGAGAACCGGACCCGCAGGCAAAATCAAGCACATTTCGCAGTTTGCGCTTTTTTCCTGTGCAGGGGTCCTGGCTGTCAAGCGAGACAATACGGGAAAGAACGGTGGAGATTGGCTGCGGAGTATAGAACTCGCCGGCTTTTTTTCCGGAGCCGGCAGCAAATTGGCCGATCAAATATTCATAGGCGTCACCCAGAAGGTCCGTTTCGTTTGGAAATTTAGAAAGACCCTCTGCAATTTCCATAATTACGGCGCACAGCAGATTGTTTCGCTCGAGATAGGTTTTCCCAAGTTTATCAGAATCCAGGTTCACCTCTGAAAATAGCCCGGAAAAATTGTTTCCAAAGGATTTGTTCTCGATATATTTAAAAGCGCTGCGCAGGGTACTGAGCATTTTTTCGTTCTGCGTTCGCGCCAATTCATATATATTGCTCCACAAATATGCCGGCTTGATTACATAGTGAATTTTGCGGTGCATTTGCTTTTCAAGCGTTTCAACCTGATCCAGATTGCGAATATACCAAACGGCAAGAGGAATGATGTTTTGGCTATAGAGCATTTGGCTGGAATCCTCTACGAAGAGTGCCCTTGCCGTTTCGATTTTTTCATGGTCCTTCTCGTCTTCTCTTAGCCCCAGTTTCTTTGAGGAAAGGGAGGCGCTGTATAGCAGGATGACTTCATGCAGCTGGCGAATATAAGCTTCCATATGTTCGCAGTTAGAGTGGATCTCCAGTTCGCTCTTTTGATAGTCGCTGCCCAGCTCTTTTTTTACTGCTTCCTCATAGTTGTCGGACAGGTATCGCAAAAAAAGAAAAGACAGCATGTAGTCCCGAAAATCATCTGCGTTCATTGCGCCGCGCAGCTTATCCGCGATTGCCCACAAGGTTGAACCCAGCTGTTTTTGCTGCGTATCGTTCATTGGTTATCCTCCTGCGCTTGCTCTGCGTTAAATAGTTTTTGATTGAACCGAAAATCTTTTATAAAATTATTTAATATATTTTGAAAATGCTCCTTATTATCGTCCTCCAATGAAGTTGGCTCAAAAACAGAGTAATTTCCGTGACTCATGATGTTGACCATTCTTTTGTGAACGATGAAATCCTCATCATGGTCGATTCTAAGGCAAGACGAGAAATGTTCATATCCGTGAAAAGCGGCGGTTTTTTCTAAAATGTTCCGAAGAATGTTGAAATGATAGCTATAGATCTCTCCCGAATCCGCGGCCTTTTTCAATTCCTTCAGCAAGGAGACATGATAAAAAAGTGGTGTGTTGCTGGTATCTTTTAATATGTAGGACCCGCTCTTGGCTATTTTTTGAAAAAACAACCGTTCCGGATTTCTGATTTCATTGCACAACACATTGAAAAATAGGGTGTGGTGAGTCGAAATAATCACCTTGATATCAGCATCGCTCATCAGGTTTGCCAAATGACTTGCCACGGCAACAACATTGTTGTCGTCTAAAGAGGAGATCGGATCGTCGATATAAATGTATTTGACCCAGCTATAGGAGTCGACCTTATCGACGACCAATTGCATAATCGCCATGAAGAAGCACCAGACAAATAGATTTTCCTCCCCACGAGATACCTTAATATGATCCGTTCTCTGGTTTACTCCCCCAATGACGGCATTTCGGTAAAAGCTGATTTTGTACTCATTATAGTCAATCGTAAAATCGAAATCAGCATATTGGTGTAAAAATGAGCGGATTCGGCTCTCCATTTCCAGTTCCTTTAGCCCGGAAAAGAACCTGGAATTGCTATTGAGCTTGAAGAAACGATCCGTGTCGTTTTCCAAGTCGTTGTCCCAGTAGAAAAGATCCTCTGTAAAGGCGTTATAATACAGAGTATCGGCTGTTTTTTCTCCGGTCTCTTCATTCAGCGTCTGCCCCAGTGTTTTGAACGCGGCGGACAATCTTGTTTTGCCGGTGCCGTTATAGGCAAAGAGCAAAATGTATTTCTTCTGCTCCTCGTCCAGCAGCATGCGAAAATACTTTGCGACTTCTTCCAGACTATCAAACTGCGGATTTCCGATCCGCTTGAAAATGAAGTCCAGTTTGCTGCGGACCTGCTCCGTTAAGCCCTCTTTTAAATGGTACTCCGTCCGATCATTCGACCGCTTATAACTGCCGGTAACGATGCGCTTATATTGCTGAAAGTCCGGTGTATTGAGCGTTTTATTGGTCAGCTTCTGATACGCTTCTTTTGGAAGGGTCTCCGGTATATTGATACTCATACGTCTACCTCCTCAAGAGAAGGAAACAATCTTTGCAGTAATCCCCTTTTATGAGCTTTTAGCTTTTCGACTTTGTTGAACTGCTGCGTAAGGATAAAATCCATCTCGGACAAGCAGTTCGCAACCTTTTCCTGCTCCTCGGGCTGTGGGAAATACAAATGGATCGCTTTGATAATTTGACCGGAGAGGTTGCCCTGTCCGCCCTGGAGATATTTTGCAATTATCCGGTTTTTTATATGGGTCAGATAGTGATAGACAAACGCATTGTTCGTCTTGTGCCTTAAGCATAGAATTGCCTGATTGATTGCGCCGTCGATTTGCGATAATGCGACCTCACCGCTGTTTGCGCCGTATAATGCAATTAGCACGTCGCCCTTTTTCACCATTTTGGCAGAGGAATTTCGGAATCCCTCCTCCGTAATAAAAAGTTTGGTAGAACATTTACCAATTTCTGCTGATCGGATAAAGGGAATGCTTCCTCCATAAAATTCCTTTTTAGAGGTATCCGGCGTTCCTCCGCTGAACATTTTGCACGAGTTCTCGATGGACTTAGCGTTCCACTCACCGCAGCCTTGAAATGCAGGAAATCGCCATTCAGGCAAAGCCTTTCCTTCAGCGGGGAACAGTTTTTGCATGAAGCCCTGTTTATACTTTTTCAGTGCGTCTAATTTCCGGTTCTCAGCATGGATCAGATCCTCTATAGAGGATAAACACGCGGCAATCTTTTGCTGTTCCGCTTTTTTCGCAGGCGTAGGAAATACAATACTGAAAAAGTCCGTTGGACTGATGTTTAACAGTCCATCACTCCTCGCCCCGCTGGTGATAAATTTCATTAACTGCTGCCCATGGAAATTTTGGTCAAAATATCCCTTGTAAAAGGAGGATATAAATTTTTCCTTAAAGCGAAAGCTTATAAAAGCGTTCGGGACGGCCGCCTCGTCATACTCTTCTAATTCGTATATGCATCCTTGCGGAAATGTTTTGGAATTACCCTTATTGTAGGAGAAATCGCCTTTTTGCAGATAAATATAATGGCAATACTGCTTGCCCGATATATCCCGGCTAAACTTTTCCGCCTGTGAAACGAATCCCGTACCGGCAGAGATGCTTAATGTGACCAGCTTCCGATCCTCCACTCTTTGCGTGATTCTGTCCGCCAGCTCGCGGAGCCGATATATTTTCCATTCTCCGGCCGCCTCGAACTCCGGAAAGCGCAGCTTCGGCAGGATTTTTTTTCGTTTATTCATACGCGCTTAACCCCATAATTTCACGGCCATCCGCCAATTTCTTCAACAACGGAATCAGGTCATCCATCAAATTCAGCTCCTTTTGCGTCCGTTCTCTCCAGCTCAGATCCAGCGGCGCCAGCAAATCACCGAGCTTTTCTCCGTCGAAAATCATGCGGTCCATGATTTCCTGAATGAATGTCTGCAAAGCCTGCGCCTCTATGCCGGTTTTTTCAGCAATGGCCTGGATTTCGCGGTTGTTTTTCTGCTCTCGAAACGCCTGATATCCCGCTTTAATTTCGTTTTCGTTCAGGGCCACGCCGGTCTGAAGAGATTCGATATATTCAATCATATCCTCTCTCTCGTCAAGCATATTGGACGTTGCGGAAAGCATACGGATGAGCTGCTCTTTGCTCATTTTTTGCTTTACCGGTTCAAACTGGGTGCACCTGGCGATTAATGCCATAATATAATCATAGTCAATGATAGCAGACGAAAACAGAACGAACTCAAAATCAAGCTGGTCAACCGTGGAATCCTTATTCTCCGAACCGGTTCCCTGTTCGGCTTTTAGCCTTTGCGCAACATCAATGTAGGCGCCGCGAAAGGCACGCAGAGTATCCTCCGGCAATAGGCTCTCGATCTTTGCCGCATCGCTGCACCCAATTTCCGTATATTGTTCCAGCTGTGTTGCAAGCCGCTGTACCTCTTTGAATTTATTGATAAACGCGCATCTTGCGGCATTTCCTTTGAGATTGCTCACTTCCTCCGGCCGGCATGGAAGCCCTTGAGATTCCATGAATTTCTCCAATTCGCGGACCGCGGTATCCAGCCGCGCAACGACCCTTGGAGCAGGATCCACAAGCCAGATTTCCTTTGCACGCTGGCTGTTGTCTTCGCCTGAAAACAGCGCAATGGCATGGTCGACTTCATCTGCCTGATTCCGGAAGTCAAGGATATTCCCATAGGGCTTTGTATCATTCAAAACGCGGTTGGTTCTGGAAAAGGCCTGTATCAGCCCGTGATATTTCAAATTTTTATCTACATACAAGGTGTTCAGATACTTGGAATCGAAGCCGGTCAGCAGCATATCCACAACAATGGTAATATCAATTTTATTTTTGTGCGGGTAATCTGCGTTTGTATATTTTTGGTCCTTGATTCTTTGCTGTACGTCCTGGTAATATCCGTCGAAGTTGTGGATGTCATGACTCGTCCCATATTGGCCGTTGTACTGTTCAATGATGCCCGTCAGCGCCCTTTTCTTTTTCTCGGGGTCCTTTTTGTTATCCTCCTTCTCCTGGGGGAGGTCTTCCTGAATTTGCTGAACGTCCCGATTCCCCTCCGCCGGAGGAGAAAAAACGCAGGCAATGTTGAGGGGCGGAACCCCTCGACGATCCGCATCGGTAAGCTTTTGCTGCTCCTCTTTAAATAGCTCGTAATACGCGATGGCATCATTGATAGAAGCTGTGGCGAGAATGGCATTATATCTTCGGTCATTGGTCAGTGTATTGTGCTTTGACAAAATGAGTTGTACGACGGCTCTTTTCTGCTTCTCCTTATTGATCTTTTCGGCATCTTCGGCGTGTTCGAGCTTAAAATAGTCGATGTGGAACCGCAATACATTCCGGTCCTCAATGGCGTGTGTAATTGTATACGCATGAAGTTGTTTTTCAAAAATGTCGACGGTGGTGGTATAAGAGCCGATTGTTCCGTCAATTTGCTTATAAGCGGCATTCTCTTCGAAAATAGGGGTACCTGTAAACCCAAAAAGCTGCGCCTTGGGGAAGAAATTTTTGATTGCCTTGTGATTGTCCCCAAACTGCGAGCGATGGCATTCATCAAAGATAATTGCGATTCTCTTATCCCTCAGGGGCGCCAATTGTTCTTTATAGGTCGGTTCTCCCTTTTTTCTTCTCTCCCGGTTCCTCTTGCTGTTTACATCAAGGGCCAAGCCAAGCTTCTGGATGGTTGTTACAATGACCTTGTCCCGATAGTCCTGTGAAAGAAGCCGTTTCACCAGAGTTTCCGTATTGGTGTTTTCTTCAACGCAGCCCTCCTGGAATTTATTGAATTCCTCTCTGGTCTGCCGGTCAAGGTCTTTTCGGTCCACAACAAAGAGGCATTTCGCTATGTTGCGGTTGTCCTTTAACAGTGTTGACGCTTTAAAGGATGTGAGCGTCTTGCCGCTGCCTGTTGTATGCCAAATATAACCATTACCCCTGTTTTGCTCAATGCAGTCCATAATGGCCTTTACAGCATATATTTGATATGGCCGCATGATCATTATCTTTTGCTCGCTTGCCACTAAGACCATATATTTGCCAATCAATTCATTCAAGGCGCATTTGCGCAGCAGCGCTTCCGAGAAGTCATGCAAATGCGTGATTTTTTTGTTATCCTGATCGGCAAACTGATAAACCGGCAAAAACCGTTCATCCGCATGAAAAGCAAAATGTTCTGGATTGTTATTGGCAAAGTAATAGGTATTGCTTTCATTGCTGACAATAAAAAGCTGCAAAAAGCAAAGTAGGGAATTCGCAAACCCATTTCCAGGGTCGTTTTTGTATTCGACAATTTGCTCCATCGCTCTTTTTGGGGTAATCTGAAGCGATTTTAGCTCTATCTGCACGACGGGAATTCCGTTGATCAGAAGCATAACATCGTACCGGTGATAACTGTTTTCTGTGTTCATACGAAGCTGATTGATGACTTCGTATTCATTTTTCCCCCAGTCGACGGTATTGACAAGAGAGTACTGCAAGGGGGTATCATCATCCCGTTTGAACGTATTGATCTCCCTTAAAATTTTTGCTGCGGAAAATACGTCGGGGGTGATGAGGCTCTCTTTTAATCTCATGAATTCGGAATCACTCAATCTGACTTGATTAAGCTTTTGAAAATGAGTTCGAAAATTTTTCTCTAAAGATGCCTTATCTTTTATATCTTCGCGATAGGTATAATGCAGTTCCCTGAGTTTTTCAATAAAACTCATTTCAATTTGCTTCTCGTTCTTCATATCGCGGCGCCTTTCATTCAATTTATCTGTTCCAATGATTCGATCCAATCTTGCCTTAGGCAGTTTCGCTTGCAAAGCTCGGCCAAAGCGTGTCTTGCAATCGGATTCGGCTTGGCTTTATTATTTTCCCACCGGTTGACGGAAGTGAATCCCACGTGTAACTCCCTGGCTAACCCTTCTTGGGACAGATTCAGTTCCAAACGAATGTTTTTAATAACTTCAGAAATCTTCATAACGGCGCTCTCCTTATTTGCTTTTACGCTTATATGATATTATATCATAAGCTATAGCATAATACTATATGCTGTTTAAAATTACTTCGTTATTAGCCTGAATTTTTTGCGGAAGATGGGATTTGCATAGTTCTATAATGCTTATGTGATTGGATTCCAGAACTCTATATGAAAAAGGCGGACATGGTTACCATGTCCGCCTGAGATTACCCTCTTCTTTGCCGGTTTATAAATCTAATCGTTCCTTTCTCTTTTACGGCTTTAAAGATGCCGTTCATAGAGCAGCGGACTATGCTGCTGCCCTTGTGCCGTTCCTCTATGGTGTGGCCCACTGCTTGCGCGTTGCCGTGATAGTAAGATGTGTTGCTGCGCCGGTTTGGGGATTATGCCCGATTCATAGTTCTGCAGCCCGTCCAACCAGTCCCATGGTTCAGTTTTCCAAATACATCGCTTTCAGCAGACGGAGTCCGGTGCCGGTTCGGAAAAATTGTTCCTGTGTGTTTTCCACATTCTCCCTGGAGTACTGGCTCTCGTCGGCGTTGACGAGGTAATCAGCCTTAATCAGAATTTGATAGTCCGGACCGTCAATGCCCTGCAAGGTGTGATGATGGCCCACTAGCCAGGCGATTCGGTCCACAGCATCCTGAGGCAGTCCGCAGTCTGCAAGGAAAACCTGAACCAGGGCAGGGCCTTCCAGCTCCTGATAGTTCCCGTTGGTATTTCCGTACTTTTCCCGGCAGAGAGGGCAGGCGATATCATGGACAATGGCGGCGACCTCCAAGATTGTTTGGGTGTTGCGGTCCAGGCCTTCGTACTCGCCGATGGTTTTGGCAAAGGCATAGACCTTCATAAAGTGGTTGATGTCATGCCGGTTTCCGTTGGAATGTGCAATCATTTTTTGGGTTATTTCTGCAATCGTCATGGATGTCATTCCTCCTTATTATATCCCATCCGGCAGCTTGAAGCGAGTACTTTCTGCCTGCTTAATCGCCCGCGGGGAGGTAGTGGCAAGCCGCTTCACGGCCGCTTCAAAAAATAGGAAAATCAAGTCCTAATCTCCGCCTTTTGACTATGCAGCGCAGTGGCACGGGAGTATAATACTTAGAGAAACAAACAGTCGCAGGAGGGATGCATTATGTCGAAACACACCAGTCCGTATGAGGTATATGCGAAATACATATTGGAAGCGGTATATGGGGAGCGGTATGGAACGCTGTTGCTGCGGGACAAGCCGGATCTCCAGACTCCGGATGGAGAATCCGGTATTGAGGTCACTTCCGTAAACGGAGAGGTATTTGAGCGCCTTTTGACGGAAATTGCAATGAGCCAGCCATACCAGGTGCCGTCGGACAGGATACTGGAGCTGTGCGCAGAGTGCGGCATAGAGTACCATTCCTGGCAGACCTTTGTGATCAGCCCTCTGCCAGCAGCCGGATTCATCGAAGCCTTCCGCAAGAAGCTGAAAAAGCTGAACGCAGGATATGCGTTTTTGGGGCATTATGACCTGTTCCTCTACTCGGACCGGCACACCCTGGAAGATTATGAACTGGAGCCGCTGCTGGAAGCGCTGTGTGAGGAAAACAAAGCGCCGATCTCGTACCACTATGTCTATATCGACGCCGGCGGAAAACTGGCGTGCTTTGATTTGGCACACGGCACCTTTGAGGTCCAGTCCACAAAAGGGCTGCGGGAGAGCTTGATGTCGGACTCCACCGATTGAATCAATCCGCTTGGGCGCCTTCCGTGCGCGGCAGGGGCCGGGGATGGATGGACACGCTCTGATCTATTCAAGGGAGAATACCGGCTACGGTAGGTGCTAGGAGGATTTGCACAAAGATATTTGAGAAAAACTGTGAAACTTGGAGCTTGTGCAAATGGGCGGACTGTGATAGCATAATTACATTAAAAATCTTTAGGTAAATTCTTGCCCGCTTAAATTTACCTAAAAATTTAAAATCAAAAATTTAAAGTGGAATGCATGGTATGCGAGAAAGGAAGGACAACATGAAGAGAAGATGGATCGCGATGGCGCTGGCGCTGTGCATGGCGCTCACCCTGGCCGGCTGCGGCAGCTCGAATTCCGGCAGCTCCGGTTCCTCCGGCAGTTCCGGCTCCACTGGCAGCCCCTCCGATTCCAGCGGACAGGACGGTGGGAAAACAGAGCCGCTCAAGCTGAATGTTGTAAACTGGAAAGATTATGGCCCGGACTCTGACCTGGGCGGCTATGACTTCATCCGCGACTTCGAGGAGAGATATAACTGCGAGATCGTTCTCCAGTACATCGCCAGTCAGGACGACCAACTCACCAAACTGAAAACCGCTAAGGCCGGTGAGATCGACGTCTGCCTGCCCAACTGCACCATCCTTCCGGACGCCATTGAGGCGGGCCTGCTGAAGGAACTGGATACCTCCCGCATCTCCGAGTTCAGCAGCCTCTACGAGCGCTTCCAGAGCCAGGAGGAGTGCATGAAGGACGGCAAATACTATGCCGTGCCCTTTGTGTGGGGATCCACTGCACTGGCCTATAACACGGATGATTTTGATGCCGCACCCACCAGCGCCGGCATTTTGTTCGACCCTGCCTATTCCGGCCAGATCTCTCTTCGGGACAGCTATGACGACGCCATTATGACGGCCGCCATCTACCTGGGCCAGGACCCCAACCATCCCAGCGACCTGGAGGCCATCAAAAATGTCCTGCTGGAGCAAAAGCCCCTGAACTGCACCTACTGGAAAAGCGGCGACGACTTCTCCAAGCTCTTCGCCGGAAAGCAGATCTCCGTGGGCCTGATGTGGGCCGGCCAATCCGCCAGCATGAAAATGGAAGGCGAACCCATCGGCTATGTGGTGCCGCAGGAGGGAGCCATCGGCTGGGTAGACAACTGGGCCATCGCCTCCACCTGCCAAAACGAGGATTTGGCCTATGCCTTCATCAGTGAGATGCTCAGCGCGGACTTCCAGTATAAATATGCTTCCAGCGGCGGCCCCGCCCCTACCAATCAGCAGGCTGCGGAACAGCTGGACCCCGAGTACGTAAAAGCCGCCGGCATGGATGAGGAGTCCCTGAACCGTTTGTACTTCAAGATTGCCCGCAGCAATGAGGAGAAGACGCTTTGGAACGAGCTTTGGACGGAGATCAAGGCCACCGCGAACTAACCGATGGCGATGCCTTTGGAGCGCCGGGCCTTTGGACCCGGCGCTTCGGAAAGGAGGACTTTTCAGTGCGACCAAATCGAAGAAAGTGGCTGTCTGCGCCGGGACTGGTCCTGCTGCTGGGGTTTGCGGTGGCGCCGTTGTTTATTATGCTGTATTACAGCTTCCAAAGCGACAGCGGCAGCGGGGCCTTTACCCTGGAGAATTATCTCCGCTTTTTCAGCAAGCCGTTTTACATGGAACTGACCCGGCGGACCATTGTGAACAGTTTGGTGGTCACGGTGATCTGCCTGGTGATTGCCTTTCCCCTGGCCTACATCATGGCGAAGAAATTCCGCCGCAGCAGCATGGTGATCCTGGCGATGCTGATGCTTCCGTTTTTCACAAACCAGATGGTGCGGGTGTACTCCTGGCTGGTGTTCCTCCAGGACGGCGGTATTTTGGAACGGCTCTTGAACGCCCTGGGCCTGGCGGAAGGCCGCCTGGGAATCCTGTATACCCAGACGGCGGTGCTGATTGCCCTGGTGCAGGTGTATTTTTCCTACATGGTCATTACTTTGTACATGGCCCTGGACCGGCTGGATGATTCGCTGCTGGAAGCCAGCGCGAACCTGGGGGCGTCCAAGGTGTCGACCTTCTTCAAGGTGATCCTGCCCCTGTCCTGGCCGGGGATGCTCTCCGGCTGTTTGCTGGTGTTCGTGCCCTGCCTGGGTTCGTTCGTGGAACCCCGCATTCTGGGAGGCGTTAATGGCACGGTCATCGGTACCGTCATCGAGGACCAGTTCTTTGAAATTTACGGCTGGAACTTTGGCGCGGCCATTGCCTTTGTGCTGCTGGTCATGGTGATGATCACCACCACGCTGGTCAGCCGGATTGGAGAGGGGGCGGAGACCACATGAAAAAAGGACGTCTTTCCTCGGTACTCTGCGGCGTTTATGTGGTATGCTCCATGCTGTACCTCTACGTCCCCCTGCTGGTGCTGATTGTGATGGGCTTTAACCACTCGAAATACAACTCCCTGCCCTTTGAATTTTCCCTGCGCTGGTACGAGGCCCTGGCGGAAAACCGGGCGCTGATTCAATCCTGTGTCAACTCCCTCTACCTGGCGGCGGTCACCGGCGTTGCCTGTGCCGTTCTGGCCACCATGATGCTGCTGGGCAACCCCTATCTGCCGCGGCGGCTGAAAAACCTGGCGGAGTTCCTGATGAACATGCCGCTGAGCATTCCGTGGCTGGTGCTGGGCCTGTCCCTGCTGCTGATGCTTCGCAGCGTGGACATGTCCAAGAACCTTCCCTTCCTGCTGCTGGGGCATATCGTGGTATCCTTTCCCTATTCGGCCCTGGTGCTGCGATCGCGGATGCAGAGTATGGACCCTGCCCTGGAGGAGGCCAGCGCCTCCCTGGGAGCCACAGCCATGACCACCTTCCGGCGGGTAACGCTGCCGGTGATCGCGCCGGCGGTGGTGGCGGGGGGCTTCTTGTCCTTTATGATCAGCTTTGGTAACTTCGCCATCAGCTATTTCCTAATCCCCGTCGGTATGACGACACTGCCCATTGAGGTCAATACGTCCATTAAGTTCGGTTTTACTCCGGAGATCAACGCCATTTCTACTATTGTGGTTGGCATCACGGTTTTGTGCCTGGCCCTGGCCGGCACGATTCTCGGGTCCGGTATCAAATCACTATTCGGAGGGAGGAAGTAATCTTGGCAGTCGTTTCTATTCATGGTCTTACGAAATATTACGGCGATAACCTGGTGCTGGACCACATCGACCTGGAGGTCGGGAATGGCACGCTGGTCTCCCTGCTGGGTCCGTCCGGCTGCGGAAAGACCACCACGCTGCGCCTGATCGCGGGGTTTGAGCAGGCCAGCGGCGGCGACATCTTCATTGACGAACAGCGCATCAATGACGTTGGCGTCAACAAGCGCAACATCGGCATGGTCTTCCAGAGCTACGCCCTGTTCCCCCACATGAGCGTGGAAAAGAACATTGCCTATGGCCTGGAGCAGCGGAAGATTCCGAGGGAGGAGATTGACCGGCGGGTAAAGGACATTGTCCGCCTGGTGAAGCTGGAGGGCTTTGAAAAGCGCAAGCCTAAGCAGCTATCCGGCGGCCAGCAGCAGCGTGTGGCCCTGGCCCGGGCTTTGGTCATTAAACCCAGCATTCTCCTGCTGGACGAGTGCCTCAGCGCCCTGGACAAAAAGCTCCGGGTGGAGATGCAGGTGGAACTGCGCCGTATTCTGGAGAGCCAGGGCATCACGACCCTGTTTGTTACCCACGACCAGGAGGAGGCCATGACGATCTCGGACCTCATCGTGGTGATGCGGGCTGGTATCATCGAGCAGATTGGCGCGCCATATGAGGTCTACGAACATCCACGGAACCGTTTTGTGGCCGGCTTTTTGGGGAAGGCCAACTTTTTCGAGGGCAAGGTAAGCGGGACTTGGGAGAACGGCGTGATCCTGGACACCGCCGCCGGGACCATCAAGACCGCCACCCGAGAGACAGCAGAGGTGGGAAAAGGCGCCGTGTATGCCGTCCGGCCTGAAAAGATGCGGATTCAAGGAGAGGGGCAGGAGGGATGCCTCCAGGGCCAGGTACAATTTGTTACCTACGCCGGAAATATCTCCACCTATACCGTGGACTGGAACGGCCAGCAGCTCCTGGTGGAGGAGCAGAACCTGAATGGGGCCGCTCGGGTCCAGCCGGGTGAGACCGTCTCCATCGGATGGGAAGAGGGGTCCTGCCACCGGATGGAGGATCCGGTGGAGGTTTGATTCCGGCGCTGCCGGGATTCTCAGAAACAGGAGACATGAGGGGTCGAAATCATGACAAATAAACTGCACGAAAAAATTTACGGCTGCCTGGCAGGAGGGCTGATTGGTGACGCCATGGGCGCGCGCTCAGAGTTGATGGACTATCGGGATGTGGCGGTGGAGTATGGCTGGCTGGACACCTTTGAAGGCGCGGGTACTGACGATTCCGTCATCAAGCTGATCCTCACCCAGGCGATTTTAGACAACGAGGGCTATGTCACCGCCGACGAGTGGGCGGAGGCCTTCTTGCAAATGGGTGGACAGTATTACCCGTTGTTCTATGTGCCGGTCAAGAATATGCTCCACAAAGTGGAAAGCGGCCTTTGTCCTCCGGTGATGGCTGGCGATGGGAACCTGCAGTCCTCCTCCAGCGCCATGGCGATTGCGCCCCTGGGGGTCCTCAATGCCTGCGACCCCCGCCAGGCGGCCCTGGAGGCCTATGATGTTGCAGGGCTGATTCACTCTGGGGAGACGAATTTTTGCCGGGATGGCGCCAGCGCGACTGCGGCGGCCATCGCCGAGGCGATGAAGCCCGACGCCACGGTGGATTCCGTGGCCAGCGCGGCCACCGCTTACCTGCACAGGCGCAGTGCCGCCGTGATGCGGGATCTGATCGAGGACGCCCTGGCAAAGGCACGGGAGAATATGGACTATGTAGAATTCCGGGACTGGTTTTACAACAAGCGCCTCCAGGTGATCCACTGTGACTCCCGGGAGACGATTCCTGCGGCGCTGGCGCTCTTTCTTCTGGCGGAAGGCGACCCAGAAAAGACCATCGTCTACTCCGCTAACTTTGGCCGGGATTCGGACACCATCGGCACCATCGCCGGAGCCGTCGCTGGGGCATACAGGGGAATCCGGGGCTTCCCGGACAAATGGGTGCGGCAGGTGGAGTCCTATTACAACACGGTCCAGGACATCAGCAGCCAGGATTACGGCGCCCTGACGGTCCGGGTTCCCGACTACCGGGAGCTGAGCCGGGAGTTGCAGAGGGTCATTCGGAGCCGCAACACCCAGCGGGCGGCCTGCTCTGCGATGCTGGGGGATTTAACGGGAGGAGCGGTATGAAACTGGGGTATTTAAAAGACACCGGAGACGCGGAGCGGATGGCCTTGCAAAAGGAGGCCGTGGAGCGGGCAGGCGCAAAGAAGCTCTTTGTAGACCGGGCGGAAACTCCAAAGGCTATTCGTCCCCATCTTCGGAGGCTAAAGCAGGAGATGGCGGAGGGAGATACGGTAATCATCCAGAGCCTGCCCTGCCTGGGGCGGAATATTCGGGACCTGCTGGATCAGTTGGAGGCCCTGAGGGAAAAAGGGGTGGCGTTGGTGAGTCTGGAAGAGGGTATCGACACCAGCACGGAAGCGGGCGCCGCCGTGCTGCCCATCTTAAACTCCCTGCTGCACTTTGACCGGAATATGAGTAATTTTTGGAATCCCGAGACCCCTGCCCGGGAGAATAAGACAATTCTGGACGGATGAGCGGGCTGCCAGACGAAGCGGACAGGCGGGAAGGCGGTAAATTTTCTCCCAATATTAGGGCAGACGGCAGTTGTGCAAGTTGGAAAAGCGTGGTATAATACACCAAACTTGATTTTATTTCGGACGAGTGGTGAAGAGGCGTCTATGGAACATACAAATCCCTTGGATATCGATCACAGCCTGAGCATGCTGGTCAACACCTCCCTGGTGGACGTGATTGCGCAGAAGATCCGCGCCAATATTTACTCCGGCAAATATGAAGCCGGGAAAAAGCTTATCGTGCGGGAGCTGGCGGAAGAATTTGACGTCAGCCATACGCCGATCAAGGACGCGCTGAACCGCCTGGTGGCGGAGGGCTACGTAGAAGCGCCCCCGCGGAAGAGCATGGTGGTCCGGACATATTCCAATGCGTCAATCATGGACTCGTTCCACGCACGGCTGATGTGCGAGTGCTTCTGCGCCGGCGACATCATCGAAGCGGCTGGACAGCACCCGGAGATACTGGCTAAGCTCCAGGAGATCCTGGATCAGATGCGGAAGATAGCCGGGAAGGGGGAGAAGATGTCCTACGAAGCGTGGGTAGAGAACGAGACGCTGTTCCATGGCTGCTACATGCGCTACTGCGGAAACGACCAGATCTACCGCTTTTACCAGACCATGGACATTAACCGGGCCTGCTATTTTACTTATTTGGATACAAATCACTCACCATTGCGCCGCAGCGTGATCGAGAGCAATCTGGTGGAGCATCAGGCTATCGTGGATGCCATCGAGGACCTGGACACGGAGGCCTTCTTGCGGGCTGTGTACTGCCACATTGTCCGGGTGGCGGAGGACTACGCCGTAGACGATGTGAGCCGGCAGCGCTTTGCCCGGTTCCAGGCGTATCAGAAAAAATACAACGTGTGATCGGAGTGCGGGACC
Organism: Oscillibacter sp.; assembly: GCA_022791135.1. Lineage (GTDB taxonomy): Bacteria > Bacillota > Clostridia > Oscillospirales > Oscillospiraceae > Oscillibacter. Next base: position 33,433 of record JAAVYM010000053.1, read on the forward strand.
GGTGCAGGCGGGGCGTTTTGGCGAGCGCCCTGCCGGGCACCGCTTGGACTGAGTTCAATTATATGATCGTCAAGATTTACCTAAATATTTGAAATCTAAAATTTAAGATTAAAAGTGTGGGGCATAAACTGCGGGCCGGTATCTATGGATGGCTCCATCGTGAAGGGAGGAGAGGATATCATGGTGGTTTACATCGGAAATGACCACGGCGGTTGCGCCTTGAAAAAGGTCCTCATGGGCCGCATGGAAGAGCTGGGCATCCAGTGCGTAAATGTGGGCACGGACTCGGAGGAGATCGTCCGCTATCCCTATTATGCGGCCCGGGTGGCCGGCGCCGTAGCCAGCGGAGAGGCGGACCGGGGTGTCCTGATCTGCTCAACGGGTATTGGTATGAGCATCGTGGCCAACCGGTTCCGGGGAGTGCGGGCCGCGCTGTGCACGGACACCTATATGGCAAAGATGACCCGGCGGCACAACGATTCCAACGTGCTCTGCCTGGGGGGTAAGGTTACCGGCGACTTTGTGGCCCTGGACATTCTGGAGACCTGGCTTCGGGAGGAGTATGAGGGCGGGCGGCACGCCATCTCTTTGGGACTGATCAAAGAGACGGAAAAGTCCCTGTGCTGCGGGACTCTGCCGGCTTATGAGGAGATTTTCCCCGGAGAAAAACGATAAGGAGAACGGCGATGAAAATAGCGGTAACAATCGCGGGCCGGCAGGCAAAGGACTCCGCCTTTGTGGTGTGGCGGGGTTTTGAGGAGTCGATCCGCAAAGCGGCCGCCTATGGATATGATGGCGTGGAGCTGGCACTGAAGAGCGCAGGGGAAATTGACCGCCGGGAACTCCGGCGATGGCTGGACGAGACGTCGATGGAGGTCAGCTGCATTACGACCGGGCAGGTGTTTGCGGACCTGGGACTCTACTTTACCCATCCGGACCCCATCCAGCGGGCCAAGGTGAAGGATGTTTTTCGTGGCCTCATCGATCTGGCGGCAGAGTTCGGCGGATTGATCAATGTGGGCCGGACCCGGGGCTTTATTGCGCCGGGACAGGACCGGAGCGAGACGGAGGCGCTGTTTATGGACACCGCCCGGGCGTTGTGCGACTACGCCGCTGGTAAGGACGTGCAGATTGTCATCGAGGCCGTGAACCGGTATGAGATCAATTTTATCAATCGTCTGGACCAGGGCGCAGCATTACTGGAGAAAACCGGGCGGGTAAACTGCGGCCTTCACGCCGACGTATTCCACATGAATATTGAGGATGACCGTCTGGGGGAGAGCCTGATTCGCAACGGCAAGTGGGTCCGATATGTTCACTTGGCCGACTCCAACCGTCTGGCCCCTGGCCTGGGGCACCTGGACTTCGACGAGATACTGGAGGCCCTGGGGAAAATTGCCTACGACGGGTGGGTCTCCATGGAGATGCTGCCGGGAGACGACCCGGACGCGATGGCGAAAAAAGCGATTGACTTCATCAAACCGAAGGTGGAGGCCTATAACCGGGCCTTTGCCGGAAGGGAGGAACCGGCATGACCAGCGAAAAGAGACGGCAGCTGGAGGAAATGTGCCTCCAGTTTCGAAACGAGCTGATGGATATTCTCCATGACATTCAGACAGGACATCCGGGCGGCTCTTTGTCCTGCACGGAAATTTTGACCACGCTGTATTTTGACCTGATGCGTCACGACCCCAAGCGGCCTGAGATGGAGGGCCGGGACCGTGTGATTCTCAGCAAGGGTCATGCGGCCCCGATGCTGTACCTGAATCTGGCGGAAGCGGGATACTTCCCCAAAGAGGATTTGAAGACCCTGCGGCAGGTGGGTTCCCATCTCCAGGGCCATCCCTGCCGCCACAAGACGCCGGGAGTGGAACTGTCTACCGGCCCCCTGGGCCTGGGGCTGGGCGCCGGTGTTGGCATGGCCCTGGGCGAGCGGCTCAAGGGCAGCGACGCTTATATTTACGTACTCCTGGGAGACGGCGAGATCAACGAGGGCGCTGTTTGGGAGGCCGCCATGGCCGGAGCCAAATACAAGACCTGCCGCTGCATCGCTATCCTAGACCACAATGGCGTGCAGTTGGACGGTACCAACGACGAGATCATGCCCCTGGGCGACCTGGCGGCAAAGTGGACGGCCTTCGGGTGGAACGTGATTACCTGCGCCGATGGGCATGACGTGGAGCAGGTGGAATCCGCGCTTTTCCAGGCTAAGGGTGAGACGGAGCGGCCCTCCGTCGTCATCTGCGAGACCGTGAAGGGCAAGGGTATTTCCTTTATGGAGGGAAAAAGTATCTGGCACGGCAAGGCCATCGGCGACGCCGAGTACCGGCAAGCCAAGGCGGAACTGGAAGGGGGAAAGAGCCATGGCTGAGAGAATTGCCATCCGGGACGCCTTTGGAGAGGCGCTGCGGGAGCTGGGGGCGGCCAACAAAAGGGTCGTGGCCCTGGACGCGGACGTGGGCGGTTCCACGAAATCTGTCCTGTTTGGAAAGGAATTTCCGGAGCGGTATTTCAACGTGGGTATCAGCGAGCTGAACATGGTCAACATGGCGGCGGGTTTGGCGCTGGAGGGCTTTGTGCCGTATGTCAATACCTTCGCAGTGTTCCTGGCTTCCCGGGCATTGGACCCGGTTCAGTCCCTGATCGCCTATGACCAGTTGAACGTGCGGCTGTGCGGCACCTACTGCGGCCTGTCGGACTCCTATGACGGGGCCAGCCATCAAGCCATTACGGATATTGCGGCCATGCGGGCGATTCCCCATATGACGGTGCTCTGCGCTTCGGATGCGGTGCAGACGAGAGCTCTGGTTCACCAGATGGCGGATTGGGAAGGCCCTGCCTACCTGCGATTGTCCAGGGCACCGGCGCCTGTGGTGTATCATTCTGGCACCGCATTTGAAATTGGAAAAGGCGTCATGCTGCGGGAGGGCGGCGACCTGGCCATCCTCGCCACAGGTACGGTGCTGCATCAGGCTTTGGCGGCGGCAGAACTCCTGGCAAACCAGGGGGTTCAGGCCGCAGTAGCGGACCTGTATTCGGTCGAACCCATCGACCGGGAGCTGGTGATTGCCTGTGCGAAAAAGACTGGCCGGATTCTCACGGTGGAGGAGCACTCTGCTCGGGGCGGCCTGGGCAGCGCCGTGGCGGAGGTGCTGGCGGAGTCTTGGCCGGTTCCGGTGTCCATCTTGGGCGCCGAAGACTTTGCGGAATCCGGAGATTTGGATGCCCTGCTTGAGAAGTACGGCTATAAGGCGGAGAGCATTGCACTCCGCGCCCAGGCGCTTTTGCGGAAAGGACGGTAACGGAATGAGAGAATCCATACATAGATATTTTCAGGTGGGGACTATCCAGTGGATGAGCTTTCCTGCCAAAGACCCTATGGAATCCCTGAAGGCCATCGCCCGGGATGACTTCTTCGACGCCATCGAGGTGAAGGGCTACGGGTCTCAGAACGAAGAGGCCAAAAAAATCCTGGCGCAAAGCCGCCTGAAGGTCTGCTATGGTGCTCAGCCCCGCCTGCTGGGGCCGAAGTGGAATCCCAACGCCATTGAGGAGAATGAGCGGCTGAAGGCGGAGCAGACTCTGCTGGAGGCCGTGGAGGAGGCGGAGTACCTGGGCGCCAAGGGCATAGCCTTCCTGGCCGGCAAGTGGCAGGAGGAGACTAAGGAACAGGCGTACGCCCAGCTGCTGAAGACCACCCGCCGGGTGTGCGATTACGCCGCCGGGAAGGGCATGATGGTAGAGCTGGAGGTTTTCGACTATGATATGGACAAGGCGGCCCTAATTGGCCCGGCGCCTTACGCGGCCCGGTTCGCCGCCGATATGCGGACTACCCACAACAATTTCGGCATTCTGGTGGACCTGAGCCATTTCCCCACCACCTATGAGACCAGCCAATTTGTTATCCGGACCCTGCGGCCTTACATCACGCATCTGCACTTTGGCAACGCAGTGGTGCAGAAGGGGGCGGACGGCTATGGCGATCTGCATCCCCGGCTCGGCTACCCCAACAGCGCCAATGACACGGCGGAGCTGGTGGACTATCTGCGGGTATTGAAGCAAGAGGGGTTTTTCGACGCAGAGCAGCCTTGCGTGCTGTCCATGGAGGTCTCCCCCCGGCCCGGCGAGGACGAAGAGATCGTATTGGCCAACACCAAGCGGGCGCTGAAGCGGGCCTGGAGTCTTCTGGAAGACTGATAAACGAATTTTGAAGAGGAGGCGCTTTGATGAAAATCGTCGTTTTGGACGGTTATACCGAAAATCCGGGTGATTTGAGCTGGGAGTCTTTGAGCCAGCTGGGGGAGCTGACGGTCTACGACCGCACCAGCCTCACAGATGAGGCGGAGGTTATACAGCGGATCGGGGACGCGGAGGTTGTCATTACCAATAAGACTCCAATCAGCAAAGCCGTGCTGGACGCGTGCCCCGGCATCCGATTTATTGCGGTGCTGGCCACGGGTTATAATGTGGTGGATATCGTCTGCGCAAGGGAGAAAGGAATCCCGGTTTCCAACGTGCCGGTATACGGGACCTATTCTGTCAGCCAGTTTGCCATCGCGCTGCTGCTGGAAGTTTGCCATCATATTGGACACCATGACCGCACCGTGAAGGAGGGAAAGTGGGAGAACTGCCAGGATTGGTGCTATTGGGATTATCCTCTGATTGAGCTGGAGGGCAAGACCTACGGTTTGCTGGGCTGCGGTAACATCGGCATCCACACCGCCGGTATTGCCAAGGCTCTGGGGATGCGGGTCATTGCCTATGATGCCCGGGAGACCGAGGCCGCCTGTGCCCTGGGCGTGGAGTACGTGTCCCTGGACGAACTCTTTGCCCAATCCGATGTGCTCGGCCTCCAGATGCCGCTGTTCCCCTTCAACACTGGGATTATCAACAAGGAGAACATAGCCAAGATGAAGGACGGCGTCATCATCATCAACAACAGCCGGGGCCAGATGGTGGTGGAACAGGACCTGGCCGACGCGCTGAATTCCGGAAAGGTGGCCGCAGCTGGCCTGGATGTGGTGTCGACGGAGCCAATTCATGGGGATAACCCCCTGCTGAAGGCCAAAAACTGCATCATCACGCCCCATATGTCCTGGGGAGCCAAGGAAAGCCGCCAGCGGATCATGGACTGCACGGTGGACAATGTCAAGGCGTACCTGGCCGGTGCGCCGGAGAATGTCGTCAATCCGTAATAAAGTTAAGCTCCGGTCCCTTCAAGGGGCCGGAGCTTGCGTGCAGTTGCCTTGCGCTGGAAAAGGAGGAGCTATGAATCAGACAATGCGTCAGGACGCGTATTACATCATTGGCGGGACCCTGAAGGCGGTGCTGCCGGACGAGGCCGTCCGCAGGGTCCTGGAAAACCGCACGTTCCCGGGGCGGGTGGTGTTGGCGGCGGCGGGAAAAGCCGCCTGGCAGATGGCCAGGGCCGCTCAGGAGTGCCTGGGGGACCAGCTGAACCGAGGCGTGGCGGTCACCAAATACGGCCATGGGAAGGGGTTCATCCCCCGCGTCGCCTGCTATGAGGGTGGCCACCCCGTGCCCGACGAGGGTTCCTTCCGGGGGACGGAGGCGGTCCTGGCGATGGTGGAGGGGCTGACGGAAGAGGACACGGTGCTGTTTCTCCTCTCCGGCGGCGGCAGCGCCCTCTTTGAAAAGCCGCGGACCTCGCCGGAAGTGCTTCAGGATGTCACGAATCAGCTGCTGGCCTGCGGGGCGGACGTGGTGGAAATCAACACCATCCGCAAGCGGCTTTCCGGCGTGAAAGGGGGACGTTTTGCCCAGCTCTGCGCCCCGGCTCGGGTATTTTCCATCGTCCTCAGCGACGTGTTAGGGGATCCCCTGGATGCGATTGCCTCCGGGCCGGCCTATCCGGACCGCTCCACATGCGCCCAGGCCCGGGCGATTGCGGAGAAATACCGCCTTACCCTACCGGAGGAGGCGCGGCTCCTGCTGGATGAGGAGACCCCCAAGGCCCTGGACAACGTGGAAACCCATGTCACCGGCAGTGTGGGAGAGCTGTGCCGGGCCGCAGCGTCCCTCTGCGGGGAGCTGGGTTATGAGCCGCTGATCCTTACAGACCGGCTTTGCTGCCAAGCCCGGGAGGCGGGGTCTTTCCTGGCCTCCATTGCCCGGACTCACGGGGATACCCGCTACCCTCTGGCCTTCCTGGCGGGCGGGGAGACAGTGGTGCGCCTCACCGGAACGGGAAAAGGCGGCCGGAATCAGGAGCTGGCCCTGTCGGCGGCCTCCGGCATAGACGGGATGTCCAACGTGCTGCTGTTCTCCCTGGGTTCAGACGGCACAGATGGCCCTACTGACGCAGCGGGGGGCATTGTGGACGGGAGCACTGCCGGGCTTTTGCGGAAAAAGGGCGTTTCCATCCACAAGGTGTTGGAGGAGAACGACGCCTACCACGCTCTGCAACAGGCAAACAGCCTGCTCGTGACCGGCCCCACAGGCACCAATGTCAACGATGTGGCGGTGGTGCTGATCCGGAGAAAGGATGAATAACTCCTAATGCAGGGAGACCGGACAAAACGAGTGCGGAGCATGGCCGCCTGGACTGTTCCCTGTACGGGAATGCGCTGCATGGGAGGGCGGGGCAAGGGCGGTTACAGCCGGCCGGATTGGAACGGCGTCCTTTGTCTCACAGCGCGTTTTTCCAACGCTGCCCACAAAGCCAGATTCGATTTTCTGAAATCCGCTGAGGACAGACCTTGCGGTTTCATCGCTTGCCTTCTTGAAGTCAGACATATTGATCCCCCCATGTTCCATTTCAAAGAGCCGGCTTTCTAAGAAAGAATTGCCATATCAGTCCCTAGCTAGACTGGTGTAAGGCGTTAGGCTGCTGCCCATTTCGGGGGAGTTTTCGATTCATCCTTGCATCCTTTTTTGTTATCTTCTATTTAAAATTGCATCCATATCCTGCTCCGGTGCGGTGATCGGTTGTAATCCGTAGGTGTCTACCAAAACCTTTGCTACCGTTTCCAACAAAAATGCGTGGAACGTGGGTCCCAGATACATATTTTTGATACCAAGGGATAGAAGGGTCAGCAAAATGCAGACGGTCTTTTGCTTATACCAAGAGAGTATGAGGGTAAGCGGAAGTTCGTTGACTATACATCCGAACGCGTCTGCCAGAGCCAGCGCTACTTTGATTGCACTGTATACGTCATTGCACTGCCCCATATCCAGAATGCGGGGCAGGCCGTCAATTTCTCCAAGGTTCAGATCATTGAAGCGGTATTTGCCGCAGGCCAAGGTGAGAACCAGCGTATCCATAGGCGTCCGCCTTACGAATTCCGTATAGTAGTTTCTGCCGGGATGCGCTCCATCGCAGCCTCCGACTAAAAAAATGTGTTTGATGGCTCCGGCCTTGATCGCAGTGATTACCTTTTCTGCATTTGCAAGCACTGCACCGTGGGCAAACCCGGTGGTTAGCATATGGCCTCCATTAATACCGCTCATGCTGCGGTCGTGCTCATAGCCGCCCAGGGCGAGGACGTGTTCGATCAAGGGGGTAGAATCCTTGTACTGGTGTTTGCAATATCCAAAAGTTTCATGCATTTTAAATTTACCTGACCGAATTCCATAACCAACGTGAGCCACTGTTTTACGGTGTGGTCCCGGTTGATTTCGGAAAGACCTTTATAAAACCAGTCCGTCACCTCCGCGTCCTCAAAGCCCAAATTCATGCTGTGATGGGCATAAGCGGCCATTCCTTTCAGGCCAAACAGCAGCGTGGAACGCAGAGAAACCGTATTGGTATCCCCGTTCCAAAGCTCTATCAGATCTCCGTCATATCCACCCAATTCATGTTCTTCCGCTATGACGCGTTCAAGAAATCGCCCAATGGATTCATTGTCGAAATTGATATTGGTAAGCGTGGTGAAAAGTCCGTCGATTAGCAAGCGGCTGGCTGTACAGGTGCGCTTTCCGCGTTGTTCTGCGGCCGAGGCAAGGCGAATCAGCCCATAAATCAAATCATCCTGCAACCTGGCAGTTTCGGGATGTGTCCGCATACCCCAAAACGCGGACGCATCCCGTATTACCTGCTGTTTGTTGGCACTGAAAGCAAAACATATCCGGCATATTTTATTGGCTCCTACTACTGCAATTTCATCATTTCGGTGAGATGAGGGAAGAATCTATGTGCCATATTTAATCTTTTTCTAAGATAAGACTAATATGCGCATCCTTTCCAACGCACCACATATGAACGGGCAGGGCGTTGGGCTTTTCAAAGTGTTCCTCTCTGTCCTCCCAAAAGGGTAGCGAACGGCTTTTCCCCCGGTCAATAAGGCCGATGCGCTCCATGGGTGTTGACCGGCATGTTGCCAAAACCTCTGTTCTGCCGAATAGATTGCTATACCGAAAAATTAGAAGAACTTGTAAATAGCAGATTCTACAGCATAAGACGGTTTTCTTCTTTCAAGAACAATAGGTATATTTTGAGTGACTGTTTATAGGTTTGCCGTTTTTCGGGCAGAAGCATCCAATAACCGAAGAAAAGAATGGTTATGGTTTGATGAATTTTAGCACAGCATGGAGATTAGTGGAAAATATGCTTCCCACCCTGGTTGGCTATCCAAGCAAGGATGCGGAACTGCCCAAACTGGTCAAGGCAACGGTAAAAAACAAAGTCCATTGAAACATTTAAACCCGTGGCGAGGAAACGAAAGAACTCGAGCAAAATCCAAAATTCCACATCCGCCGTCGGGTTTGCTCCACTTGGCCCTGCGGTACTTGAAATCGTGGGAAAACACAATCTCTCTAAGGCTTTCGGCCATGGAGCTGGCTTTACGGTAGGCTTATTCTTCCTGGACCTCATTTTCAACCTGGTCTTGGGATTTGGCAGCTCCCAGTATATCGGCAATCCTACCATCAAGGCCAACTCTGTGCGCTAAACATCTGATTTGCGCTCTGTCTTGATGGAACAAAGCGCGGCGGACAGTCCTAAGGTGCGTAGCGGTCCTCGCTTGGTGTAAAAAGAAACGTTACTGTGTCCATCAGGCGGCCCCCTGTTCCGAGGAAAAGCCGATATCCAATCTTAAATAGCCAATACGATAGAAAGGTGAGGATAAAAACCAAAAAGGCCGAGAAAAAAAGCATTAAACTATGTGGCATTAGAGCTTGGGCAGTTCAAACTGCACGAACTCGATTTTGGAAAAGCGATGTTCACGGCAGAAGAATTTATCCTTATTCTATTGAAACGTGCATCGGAAGTAGAGATCGTATTGCGGAAAATATTTGGAAGCCTAAGCCGGAACATCAGCACACGGAGGAGGTGTGTTCGACATTTCCGAAAGAGGAAGTATCCTGGCAGGTATTAACTATGGTGAGAGCGCCCGGAATATGATGGGATCATCACAACAGCTGAATCGGACTCTATCTACTGAGACCGGCCATGAAAACGATTACGACAACGCCGTAAATGGCAGGGGCATCACCATCAGCGGGGGCAAAGTAAACTCGACGGAAGTACAGACGGGGCGAGCACCGTTTCCGAAAATGGTGGCTATGAAGAAGCCAGCGACGGTTTCCTACCCTGCCATTTGTCGAGGAGCTGGACAGCGGCACGGCACAGGATTCCGACCGGGAACTCGCCATCCGTGTCCCGAGTGTACAACGACATATTCACAACAAGGGAGATACTTTTGGGGTGGACCCGCGCGCCCTCCTGGCAGCCGTCCCAGTTCAAAGGGGACCATCCCCTATCTTCGAAAGGTTTAAATCGGACGCACTCCTGATTCTCCCAGATTCCGGCCGCCTGATGTGAGAAAGGGGAGCGGACCTAAATCCGCTCCCCTTCCTCACATCTCTGCTTTTAAGATCCACTGGCCTCCAGAAACGTATCCTGGTAGTCTGTGATAGCCTGCTGAATTGCCTCCAGGTCAAAATATCCCTTTACCATGTTCATCATCTCTATCAGCTTCGCCTGCCGCTCCCGGACCTCTTCTTTTTGGAACCCCTCTTCCAGCGCTTCCTTACAGTCCTTCAGGTAACACAGCAGATTGAAATATTCCCCGAAATGCATGGCCGTATCGTCTCCCGAACGGTACCGAATGTCCCTTTTGATGGAAAAAGCGTTTCTGTAGCGGTTGATTTCACCCTTCCACTCCTCCAGCCACTGCCGTTGCTCTTCCGTGCAGGAAAGGGTTTGAGAATCCTGCGCAAAATTCTTTTCCAGCGTGTGCAGCACTAAGGCGGCTTGGATCTGGATCTCCCATAGCCGCTCCGCCGTCTCGTCGGAGAAAACTTCCTTGATATACTGTGCCTCCCGGTGAAATACGTTCAACAGGTATTCCTCCGCGCTCAGACCCAACGCCATCACTGCTACCAAATCCGCGTAGCACTCCTTATACAGAATCAGCAGGTTTCTCACATGCTTCCTGATTACATGCAGACTCTGATTCCGTGTGCTTGCGTCAAAGGATTTGGCATATTTGAGGATGGATTTAGGCTTTGTTTTCGCCTCCAGGTAATCTTGCAGCAAGCTGGACTGGAGTCCTTCATCATAAAAGACATGGACGATAATTTGATAGAGATGGGCGTTCAAATCCGCGATGTAGTATTGGGTATCCTTTGGATCCTCCGGGTAAAGTGCCTCCAGCTTCTGCCGCAGGGTCTCAGGAATTCCCACATAGCCTTCCCGGATCAAAGGATAGTCCGAACGGCCGTCCAGCTTCCACTCCGTGGCGATCAGCTCCGCACAGCTGGACAGAATCCGCTTGAACCGCCTCTTCCGGCGCCTTGTGAAGGTTCCCGTGTAATGTGACATTTCGTGACACAGGATAATCACCGTCTCCAGGGGGCTGTACAGCATGGAGACCGGCAGGGACACCAGCAGGGGCGTTACCTTCCGGTAAACCTCGTTGGGCCTGTCCGTGCTGGGGTCCAGAATACAGTGGGTGCTGGCCCGTGGTTCCACGTTATAGGTGATGAGGGGGATATAGCTCTGATCCTTCTCCCCGTTAGCCGCCAGTAAAAACTCGTTGTACTTATGGAGCAGCGCCATGTAAAAGGCCAGGAGCGACGCCGGAATGTAATACCGGGACGACAAAAGCTCCGGCTTTTGGGACAGCTCTCCCTCCATCCGGGAGACATCGTTTTCCAGGATATCCCAGCAATTTAAAAACTCGCCAATTTCGGCCTCCTGTTTCCGCCCGATTCGGTAATTTCCCTTGGAAAGGTAGGATAGGCGGTCGATCAAAGCCTGGACGCTGGGCCAGATCAGGATGGATAGATCGTCCGTGATACAGTTCCCCATCATGGTAATCAGGGAGTCGATCTGGGCGGCCAGGATGGGGAACCAGCGGGTCTGCTTGTCCGGCAGATCCCCTACCGCGTTTTTCAGACTCTCTTGGGTCCTTTTCAGGGCGGGGATAGACTCTTTGGGTCCCGGGGCCGGGGCCAGGCCATAGGTTTTATCGTAAGAGACGCCAAGCCGGGTAATGATGTCCCCAAAGGCATCGTGCATACTGACAGACCGTTCCCGATCCACGGGGATCTCCTGTGTGGAAAGAAAGGCGATATAGCGCACCAGTTCCTTCATGGACGCTCCGCTGAAATTGATAATCGCATCCGCCGTCCCCGAGACAAAGTAAGCTGGACGTTTCGTCTGAGACCAGAACAGCTTGGCGTTCCGGGTGGCAATCACGGAAAAGCGTACGCTGGCATAGGGAATGGCCTGTTCCATGGCCTCCTTTGCGCTTTGCTTGAAGCGGAGCCGGGGCGCCGACGCGTCCCATCTCTCCATGGCCTCCTCGATCTGGGGGTCGCAGAGTTCCCCGTGCACCCCGCAGAAGGAGTACACGTTTCCCACCACCGGCACTTCCATCATCCGTCGGATGGCCTGCAGGCAGGAGAGAATCGAATTGCTCTTGAGCACCACCACCAGGTCGCTCAGCTCGAGAGTGCGATAAAAGACGCAGTGCACCAGCTCGCCGTAAACCTCAATGCTCAGCTCTCCGGGCTGCTCGCCCCGCAGAGGAAATCCCTCGTGGAGTTTCTCCAGCGCCTCCCGGATACAGTCCACCCCTTTTTTGCCGGTGGGGGTAAAGTGGATGCGGGAAACGGTCATGAAACAGGACTTGGTCTCCCAAAATCCAGTCAGGGCCGCAGAGTCCTTCGTGGAATCGTGAAGGATGTACAGGGGGTAATTGTAATTGTCCCGCTTCTTAAAATCCTCCTCCACGCATTTCAGCGGATCCTCCCCCTCCAGGGGGGAAATTCGCAGAAAGTCAAAATGCCCAAGGCAAACGTAACTGTTCTCATCCGCCGCCTTCAGCTTCTCGCAAAGGCGGCTGCTGCGAGACGATTTGGACAGCTCTACCACCCTGAGGTCAAAAAACTTCTCCCCGGCGGCATGTATTTCATCTGACATGAAGATTCCCTCTTTTCTGCAAGCGGTGTTGTGACCATTTGATCGTCACGCCGGCTGGATCAGGCCAAACAGTCGTTGATAGGTGAGATAGGCGGACAGCATCCCCCGGTGGGAGCGGAACCAGTCGACCTTGTAGGAACACACAATGCCCAGCCCCCATTCCGAGAACTGGGCGCAGCTTGTGAAGGTCTGCCCAAAACTGTGCTCCATCTCCTCCAGGCGGTCCCAGAACCCCCCACTCTGCTCAATGTCCGCCTTTTCCAGAGCTGATATCTCCGTCAGCAGCGCGGTTTCCAACAGCAAAAACAGCATCCTGGGCGCCGTATCCACGTCTCCCGCCCAACCGAACCGAGCGGCGGCACGGGAATAGAGCAGCCGGATCTGGTAAACGGTTTGCAGGCAGGCCTTGCAGTCCTGCCAATACTGTGCCGGGTCCCCCATGGTGTCCCGGCTGCGCAAATAAGAGATCAGGCCGCACAGGGGCACGGCGGAGCGCAGAGGCACGCTCATGTCCCCGCTGAATTCCCTCCTGCCCAGAAATTTCTAGCAGTCTTCCAGAAACCTGGCGCTGCCGTCTCCCGGGCATGCCTGGAGCACCAGGCAAATCAGCTCGTTCTGCTGCTCCGAGGGCAAGTCCCAGAGGATATGCCGCCAGGCCGACGCAGCGCAGGTAACCAGCTGGGTATATGTTACGATATCGTCCAGACGCTCCGACGGGCCATCCCCGCTCCCCGAGCTTGCCTCCTTTTTCGCCACGGAGGCAAGTTGCTCCTGAACGTCAAGAAGCCGCTTCCAAAGGCGGCCGGCCACTACCTGAGGCACAAAGCCGTTAGCCTTATAATAAGCGCTGATGTAATCGGAGGCCAACAGGAGACGGCTGACGGTCGTGTATTCTTCAACTTGCTGATCCTCCCACGGGTGGGGAACCCTGGAACCCACAAGATAGTATTCCACCATCTTCTGCTTGGAGGCCTGGCCAAAGGTGAACAGCAGTGCCATAAAGCCCGTATAGGCCAGGGAGGAAATCGCGCCGCAAAGGCACGAGAAGGCGATGATATGATAGCTCATCCCGCAGGAATACAGCCCGATCAAAATCAGACAGGTATAGCAGATGAACACATGCCCATGCTCCGGAAACTGCTCTTGGAGCACGTCCCCCAGGGGCACCCTGTAAAACCGCTTGTCCCGGGCGGAGATCACGTAACTGAGGGAGAAATTGATGAAGCCCATGGAGACAAATATTTCCTTCAGTATCGTCGACTTCGCGTATTGATTGCAGATGTCGCAGACGGCCTTATACGTCTGCTGCACGGAAAGAAAACGGTCTGGGTCATGCAAAAGAACGGCCAAAGCAAACAGCATAACGCTCAGCAGGGGCAATCGGAACACAAGCAGGAGCACCGAAGTCACCGCCACAACACCCCAAAAGAGGTAATTCAGCGGCACGGCCTCCCATTGGAAACCGATATGTAAGACCAGGCGGGTTATACTCAGGATCAAAAGGAGCAGTGTGAAGAAATATAAAATGCGATTTCCCAGAATAATCAGCCTGGGCGGCATTTCGAAAAGCTTTCGGGAGTAGCGGACGGTGACCCGTTTCGAGCGCTTCCGTACGGGCATTCTCTTTTTTTCCATAAAATACCACTCCCTTAGTCTCTCCCTTCTGCTCAAAAAGCAGGCCCTGATTTTGTGGTACACAGAGCCTGCTTTTTGGGGAAGATGATTTTTGGAATTTGAACGGCTATGCCGTTGTGAGGAGGGAGTCCTCCAACTCCCAAAACGCCGGGGCAGCCGGGGGTAAAACGCGCCTCTATTTTCAAAGCGGAATCAAGAAAAAAATTCCTCGGACTGGTAGTATTGAGCCTGAAGCTCATACACCTCGTCAGGCAGTTCTCTCAGCCCCTTGAAGAGGTGGTGAGAGAAGAGATCGCTGTTCGCGCAAAAGGAACGGCTTAGGTCAGCTCCGATGGACTCGTCCTCCTCCATCAAGCCCTCCCGGGCGAATCCATCCCCGAGATACCCATGTGCTGACTGACGAGTTGCGTTTGTCATAAATACAGCCTCCCTTTCCGAATTAGATATTCGATGTTCAATTCCGTGATTGAACTTTGATTATGACCAGTATAACCGGATTTTCCACAAAAATATTCTCCGCTCTAACACATTTGTGCTCGTGCGGAGAACATCCTTTCCGATAAAAATTCTCCGTCCTCATCTTGCGATCAGGGCGGAGCGCCTCTGAATCCTGCAAACAAACTCACTGCCATTATGATATCGCAGTTCCGTCCAAAAATCAAGGAAAAAATAATGGCAAATTTGCACAGCACAATTTTTGTATAATATTTTGCGCTGTCCTCCGATTTTTTGTGCAATTTATACAATTTGAAAAAACTTCCTTTTTACAGAGATTCTTCTTGTCCTCATATTAGGGAAATATACCAAAATTCTATTTGGCCAGATCCGCCCCAAATGCCGCTATTTGATATCCGTACACCACAGGGCCAATCCATAGACGGCGCTCTCTGCCATATACCATTCTATACGGCAGGGCTGCCATCCGTCCCTCACTAAATAACCCCGCCTAATAATGGGACTTGCTGTTTAAGCGGTGTTATTCTATGGGTGCTATCTTTGAGTACCACGGTTTCCGCACCTTCTGCGTGCGGCTTCTCCGAAGTTGAAGGGGATTATGTCACAGAGCGCTCATAGAGCAGCAACCAAGCGGGATATGTGGCCATTTTGAGTTCCACCAGTGGGCCTGGCCCAAGCTGCGCTCTTCCTTGTTCTGGATCAAATAGGATAACTTTTCCTAAACATGCTTAAATTCTCATGTAACTTCACCTGTCTGGGAGTTGAGTCGTTGGACCTCCGCTTGAGAACACCCCAGAGCCTCCGGCGCAGCCGGTTCTTCTAGCTGAGCGTCTTGGACATTTCGGATGATGTGACAGTTGCAGCCCTTCTCTACACCGCAAATCAATCTTTGATTCTTCCTATCGTTCCTTCTTTAGGTCCATAGTCGCATTTTGCCATTTTCCTTTGCCCATGCGAACGCTGTGTAGGGAACAAATGGATATTGAAGTCAGACTTTTTAGAAATTTCTTCATTTTGTGCGGGATTCACTTTGTTGGGTTTTGCGGTGGGGTGGAGGCAAAGCATACGAACCCGATTTTACATTCGCTCCGCGATGAGCCGGCAAATCCTTACGCAGAAATTTTGAGAAATTTAACCGTTTCTAGCTCTTTTTTGCTTTTCCCGCAGCTAAGATAGCAGATTGATTGGATTCACGTTGAAGCCTTGCGCGTTGAAATATCCTCATGAATATGGTGTTGGTTTGGACTGGGTCTTTTGCTTTCTGCAATTGAAACCTGGGAAAAAATATGTTACTATAAAAATGGAAAAAGCAAGCAAATCAGTTTTGAGGTAGCAAAATGAAGTTCGATATGTCTAATTTGATGAGGCTCCTATTATTTTCTGAGGTTACCAATCCAATCCATTGGTTAGGTGCTCAACTGATTTGGCAGAGGATGCTGTCTTGACCTTATATTTCGGAAAGGATTTCAGACGCACTGCCTTTGCGTGGGCATCGCTTCCTTTGCAGGCAAAGCGGCCTGGAGCTGTAAAACAATCGCAAAACTTCTGACAAATGAAAACTAAGTGAAAAATGATGCTATTTTGAAAAAGACTCGCGTTTTGCAGCAATAGAGGACTGCTTATAGCGTTTTGGCAGTATTTGAAATGAGTCACGGCGGACTTTTTTGAGATGCTCCGCTTTGAGATGCTCCGCCCCGGATTGCCCGAGGGTCAGTGTTTTGGAAACCAATTAACCAATATCGGGGCAGAGAAATCAAGATAGCTGTAAAAACGAGCATGGAAAGTTATAAAATAGGAAGAATAAAATGAAAACTGCATATACCAACGGAAAAGTCCTGAACGGGCATGAAGACATGGTCCCGGTTGCTGGCTTGGCGGTATTGGTAAATGGAGAGACCATCACCGGAGTTGTCTCCGCTGAAAAGATTCCACCTGGACATACTACAGTGGATCTGCGGGGCGGTTACTTGATGCCTGGCCTGATCAACCTCCATGTCCATATTCCAGGCAGCGGCAAGCCGTCGAAAAAGCAAATGGATACCAAAAAATTGGTAAAGCTGATTACCAGCAATCGCCTGACGCGCAAAATCGGTATGAATATGTGCGCCTCCTATGCCCAGACGGAGCTGATGAGCGGGGTCACGACGATTCGGTCTGTGGGCGGCATCCAGGATTTCGACTCCCGGCTCCGGGATCAGATCCATGCGGGCAAGACCATTGGCCCCAGAATTTTGGCGGGCAACATGGCAATTTCCGTCCCTGGCGGGCATATGGCTGGTTCTTTGGCATACGAGGCCACCTCACCGGAAGAAGCTGCCGCTTTTGTGCGTAAAATTGCCCAGGACAAGCCTGACCTGATCAAGCTGATGGTTACCGGCGGCGTGCTGGATGCTGAGAAGAAGGGGGAGCCGGGTGTCCTGCGCATGGCCCCCGAGCTGGTAAAAGCCGCCTGTGACGAGGCCCACCGCCTGGGCCTGCGTGTGGCCGCTCACGTGGAGAGTCCACAGGGTGTTCAAGTCGCTTTGGAGAACGGAGTGGACACCATCGAGCATGGGGCAAAGCCTACGGAGGAGATTCTCCGCCTATTTCAGGAGCGGAACAGCGCTCTGATAGCAACTTTGTCTCCCGCGATTCCCTACGCTCTCTTCGATCCCGCAGTCAGCCACTGTGACGAGATGGGGCGCTATAATGGAACCATCGTTTTTGAGGGGATCGTCGAGTGTGCCAAAGCCTGCCTGGCCGCAGGCATCCCAGTGGGCCTGGGGACGGATACCGGCTGTCCCTTTGCCACTCACTACAACATGTGGCGGGAGCTGCACCACTTTTGCAAGTTCTGCGATGTCACCCCGGCATTTGCCTTAAGCACTGCCACCAAGGGAAACGCCAAAATTGCCGGCCTGGGCGACACTCTGGGTACCATTGAAGCGGGAAAGTGCGCAGACATGATCGTCAGCCGCAAGAACCCGCTGGAGGGATTGAACGCGCTTCGCCAGTTGGATATGGTGATCACGCGGGGGCGTCGCATCAATGTACCCAAGGTGAAAAAGATGGCTCAAGTAGAACAGGAACTGGATCGGTTTTTATAACGGGAAGGAGATAGAAAGCCATTGGAAAGATGGCGGTTATTTACCATTCCGTTACAGGTAATACGAACAGACATGGGAGAACAAATCGAAAAAGGCATGAATTCCGCTGAAGTTTTAAGGTAAATAGTTTCCCGATTGAAGCGGTGTATGTTGAATTTGTAAGAGAGACAAAATGCGTGGTGTTTGGTTCTCCCATTTATGAGGTGTGTATTGCTGGGTGAATGATGAACTACCTTCTGGCAGAAGCGGACAACCTGGGCCGGAGGGGCGACGTGCCGGTGCGTATTACGACGGTTCAGCAGGTTCGTGATGGTGGAGAATTGGGCATCCGTGAAATGCTGGACCGCTACATGGTCGTGGGGTGCTTACTTGCTGCTCAGGAGAAACCTCCTATGGTAAACCGGTGATTCGCCTTGGGCCGTAGGGGACGATCATACGCTGGATACCAATGAATTTTCAGAAAATTATGCAGTCTATGAAGTACGAGCGGCAACAAAAGCTATTGAGGGCAAGGTCAGTTTGAAAATTGCTGCATGAGGTGAGGGAATAAGCACTGCGCGAATATACGTGAGGCTGAACGGCTGCTTGCCGTAGCCCGGATTTCTGCGCGGAGCATGAAACGTTTGAGGGGGCCTGCTTATGTGGAAAAAACCCAAGCGGCTGCTGGAGGCCGCTGGCATGCTCTTGATTCTGGCGCTGACGGCGGCTGCTCTTTATCTCCTGATTCTATACCCCGGCGATATCTCCGCCCGGCGGACAGAGAACCGCCTGGTATTTGGAGCCATTTACATGACCATGAACAACCCCTATTATCAGGTGTTGGACAACTGCCTGCGTTCGGAGATTGAAGCCAATGGGGACATCCTCCTGGGTTGGGGTCTCGCCAGATAAAGGCGCAAACCGGTTCCTTTGCCCGGCGGAAAACTGCGATCGGCATACAGGACAGACGGCTCTCCCGGTATGTTCCAGTTCCTGCCGGAGGGTCCTCGGCGATGAGACCGGCCTGCCCGCTGGCAGCGCCGTAGAGGGTGAACATGATGGCATCAAAAATGGTGGTTTTCCCTGCTCCCGTATCTCCGGTAATGAGATAGAGTCCATGGGTCAGCCGGTCGAAGTCAATGGAGGTTTTCTTTGCATAGGAGCCGAAGGCAGTCATTTCCAGCAAAATCGGTTTCATACGCCACTCTCCTGTTTCAGTGCGAATTTCCGCAGCTCCTCGGCCTGCCGCTCCAGGGCGTCGTCTCCAAGGGCGCTCTGCCGCACCTGCCCGCCCACGAAGCGCAAAAGGGCCTGCTCCTGCTCATCCGGCGCGGCGCCACCGAAGCGGTTTATAGAAGTCCATAAAAAGATCCTCCACCGCCCGCTCCGCCGCTTGGGCTGCCGGAGGGAAGGACTGTCCCCGGAATGGCTGGTACTCCGAAACCAGCTCCATCAAAATGCTGTTCCGGCTCTCCAATAAACTGTGAAAATAGCTGTAGATCTCTGGCTCAGGCCGCCGGTCCGTCAGTACGATGCGGACATACTCCCCCTGGGCGGGAGCAGAGGACTCTGCTGCCCGGATATCCTCGTAAGTGCCTCGGACCTCCCGCATGGGGTGCAGGGGCGGAATGGTTTGCACCTCGATCCGGGGAGGCGTTCCCTTTTCCCCAGTTCCACCAGGAGGGGACCTTTGCGGGGCTGCTTGCTCTCCTCAAAGTGATAGCACAAAGGAGAACCGGCGTAGCGCACGGCGTCCCGCCCTACAGGATAGGTGGAGTGGATATGCCCCAGCACCACGTAATCAAAGCCGTCAAAGGCCCGGTAATCCACCTGTCCTACGCCGCCCACCATGGACTCCGAGCCGCCCCGGAGGACCTCTTGCCCGTTGGCGGTGACATTCTGATGGGCCACCAGCACGTTTCGCTGAGAGAAGTCGACGGGCTGTTCCTCCAAAAGCCTCCGGACGGCGGTATGATAGTCCCGGATAGTCTCGCCCTCCAGCACCTGGGCCACCAGAGCGGGGAAGACGTAGGGCATCAGCCAGAAGGTGACCGGCCCGTGCCGGTCCGTGAGGGTGGCATGGGGGAGCGTTTTGGAGAGAACGCCGGAGATATGTACCTGCTGCTTTGCCAACAGGCTGCCGCCGAAAGAGAGCCGCCGTCCGGAGTCGTGGTTTCCCGCCACCATCAGGAGGGGAATGTCCAGCTCCGCCAGCACGGTGACCGTCCGGTCCAGCAGAGCCACCGCCTCCCCGGAGGGGGCGCTTCGGTCATAGATGCCGCCGGCCACTACCACGGCGTCCGGCCGAAGATTCCGGACCCGCTCCCAAAAACGGTCCACCCAAACCGGCTGATCTCCGCTCTCCAGAAGGGAGACACCGTGAATGGACTTTCCCAGGTACAGGTCCAACCGGTGCAGAAGTTTCATGAGCTTGAGTCCCTCTTTCATTCAAAATTGAAAGAGGCGCCATGCCGGGAGGAGAATTCTGTTGGGGTAACTATAAACATATCAGCTCGGAAAGACAACTGCACTACAAAAATTGTGCACATGGAAAACTGTGCCGGCAACGCTATCGCCGGCACAGTTTTCCAGTGGCTGAGCAGAAATTCCTTCTGTTGGGAGCCGTGGAATGTAACCGGCTCCTCCCTGTCAAAGGACGTATCTGTTAGAGCACTGAGGGTGCGATCCGGTCAAACGAAAGATTTTTCCTGAGTGGTGATTCTGGCAGGGCAAATAATGGCGGTGCTACCCTTCAAAATGGAGCAGCAAAGTGTCAGCGCCGCATTTGGACGCTTCATCTCGGAAATAAACATCTAGGTCTTCGCTGCCTTGACTTCCAGCGGGCGGATGTGGGACAGGCTTTCCTGTACCGCTGCTCCGTAATCTCATAGCCTTGATGGCGGAATCATCCGGCAGGCCAGCCGTTTTCTCGCCGCAGATCTGAGGAGGATTCCCGGTTGTTCTCCTGATGCTGGCAGAAAAACTCCTGCGGCTTTATTTTCAAAGAAATTAAGGAGTTTTCCTAAGATCACAGCGGCGGCAAACGTCCACTTCACAGCCTCAGGGTGGTTGACGCTATGGTAAGAGGCCAGTCTGGGAGTCCAATAGCGGTGCAGCGACCACGTCTGTGATTTGCAAATTGTCGAGCTAATGAAGCTCCACGTACTGCTGCACCTGATAGGGGATGAACAGGTTAGGACCCTTGGGATTGTCCCCAATTTCTCCGGCAATGTACCGATGTGGCTGTACATCATCCTGTTGGAACGAAGGGGTGTGGAAACCTGTTTGCCTGAGAGAATGAGAATCGACTTCATCTGACTCTCGTAATACGCGGCGTCCTGACAGCTTAGCACATAGCGTTGGGGGCTGCAGTGCATCAGGGTATTAGGGGATAGTGCTGAATGGATACCCAGAAAGCCGATCCAAAAATATTTCCAGGGGGCTGTCTCGCTGGTCCGGTAGAAAGAGATCTTCGGTCCAATTCCACATCTGTTAAATACAAAATCGGAAATGCTCTTCTTCATGCGGCCGGTCAGTTTATCCGTATACCCTCTTGTGGGCACATTGTAGTGCAGGCTTTCCTATTTTACAAAGCAATCTTAGGAATTGACATACGCTGATTAGAATTTTCTATATTTCCGGCCCCGGCAGGGTATTAAAATGCAAGCATTAAGAGAAATACGCTTTTTATGTTTTCAGAAAAGAAAGCGGTATTTTATGATAAATCCTTGCAAAGTGTTTTTTCATAACGAATGGGCAATGAATTTTAAACACGGAGGGCAGCATGGAAAAATCTTATACACCGGCAGCAACAGAGACAACGGCTTTTGAATCGGCCTCCAATGCGTAGCGGTTTTCGAAAACGGGCGCGTTGAGTTGATCGAGCGAACGGACACCGCCGTGACGCCATCGATCTCCCTGCGGAATCACACCGCGGATGTCGCCTATTGGCAGCAGACTGGCATTCCGCGGATGAAACGGGAAAACTGGGTGGATGGCAGGGGGAACATCCAGTCCGTGGCCCTCTGCGTCACTCGATTGCTCATCATCACGGTGGACAAGGAAAAGATCGATATGAAGGTCAAGGAGTATTTGGATAAGATCGAGGAGAGCCTTTTTGATTCTGGGCAGTATCAGATCATCTTAGGCACTAGCCTGGTCAACAAAATCTATGACGCAAGTCCGCCTTTGTCTCCCTCCTTTTTCACCGGTGCAGACCTTGATGCACCGGTGAAAAAGGAGGGCAATACCTTTCCGCGAGCGGCCCTGGTCTTTGGCGAGGCGTTCGTCCCCATCGGTTCAGCGCTGGTGGCTACGGGCTTATTGATGAGGCTTTGGGGCCTTCTGACCCAGGAAGCATTCTGGCCCTGTTCATCATTGGCCCCGTCTTCTATCAAGTAGAGCGGATCGTTCTGGCTGTGGTCATCTGGAGCAGGAGTGTCAAGATGAAGCAGATCGCCTGCCCCGCATTCTCCGCCTCTGGGTATTACGGAACCCGCTGTCTTCGGCGTGACCCTGCGGCTGGGCAAGCCTTTCATCATGTCTATGATTGGCGACGGCGCAGGCAGCTTCCTGGCTTCCATCCTGGGTCTGAAGGCCACCGGCATCCCCGGCGCGTTGTTGTATCTCAACAACCGGATCTCCCTGTACATCATGACGAATGTGATAGCTATGGTGGTTGCTTTCGCACTGACCCACACGATTCCTTCCCTTTAGTTGTTTTTCTTCTGAACAATCATCTTGCAGACAGGATCGCCATCCGCCAGCTTTTGGGCTAAAATGAACTCACTGTCCGGGATCTCGCTGAACATACAGCGGTCGCCGTCCATAGCCATATCGCAGAGCTTGGCCAATTCCGTCTCATCGTTTGTCAGCTTCTGCCAGCAGGCCAGCAGCGGACAGTAGTGGAAATCCACTTCCATTCGGTCCTTGGAGATTTCAATGTACTCCTTTTCAAAGACAGTAGTGCTGGGCTTGCTTTCAAAGGACTCGCCCAGCTCCCGCAGGTCATGTCCCTTGCAGCGAAAGTTATTCAGCATCTCCTGGCCACGCCGATGGCCAAAGCGGGAAATGGCTGCCCGGGCAATGGGTTCATAGTCAATGCCGCGGCTCTCCAGTTCCTTACAGATCTCATAGAGCCACTCGGCTCGCTGCTCAATCATGTAGCGCATCTGGTTGATATTAGGGTCGTCAGTCGTAATAGGATGATTGTTAATGGCCATAATATACCTCCGGATTTCTAGCTGCATCCCCTAAAGTATTGGTTTAAAGGACCTTTCCGTTGGTTTTTACCACATTTCCATACCAGGCAGCGCTGTCTTTCGGGATACGCCGTCCCGTGGCATAGTCCACATACGCCAAGCCAAAACGCTGCCCATAGCCTGCGGCCCACTCGAAGTTATCCGTCAGCGCCCAGTGGAAATAGCCCCGCACATCCGCACCGGCGGCGATGGCTTTGGCAAGGGCCTGAAGATACCGCAGGAGGAAGTCTGTGCGCTGCGGGTCGTGAACCTTCCCGTCCAAGGACACCCAGTCATGACAGGACAAACCGTTTTCGCTGAGATAGATGGGCAGGCCATAGCGCTCCCAAGCGAACCGGGGACCCCACTCTAGAGCCTCCGGCGTGACCGGCCAGTCAAAGGCCGTGCGGGGGCCGCCGGTGGGATAGGGAACGGTTTCAGGCCCCTTCTCTCCCATACGAACGGCGGTTCCATGGTAAATGTTCAGCCCTATAAAATCCGGCTTTCCCGGGCCGTCCTCCAGGCAAAGAGGGTCTAAAAGATGCTGGTTGGAAAATCCGTGGAAGCCCTCTAGACAGGCAAACATCTCCTGCCGGGCGGCTTCGATATCCTCCGCTTTCTCGGAAGCGGGGTAACATACCCCGCCGCAGGAAGCCAGGCCCACAATATTTTTGCTGTCTGTTTCGTGCAGCGCCTCCGAAGCCAGAGTATGGCCCAGCAGCATATTTTTCCAGCAAAGAAGCTGATCCTCTACCCGCAGCCGCAGGCCCGGCGCATGCTCGCCGGTTCCGTAGCCCATGCCGATGAAGCACTGGGGTTCGTTGATGGTAAACCAGTGGGTGACCCGCCCTTTAAAGTGTTCCGCAACGCGCCGGGCGTAGACGCCGAAGGCCTGAGCAGTGTCCTTGTTCTGCCAGCCGCCTCTGTTCTGGAGGACCTGGGGCAAATCCCAGTGGTAGAGCGTCGCCCAGGGCTGAACACCGGCCTCCAGAAGGGCGTCCACAAGGCCATCATAGTACGCAAAGCCCTCCGGGTTCCACGGTTCACCGCCGTTTGGCGCAATGCGGGGCCAGGCGATGGAAAAACGATAGGCTCCCAGCCCCAAATCCTTGATGAACTGCACGTCCTCCCGCCAACGGTGAAAGCTGTCCGCGGCGATATCGCCGGTATCGCCGTTTTTAATCTTGCCGGGAGTATGGGAGAACGTGTCCCAGACGCTCTCCCCCCGGCCGCCTTCCTGAACGCCGCCCTCGATCTGATAGGACGCAGAGGCTGCGCCCCAGAGAAAGCCCTTTGGAAATTCTGCCATATCAGTTTCCTCCTAACTGCCGCTCGAATACCGGCATAAATTTGATGGGTGTATCTACTCGAACAGTTTATCCGCCCAAGAGAAGTTCGCCTGTGGCGGCCGGCTTCCACCGGCCCGCAGGCAGTCCTCCCAGCGGAACCGGTTGAGATGGAGAATAGACGCGATGAGATATTTGGAACTGAGCACATATTGGTCCTGAAGCTCCCGGTGCCCGCTATTCTCAGGGAACTCATAGAACATTGCCCGCAGCGGCGGAGAGCTGTTCTGATGTGCCCTGGCGGACTGGAATTTCATATCGTACATGCAGACCATATTTTTCATAAAAATTACGCTCCAGCGCCACAACACGATTGCTGAACATCCAGCCTGTTCAGATAGTTTGCACCCCATTGACACATAGCATCCAAAACCGGGATAACGCTCTCCCCAAATGCAGTCAGAGAATACACCGTCTTGGGCGGCTTCTCCGGGATTACCTCTCTATGTATCATCCCGCATCCCTCCAGATCGTGGAGCTGCTGGGAGAGCATTTTGGGCGTTGCTCTGGGAATACGCCGCTGTAACTCCATGTAATGTAAAGGCCGGTCTACCAAGTG
>JAAVYM010000054.1 GCA_022791135.1 Oscillibacter sp.
TTAGTACGAGAGGACCGGGATGGACATACCTCTGGTGCACCAGTTGTCGTGCCAACGGCATAGCTGGGTAGCTACGTATGGACGAGATAAACGCTGAAAGCATCTAAGCGTGAAACTCCCCCTAAGATGAGATCTCTCACTTCGTAAGAAGGTAAGGGTCCAGGAAGACTACCTGGTTGATAGGCCGGAGGTGGAAGTGCAGTAATGTATGGAGCTGACCGGTACTAATAACCCGAGGGCTTGACCTACGAAAGAAGAAAAGCAGGCGGCCTGAAAGGCTGGAGTCACATTGTTCGGTTTTGAGGGTGCAAAGGAAAGCGTGCCTCAAGCAAGCACCTTTAGCTCAGTTGGTAGAGCAACTGACTCTTAATCAGTGGGTCCCCGGTTCGAGTCCGTGAAGGTGCACCAGTTCTGAGCTGGGTGTATCCAGGGGATACACCTGGTTCAGAGAAATGAAACCCTCAGAAAAGGTTCTGTATTCCTGTCCCCCGCATCCCTAAGTCACCAAAAATCTAGGGATTTTTGGTGAAAGAGAGGAGCAGACGGAGCGAGGCGAGCTTTCGCTGGAAGCCGAAGGCTGGCAGCGGAAGTGAAGCAAGCGCATTCTGCGACGACCTGGCCCGTTGGTCAAGTGGTTAAGACAGCGGCCTCTCACGCCGTTAACATCGGTTCGAATCCGGTACGGGTCACCAGACTTTTTCAAAAAAGAGAAAGTACTTGACAAGTGAATAGAAGCGTCATATAATAAGATTGTTGTCCGGGTTTTGCCCGGTTAACATACGGAGCGAATGCGAGGCTCTTTGTGTTTCATCTTTACAAAAATTCTTTGATTTTTGTGGAAGAGGGGGACAGTGGAGTGAGATAAGTTCTCGATGAAGGCTGTAAGCTTACAATGAGAGCATGTCAAGCGCAGTTTGCCCCGACGAAGTTGGTGCTGATTAGAACGAGGGTCCACCCGTTCCCATTCCGAACACGGTAGTTAAGCTCGTTTCTGCCCACAATACTTGGCTGGCGACGGCCTGGGAAGATAGGTGGCGCCAACATGAGGCAGGTTACTTTTGTAACCTGCCTTTTATTGTTTTTGGTATTGTTTCGTTTTTATAAATTTTTCTTACCAGTGCAGTTCACATTGGCCTGAGGCGTTTTTGAACTCCCAAAGCAGATAATAGCGAGCACCCTTACGTAATTCTATACGTATCGCAGACTTTTGGCGGTTCAACCGGAATAGCTCTTGTTTCTGTGAGTCCAGCAAAGAAACTTCTACATCACCTTGAGACAGCTTGCAATCTAAAAAAAATTCATGGGCAACGCTTTGATGAAACTGACGTCCATGACGGAGCCAACCAGTGCAGGAATCCAAATATACACGGTCACTTTGCTTCCCTGGGCGAAATGCAAATAAAATGGCGATAAGACTTTTCGTCGTAATGAAGCCTTGGAGCCATAAGTAATACACCAGAGCGTTTACCAATACAGCGCATATTAGGAATACTATGAACGCTGAAAGCCTGTCCATCCGTTCGCACACCTTCCTTTTCCTCTTTTATCGTTATTCTACTACAGTGCGAACTAAATTGCAAATAAAAAGCCAAAGCTTTCAGCGCTTGGTCAGAGGCTTGGATGTTCCTAAAAGAGCCGGAGTTTTGCATCGATTTTATGTCTTGTATCCTGATACCCTGCTTGTAAATAATCGATTTCTATTTTGCCGCAGGTTTTCGATAGTATAAGCATACGAGGAAGTCTACCAGCGATTGGTGTGTTATCCCAAAAGATCGCGCCTTTGTCTTTCGGCAAAAGCGCGATCTTTTGAACTACATAAAGAGACACAGCAAGATTGGCAAGAAAATGGCGGGAACATAGTTCATGACCTTCAATTTTGCAATGCCGAGCAGATTCAGCCCAAGCCCTACGATCAATACCGACCCTACCACTGTCATCTCCGGGATGGTAGCAGGGTTCTGCTGGAGCAGCGGAGCCACCAGGCTGGCTAGACAGGCGATTCCGCCCTCAATGACGAACACCGCCGATGCCGCCATCAGTACGCCAATTCCCAGCGAGGAGGCGAAAATCATAGATGACACAAAGTCCAGTGTAGCCTTGGTAAATAACATCTCGTGGTTTCCCGTCAGCCCGTCATTTAAAGCGCCGACAATAGTCATAGCCCCTACGCAAAAGACTAGGGAGGCCGTCATAAAGCCCTCGGCCAGGGAAGGACCGGCGCCTTCTTTTCCTTTCTTAAAGCGCCTCTCTAGGCTCTCAGCAAAGCGGTTCAGATGCCCATCCAGATCGCATAGCTCTCCAAGGACTGCGCCCACCGCCACGGAAATGATAGTGATTAGGGCGTTGCTGCCGCCCAGCATCCCTGTGATGCCAATAAAAAGGGTGCACAGCCCCAGCCCCTTCATCACTGTGTCCCGCAGCCGCTCCGGCAGGATGTTTCCCAGCAGCAGCCCGATCAGGGATCCGGCGATGACGGTGCCGGTATTAACCAGTGTGCCAACCAGCATAAAATCTCCTTCTTTCTCTCTTTAAAGTTCGAATGTATTCACTCAGAGAAGAAGGGCCGGCAAACGCCGGCCCTTCTTTTCGATCCATTGGTTATCCGATCATCTTCAAGCCGGATTCATTGCGCTGAATGGTGTCGGTAGCGGCAAAGTTCTCTTCCCACTCCGTATAGGCTTCCTCCCGCAGCGTGCTTGCAACCTGTGACGCCCAGAGCTGGAGCTTGGAATCCACAAAGTACATGACATGGGAGCCATATTGCGAGTCCACGACGCCGTTATCACCGGGCTGACGGCCAGCGTCGAAACACCAGTCATTGAATTCCGGCACCATCTGGCCCTGATAGATATCAGTGATAAGGCCGCCGCTGTACTTGGACCCGTCGGCGGACTCCGCAATGGCCAAGGTGCCGAAGGAATCCTCTGTAGCCTCGCCGGACTGCCACTGGGCCAGAAGCTCTTCGGCCTTGGCATGGGCATCGGCCTTCAGCTGGGCTTGCTCATCGGCATAGCCCTCATCTTCTTCGGACAAGGTGGCGGTGCCCAGTCTGACCAAAATATGGCGAACGTCGACTGTGGGAGACTCGTCCCGGAAACGGTCGTGGAAGACCATGACATACTGGATGGTGCCGTCCTCCAGAACGGCTGTATCTCCGGCTTTCCGGGTGCTGTCAAACAGCCACTCGCTCATGACGCTGCCGGAATAGTAGGAACCATTCTCGTTTTCACTGTAGGTGCCGTTATGCTCCTCTGCCAGGGCCTCCAGGTCCCCGCCGTTCTGGAACCCGTCCAGGATGAGCTGAGCGGCCAGCTTTGCAGCCTCCAGGGCCGCAGCGGACTCCTCTTCCGTGGGTTCCAGCGTGTTGCCGTCGTCATCCGTGGTGCTCTCGGCGGCGCCGGAGACGCTCACGGTTTCATAGGACACGCGGTCATAGGGATTGGGATTGGCGTTATACGCCTCCTCCAGCTCGCTGTCCGAGTAAGTCAGACTGTTGCGGTAGGCATTGGCATAGGCGTCGAAGCGGAGCATCCGCATCAGCTGCTCGCCATAGAGCTTCTCCGTGACGCCTGTGCCGAAGGTGGCTTTCAAGTACTGGGAAACAGAAGAACCACTGGCTGCGGCCACAGAGCGAAGGGACTCCATATTGTCCTCATACTGGGCCTGGACCCCGGCAGGGTACTGGAAGCCCTCGGCCTCCGCAGCCTTCAGACCGTTTTGAACCATGCTGATGTTTTTCAGGGCCTGGTCCAGGAAATAGTCATGCCAGGTCATAGTGGGAACTTCCTCGCCCTCGGCGGCCTCCGGAAGCTCAATGCCCAGCATGGAGGCAGCGTCGGCGCTGATAGGCTGAGTCTTTAGAGAAGCGCTGGTGTTGAGGCCCAGATAGCTGAGGAAATAGGAATATTGGCTGTTGGTGACGAAGTTGCGATAGGCACTCTGGTAGTAGTAGGATACCTCGGCAGTAGAGTACTTCTCCCCGTCGATGGTAGCGGCGGTGGTCATTTTGGGGATCAGGTCGCTGCGCCAAATTACGGAGGCGATCAGCACCACCACTACAGCAGCGGCAATAAAGCCATAGAGCAGGTTGCTCTTTTGCTGCTCCTTGCGCTGTTGGGCCTCTCGTGCGGTTTTGGGGCCGGCCTGGCCGGCGGCCTGACGGTTTTGCTTTTCTCTCGATGCGCTCATTTGTGTTTCAGTCCTCTCACGTTTTCAGTAACAATTTTTGCTTCCCTCGGGAAGCTGGATTTTTCGCACTTGCCTATTATAGCGGAAGCGAAGCGAATGTGCAAGCCTAAAATCCGGTATTTTGGGAAGAAAGACGGAGAATTCACGGTTTTTTCATCAATTTTCAGATTTCGTCCGCTAAAATACCAGTCAGACCATAAAGCCAAAGGCTGAAAGTATCCTGAAAGAAACCCGAAAAGGGCGCGGGAAAAGGCATAAAAGTACCCCGCGAGAGCCGTGTAGACCTCGTTATAACCTGCACCTTCAAGGACAGGTGGGTTGCCTCCAGCGCGCTTTACCGCTTCCAACTTCCAGCCGCAAACAGCAGCCGGGAGGCCTGCGAACCACGGGCTGATCCGGCGTCCCGTATAACGAAATGTGGGTTAAAAAAAGATCTATCACGCACCCCGCAGGGTACTTTTTATGTTATGCAATTTGGGCGGAGGAGTTCCTATTCCTCGCCGTCAAACAGGGACTCCATGAACAGCTCGTACACTGTGTTCAGCTCCTCGTCGGAATCCAGGGTGGAGAGAATATCCTCGCCATCTTCATGAAGGACCTTTAAAATCACCAGGCCTACGTCCGGATCTTCCTCCTCCCCCTCGGTTTCGGCGGGAAAGAAGGCTTGGTACAATTGGCCGTTGTGCTCTAGGGCGTCCATGAACTCCAGGACCAGCTCGTTGCCCTCCTCGTCCGTAACGGTGAGGAAGGTGGGGCCAAAATCTTCACTCATGTCGGGGCCTCCTTTTCTTGCTCAACTGTAGTTTACACGAAATCTCCGGCAATTGCAAGAGCGGAAATGGTGAAAAAGCCGAAAAGTTGTAAGCTGTGCCGGAAGCTAGTTTGCCCAAAATACATAAATCCATGTGATTTGAGAACTTTTTTTCGGGAAAATCCGACATTTTCAATATTGACAGGCAGTGGTACAATAGAAAATAGAGTTTTCTTGAAATTTTTTGGAAGCTCTGGATGAATCTGTCCTGACTGCCCTGCCCCCGGCGGCGGAGGCGCGAACCCAGGCAAAGGAGGTATTCTTATTTTGGAGCAGCACGGAAGAAGAGAACAACAGCCGCCCCCCCAGCGTCCTTCCCGGCGAGGCAGGCGGAAGCGCACGCCCGTGAGTTATGCGCTGGGCGCGCTGAAGGGGATTTTCCTTACATTGTGGACTATATTGCTTATTGGCGTCGGCGCGGGGCTGATTGGGCTGCATTTTTTTAAGGAGTATATCGATACGGTGATCACACCCTCCGTTGAGGTTCGGGCGGAGGACTACACCATGAAGCTCAGCTCTTTCGTCTACTATCAGGACAAGGAGACCGGGAACTGGAAGGAGTGGCAGAGCGTCCACGGCACGGAGAATCGGGTGCTGGTGGACTTTAAGGATATGCCCAAGTACCTGTGGCAGGCCACCGTTGCCATTGAGGATGAGCGGTTCTTTCAGCATAAGGGCGTGGACTGGCTCCGCACCGGCAAGGCCGTTATGAATATCTTCCAGGGGGACGCCAGCATGGGCGGCTCCACACTGACCCAGCAGGTGCTGAAAAATATGACCCAGGACAAGGAACCCAACATCAACCGGAAGGTTCGGGAGATTTTCCGCGCCCTGGAGTTTGAGAAAAACTATACGAAGCAGGACATTTTAGAGCTTTACCTCAACACGATATACCTGGGGCAGGGCTGCTACGGCGTCCAGACGGCGGCCCAGTTCTACTTCGGCAAGGATGTCAGCGAGCTGGACCTGGCGGAGTGCGCCAGCCTCATTGCCATCACCAACAACCCCTCTATGTATGGGCCGATGTACAATATCACCATCACCCGGGAAGACGGCACCACCACCACTCCCCGGGAGGCCAATAAAAAACGCCAGGGCTGGGTGTTGGATAAGATGTGCGATCCGGAGGTCATCAACCCTGATACCGGCCTGCCGTATATCACCAAGGAACAGGCGGAGGCCGCCAAGGCGGAGGTTCTCCAATTCTCTGACGGCTCCACCTCCGCCGAGGAGATTGTGGAAAAGGCCACGGGCAAGATTGAGATCAACTCCTGGTTTGTGGACCAGGTGATCCGGGATGTGGCGAAGGGGCTGCAGGAGGAGCTGAAGATCAGCGAGGAAGAGGCCATGACCCGCATCTACAACAGCGGCTACCGGATCTACACCACCCTGGACCCGGATGTTCAGGAGCTGGTGGAATCGGTCTACGAGGACCGGAGCAACCTGGACGTCACCTCCCGCAACGGCCAGCAGCTCCAGTCCGGCATCACCGTCATGGACCCCTACACCGGCAACATCGTCGCCATGGTGGGCAAGGTGGGGGAGAAGGACAGGAACCTGGGCTGGAACTGTGCCACCGCCAAGCGGCAGGTGGGTTCGTCCATGAAACCTCTGACGGCCTACGCCCCGGCCTTGGACGCAGGGGCCATCACCCAGGGCAGCGTCTTTGACAACTACCCGGTTCAAGAGCTGAACGGCGTCCCCTGGCCCAAGAATTCCCCCAACACCTACACCGGCTTTACAACGGTGCGGACCGGCGTGCAGAGGTCCATCAACACCATTGCCGTCCAGGCCCTCCAGTCGGTGGGAGTGGAGGAGGCCTACCGCTTTGCCACGGAGAACCTGAGGCTGAGCCTGGTGGCGGACGATATGGTAGTAGGCGCCCTGGGTATGGGCGGCCTGACTCGGGGGCTGAACACCGTGGAAATGGCGGCGGCTTACGCCTGCTTCGTCAACAACGGCATCTATAACGAACCCCGGACCTATATCCGGGTCACCCGGGTGGACAGCAGCGGCCAGGAGGTGACGGTGCTGGAGAATGAGAGCGAGAGCCATGTAGCCATGAAGGATACGACGGCCTACCTCATGACGGACATGCTGAAAAACGCCGTGGCTGCCGGCACCGGCGGGCAGGCCCGCTTCGGCGGCATGCACATCGCCGGCAAGACCGGCACCACCAACGACAACCGGGACCGCTATTTTGTGGGCTTCACGCCCTACTACGTGGCGGCGGTGTGGACGGGATACGAGGAGCCGGAGAAGATCAGCTACAACGGCAACCCGGCCATCACCATGTGGAAAAAGGTCATGGAGCCGCTGCACATGGACCTGCCGGACAAGGATTTCGGCAACAGGCCTTCCACCGGCCTGACTACGATCAGCGTCTGCCTGGATAGCGGCATGAGGACTACGGATGCCTGCCGGGCGGATCCCCGGGGAGGGCGGATCGCCTCCTTTGAGGCCGCGTCGGGTACGGGGCCGACAGAGGATTGCACGATTCACAAGATGGTCTCCTACTGCACGGAGGGCCACTGCCTAGCTGGGGAGACCTGCCCGCCGGAGGTGGTGGAGGAGCGGGCCTATCTGGATTATGTCCGGGAGGAGTATGGCACCCTCAAGGCCGATGACGACGCCTACCTCATCAGCCGCCTGGAGAAGCTGACGGAACCTTCGGAGACAAATCCCGCCGGAGGCTGCCCCGTCCATTCCGGGATGCCCCTGCCAGACCCCAACAATCCCGTGGACCCCAATGACCCCAACACAGGAACCACGATGCCCAGTGAACCCTATGTACCCGGTCCCGGCGAGAGCCACGAAGGCTATGGCGGCAGCTCGAACCAGGGGACCACGACCCAGCCTCCCATTACCCCCACGCCGGAGCCGGACCCCTCGCCCGTTACCCCCAATGAGCCGGATGAGCCGAATCCCCCGGAGTCCGGCGGCGGGCTGTTCGACGACCTGTGGGGCATCGCGACCTAGAGCAATCCCTGAAAAACGGAAAGGCGCCGCAAACGGGGCAACTCCCATAAGGAAGTTGCCCCGTGGCGGTGCTTGTAAAGGAAAATCATTTGATTAGGACGGTGTGGTGGTTGCTACGCCGTCTTTTTCTTGCGCTTCTGCATAGAATTATAATAAGCCAGATACTCCCGTTCCAGTTCTTCCGGGTTGGGCGCTACCCACAGCCCAATGGTATTGTAATGGATATCTACCCGCTGATATCGCTTGCCATCCACTTTTTCCGGCTTGAACACCACAATTTTGTCTATGAACTCGTGGACGATTTCAGGCGTCAGTTCCGTCAGCCGGGTCACCTGTCTGGCCCGCTCAATAAACCGTTGCAGGTCAGTAGCCTTGTCCGTGGTGGCCTCTAAACTGGCCTCCATTTCCGGGATTACGGCTTTCAACTGCTTCTGTTCGGATTCCAGAGATACCGTCAGCGTGGCAAAGCGTTCCTCCGAGAGTATGCCCTTGGTCATGTCCTCATAGCTTTTCTGGATAAGCCGGTCAATCTCCATTACTCGACTTTTTGCCTTGTCCAGTTCCCGGCGCTTGGCGGTCAGTTCCTTTTTCTCTTGCAAGCCAAACCGCTCCATCTGCTCACGGGCAAATTTCTGTTCATAGACCTGGACATACCACAGAAGTCTCTGTAAGCCTTCCAGCACCAACTGTTCCACAACACGCTCCCGAATATAATGAGCGGAACAAACGCTGGAATTTTTACGATAGCTGGAACAGAAAAAGTAGGCTTGCTCCCGCTTATAGTTGTTGGTACAACTGTAATACAGCTTCTCGCCGCAGTCAGCGCAGTAAAGCAAACCTGAGAACATGCTCACAATGCCGCTCTAAGAACCTATCCCGAAATTAACGATAGACATGTATGAATTTACGCCAAACAATGACAGCGCAGGCAAATTGAATGAGGGCTAGATAATTGGCGGCTTTCTTTTCAAAGCGAACCAAAAGCTTACGAAAGCGATTGAAAA
>JAAVYM010000055.1 GCA_022791135.1 Oscillibacter sp.
ATCACCATCACCGCCAGGACCGCCGATGAAATGCGGACGGTCTATCTTTTTACCCCCGAGCAGAACAGCGCATTGACGGATCTTTTGGCGGAGCTGAACGGGATTGGCACATTGCTGGGAGACCTGGGCATCACCCAGGAGGACGCCGCCGAGCTGCTGCGCCGCTTGCCGGATAATCTGTCCCCGGAGCGCCGGACCGTGGTGGAGACGGCCTGTAAGCTGGTGGGAAAGGTCAATTACTTTTGGGGCGGGAAATCCCTGGTCCTTGGCTGGGACTCCCGATGGGGGACCATCCAAAAGGTTTGGGCCGCTGGCAGTCCCTCCACGGGAACCTACCGGCCCTACGGCATGGACTGCTCCGGCTTTGTGGATTGGGTGTTTTACAATATGTCTGGAGGGAGTTACGTCATAGGCCATGGCGGAGGGACCCGAATGCAGCATAGCTACTGTACGCCGATCTCCTGGACCCAGGCCCAGCCCGGCGACTTGGTGTTCTACCCGGATGACACCCATGTTGGTATTGTGGGCGGCTGGGACGAGAGCGGAAATATCCAGATCATCCATTGTGCCAGCGGGCAGAATAATGTGGTCATTACCGGGAAGGCCGGGTTTACCTCCATAGGCAGGCCGGATTACTTTGACAAGCGGTACCTTGATGCTCATGTACGGTAAAGAAGCAAGCAACCGAAAACAAGAGATAGACCGCCAGCACCACACTATTCCGAACCAAAGACCAAAAGACAAACATTGTGGAAATGTGCATGACAGGCTGTGGAATCATGGATAACTCTATTCACAGCACATGGAAAAGCTAAAGTGCAGCGTTACCACGCCCTGCAAACAGAATTACCCACAATTCGACGAGACAGCCAGTTATACACATTACGCACAATGCCGACTACTGCGGAATCCCTCCCATACACATATCTATTTTATTTTACAAAATGAAAGAATCTATGCCCTGCACAGAGACATACAGGGAAGCAATTTTAGCGAAATGGAAGCGGCTTGAATAAGCAAGCGGATATCCAAGTCCAGATTGGCGTTGATGAAAAGACATTTTATAATAATCGAAACACCTGGCTATTTTTTACGTCTATATAAGCGAAGGCCCTTCAACAATACCCCGAAAGGAGGATTATCCATGGAAGACTGTGCGATTATTGATCTCTACTGGGCTAGGAACCCGGAAGCAATCGCGCAAACCAGCGAGAAATATGGGAATTACTGCCGCACTGTGGCACGGAACATTCTGCCGGATCGGCGGGATGCGGACGAGTGTGTCAACGACACCTGGCTGAATGCCTGGAACGCCATGCCCGAGGATCGCCCCAGCCTGCTGGCACAATACCTTGGGAAAATCACCCGGAATTTGGCCCTGAGCCGCTGGAGAAACAGCCGCGCGGAAAAGAGAGGCGGGGGGGAATTGCCCCTGGTGTTGGATGAGTTGTCAGAATGCGTATCGACCTCTGATACGCTTCAGGCGCTGGAGGCTGCGGAACTGGAGGAGGCCGTAAACTGCTTTCTCCACTCCCTGCCGGAGCGGGAATGCAATCTTTTCCTGCGGCGGTACTGGTTTGCGGAATCCGCCGTAGAAATCGCCAAACGGTATGAGATGCGGGAAAACACCGTGCGTACGATCCTGTTTCGCAGCCGGAAGAAATTACTGTGTTTCTTAGAAAAGGAGGGTTTAGTATGAAGAATCAGGAGCGCCTGTTTCTCGCCATCGGCGGGGCGGATCCGGAGTTGGTCGCTCGCAGCGAAAAGAGCCGCCGGATCCATTGGCGGCTTCCCTGTGGCATTGCTGCCGCCGCCTGTTTGGCGCTGTTGGTGACTTTGGGACGTATCCTTCCTTCGTGGACAGGACCGGCGATTATGCCGCAGGACAGTCAGGTACCGCCGTCTATCATCGTACCGAACTTGCCGGAGAACCAGAATCCCAGCAGCACCTTCCTTCCGGAACAAGGAAGCGAAATTGGGACTCTCCGCCTGCTGAGCTATACGCCGGAATCCCAGGACGCGGCTGTGGATTTTCTGATCTATGTCAATGAGGAACAGTTTGCGGTTCAAGAGGAGAACGGGCTTTATAGTATTCGAAGCACCCATCCGCTGCCGGAGGGTTTTCCGGAATGCGGCATGGAGATCGCCCATTTCTCCGGAACATCCCCCAGCCAAGCCAAATCAGCGGCGGAGAATGCGTTGAAAGAAAATTATCCGGAAATATCCTCCGAGGAGCCGGCTACCGTCCTGCCGGGCAGCCTCTATCTCCGCGCCGGTGAACGTCTGGAACAGGATGCGGAAGAGCCGGAATTCTGGAAAGCAAAACAGGCGGAGTTGTGGTTTGTTGACGATGGACAAGGGGGGACATTTGTCCTCACCGCCCGGTACTTCCTGGAGGCAGAGGAGGGAATGGGCGCACGTTTCCGGGATATGGCGTCCAGTTTCCGAGTTGTGGACTTGAACAAGGAAATTCCAGACTGGATGCGTGAGCTTTATACGGCAGCGGACCGGCTGTTTCCAGCTTTGTTCCGCAATAACCCGGCCGAGGTTTCCGATCTTTTGGTAGAAGGGGCTGATGCGGATGCTTATGATGAGGATGTCTGGCAAGACATCACCATCATTTCTGTGGACTACACGCTGGACAATGACCAAGATCCGTCTCAGGCCACGGTTTCTGTGAAGCACAGACTGAATCAAGTGGAAGGAGACAGTTTCAGTTTCCTGACTATGGGCCTGATCCGCCAGAACGGGAACTGGTATTTGGACTGGTCTGGTATCGAGAAATAAAAACATCAAAAAGCGAGGAACGAAGAAATGAAAAAACGTTTGGTGTACTGCCTTCTTGTGATCCTCTGCGTGGCGCTGTCGGGATGCGCCGGAAATCAGCGGGAGACCCAGAAATCGGAACCGTTGGAGCGGGAGGATACCCGACAGGAAGTTCAGGAGGGAATATCTGCTGCCCCTTCTCCGGCAGACGAGCCGGAGTCCTCCGCGGAACCGGGGCCCACGCCGGAGGATGACGAATTTTCCGGGCGATGGCAGGCTGTTGAGAGCCCGCAATATTATATGGACATCGTCAAAGGGGACGGGGACAGCTATACGCTTGAGATCGTCTGGGCCGGTGCTTCTCGGGGCGACGTTATCTGGCAGGTGTCTGGGAGCTACGACGAAACCTGGGGAGGCGTCGCTTATACCGGCGCAAAATATGAGGATGTTGTCAAAGAAGATGGGACAATTGACCGGACACCAATCCCGGAGCGGGAAGAAGTGACCGGAATGGTTTACCTGGAGGATGACGGAACCTTGCACTGGATTGATGACTTTGATCACACTGGGGATGATATGAGTTTTGAGAAAGAATTACCCGGTGATTGAACTATTTTTCACTACAAGTTAATCCTCTGTTTGTTTCATAGATATAGTAGAATCATTTAAGAATACTCAAGTAGAGGAAAGTTGAGAGCGGAAGTAATATGTGGCAAAAAGGGCCTCATCACAAGTCCTACATTCCCCCTTGACAACAGCTTTAGAAAAAAGCCATCGTACAGCAGAAAATCGTCATACCCTATTATACTGAGCGGCGGCTTTTGAGAAATCGAAGCCGCCGCTTTTTATCTATCATATAAATGAGGGCCCGCGGCATAGAGGGATGCCGCGATGCTGCTTCAACACATTTTTGAAAAAAGAAACTCCTTTCAACCCCAAAAATCACCGTTTCGGCCAGGGGGCTGTATGCCCCCGGATATAAAATACAATGTAGGAAAATTTCATATTGCATTACATCCCGCCCGGCTGGCCTATAACCAGCCGGGCGTTTTTTGTCGAATTTCGCCGCTGTCCAAAAATTTTCAAAAATATTTTTCAAAAAAGGCCCATTTAGCGGGCAGCGAAAGACAGCGGCGGTGTCTTGGTAGCGGAAAGGGAGAGGACCACCTTATCCCCCAACGAAAGGGGGTGAGAAATTGGGATCGATCCCCCGCGACCATGACGAGCGGGTCCGTTTTGACGCATTTTGCAAGGCGGTCCTGCGAAACGAAGCCCGGAACCATATGCGGGACCTGCGCCGTCAGCGGAGGCATGAGACTTCGCTGGACGCTGTTCCGCAGGAGGAAATGGACAAGCTCTCCACGGTGGACCACTACCCCAGCGACAGCCATGTGTTTTCCTCGCATGGGTATGACCTGCTGATCGACAACGAGCTTGTGGCCGATGCCTTCGCCGGTTTATCCGCCACGGAGCAGAGCATTTTGATTCTGCGCTGTGTGCTGGACCTGACGGACGAGGAGATCGGTGGCCTCCTGAGGATGTCCAGAAGCGCCGTACAGCGGCGCAGGACGAAAACCCTGGAGGGACTTCGGGCGAAATTGACGGCGCTGATGCCGAAGGGAGGTTGAAAGCAAATGAAACGGCCCCATTACAAAGGCAGAGAGCTGCTGCCCCTTTCGGAGATCCATGCGGCCCAGGCCGGAGACGCCGAGGCCATGGAGCAGATTCTGC
>JAAVYM010000056.1 GCA_022791135.1 Oscillibacter sp.
CCTGCCCGCCCAAGCAGCTGCGCATCACGGACAACTGCCAGGGCTGCATTTCCCACCCTTGCATGAATGTCTGCCCCAAGGACGCTATCTACATGGACAAGGACAAGCACTGCCACATCGACCAGGACAAGTGCATCAAGTGCGGCAAGTGCTTCAACCAGTGCCCCTACCGGGCCATCAGCAAGATCGA
The DNA here is from genome assembly GCA_022791135.1 of Oscillibacter sp. Lineage (GTDB taxonomy): Bacteria > Bacillota > Clostridia > Oscillospirales > Oscillospiraceae > Oscillibacter. The sequence goes on from JAAVYM010000056.1 coordinate 191, forward strand.
GCGGCCCTGCGCCGCCGCCTGCGGCATGGACGCCATCGAGTCTGACGAGCTGGGCCGGGCGAAAATCAACTACGACAAATGCGTCTCCTGCGGCATGTGCCTGGTGAACTGCCCCTTTGGCGCGATTGCCGACAAGAGCCAGATTTACCAGGTGGGCCAGGCCCTGCGCAAGGGCGAGAAGGTCATCGCCTGCGTGGCGCCCGCCTTTGTGGGCCAGTTCGGCAAGGAGGCCACCCCGGCCAAGGTTCATGCCGCCATGAAGGTTCTGGGCTTCTACGACGTGGTGGAGGTCTCCATCGGCGCGGACCTGTGCACGGTGGAGGAGGCCCGGGACTTCCTGGAGGAGGTTCCCGACAAGCAGCCCTGGATGGGCACCAGCTGCTGCCCCGCCTGGAGCGTCATGGCAAAGAAGCTCTATCCCGAGTTTGCAGATTACATCTCCATGGCCCTGACCCCTATGGTGATCACCGCCCGCATGGTAAAAAAGGAGCACCCCGACGCAAGGGTCGTCTTCATCGGACCCTGCTCCGCCAAGAAGCTGGAGGCCAACCGCCGTACAATCCGATCCGACGTGGACTTCGTGCTGACTTTTGAGGAGGTTCAGGGCATTTTCGACGCGGCGGATATCGACTTCACCAAGCTTCATGCCAACCCTGAGGATGAGATGGACGAGGGTACCGGCATGGGCCGGGGCTTTGCGGTGGGCGGCGGCGTCGCCGCGGCGGTGGTGGAGGCCATCAAGCACATCGACCCGGACCGGAAGATCCAGATCGAGTATGGCGACGGGCTGAAGAACTGCCGGAAGATGCTGGCAATGGCCAAGGCGGGCAAGCGGAACGGCTACCTCCTGGAGGGCATGGGCTGCCCCGGCGGCTGCGTCGCCGGCGCGGGTACCATCCGCCCCGTGCGGGACAGCGCCATGAACGTGGAGAAGTTCAAGGGTGAGGCCGCGTCCCAGAGCTGCACCGAGAGTCCCTACCTGGACCAGCTGGAGGATGTGATCAATAAGTACGAGATCAATCACCACGACTGATATTGAAGGGAAAAATTTGGCGGGCGGATGCCCGTCAAATTTTTTGGGCCTCGTGTAACGAAGTGCCGGATCCGGGGATATATAGATAGACGCCGGAACGATGCCTGCCGCCCATTCCGCAGGCAGGGAGGTTCCTGGGTTGAAACGGCCGCTATGCCGGAAGGAGCGGCGGCTCATGAAAGGAGGACCCGGACATGGACGACATGGAAGCCGTCTACCAGCGTTACGCGCAGACGGTCTATAAATACCTCCTGGCCCAGTGCCACGATCCGGGGCTTGCCGAGGAGTTGACCCAGGAGACTTTTTACCAGGCCGTCCGCTCTGTGGGCCGCTTTGACGGCAGGTGCAAGGTCTCCGTCTGGCTGTGCCAGATTGCCAAGCACCTGTGGTATCAGCATCTGCGGAAACGGAAACGGGAAGCGCCCATGCCGGAGGAGCCGCCGGAGGCCCCCGGTCCCTCGGCGGAGGAGGGGCTGCTGGAGAGGGAGGGCCGGCTGGGTCTGCTCCGACAGGTCCACCGCCTGCCGGAGCCCCAGCGGGAGGTGGTGTACCTCCGGGCCTTCGGGGGCCTCAGCTTCCGGGAGATCGGGGACGTGTGCGGCAGGACGGAGACCTGGGCCCGGGTGACGTTTTACCGGAGCAAGGAAAAACTGCGGAATGGAGGCGCGGATGATGAAGAATGATTTGACCTGTGGCGTGGTGCAGGATTTGCTGCCCAGCTATATCGAGGGCCTTTTGGGGGAGGAATCCCGGGAGGCGGTGGAGCGGCACCTGGCGCAGTGCTCGGAGTGCACGGCCCGGAAGGACGCCATGTCCACCCCGCCGGAGCCGGAGGAGGCCGCCAGGGAGATGGACTTTCTCAAACGGGTGAAGAAGGGGACCTTTCAGAAAATCGCCCTGGCGGTGGTCTGTACGGCGCTGGTGATAGCCGGGGGATTTTTGATGAAGGAGTTCGTCATCGGCCGGACCCCGGAGGCGGAGATGATCAGCATCCAGCTTGCCCAGGTGGACGAGAACAACAACCTGACCCTGCTTTTGGACACCTATTGGGGGGCCTATGAACTCCGGGGACTGAAGGCCGTCACAAAGGACGGGATTCTCACCTACACCGCCCGGGAGGTCCGGGTGAACCTCTTCCAGACCCTGTTTATGCGGGAAAAAATCGGAGGTATGAAGGGATACCAGAAGCAGATTCCCCTGTCCATCCCCCTGGAGGGCCTGACGGAGGTGTGGATCTGCGGGCGGCTGGTGTGGCAGGAAGGGCTGATTATCCACCCGGATACTCTGCGGATGCTGGAGACAAAAACCCCCTACTGCGGAGACGTCTCTGCCCTGGGGCGGATCATGGACGCTTTGCAGCTCCAGGAGTTTACGGGAGGGCATACCATTTCCCTGCAAACCCGTGAGCGCCCCTACGTTCTGACGCTGAAATTTGAGAAACGAATCAACCCCTTTATCATATGGGATTGGACGGAATGCTATTTCTTCCAAATTCTGGTCCTGGTGGACAATCTGGATGAGGTGGTCTACGCGTTTGACCCGGAAAGGGGCAGCGGCAAAACCGTCACCGGCGGCAGAGTCACCGTGGAATACGCCACGGAGGTCATGGCCAAGCTGACGGAGTCCCACAATCTCCGATACGGCACGGACTGGCCTATCCATGAGAATTTCAAGGAGTACGCGGAATCCCCCCTGGAGTATCAGCGCATGATTACGCTGCTGGAAGAAAGCTGCAGCTATAAACAAGGCTACCCTCTGATCTGGTCGGACAGCTCCGGCCGGACATAAGAGAAAGGACCGCCCCTTACGGGCGGTCCTTTTTGTAATATTACTTGATAATATTACAATCAGTATTCAATTTCCCCCGTATACACCAGCTTCGCGTCCCCCGTCAGGGTGACGCCCTCGTCGGTGTAGTGGACAATCAGCTCCCCGCCCTTCACCCGGACGGTGATGTCCCGGCCCTTCTCGCAAAGGCCGTTGGCCACGGCGGCCACCACGGCGGCGCAAGCGCCCGTGCCGCAGGCCATGGTCTCCCCGCTGCCCCGCTCCCAGACCCGCATTTTGATGGTGCTGGGGTTCACCACCCGGATAAACTCCGTGTTGACGCGCTCCGGGAAATAGGGCGCGTGCTCGAACCGGGGGCCGATGAAGTCGATGTCCACGTCGTCCACCCGGTCGCAGAACACCACGCAGTGGGGATTCCCCATGTCCACGCAGGTGATGCGGTAGGGCCGCCCGGCGATGCGGACGGGGTAGTCGATGACCTCCCGCTGGGCGATGGTGAACTTCAGCGCGGAGGTATCCAGGACGGCATGGCCCATATCTACGCTGGCAGAGGTGACATTGCCGTTGGCAGTGTAGAGCTTGACGGTTTTCACGCCGCTGACCGTCTCCACCGTCAGGGTGTCCCGGGCGACAAAGCCGTTGTCGTAGAGGTACTTGCCCACGCAGCGCAGGGCGTTTCCGGCCATTTTGCCCTCGCTGCCGTCGGCGTTGAACATGCGCATTTTCGCGTCGGCCACGCCGGAGCGCTCCATGAGGATGATGCCGTCGGCGCCCACGCCGTAGTGGCGGTGGCAGAAAGTGACGCAGAGAGACTCCGGGCAGGTGATCTGGCCGTCGAAGTTCTCTAAGAAAATATAGTCATTGCCGCAGGTCTGCATCTTGGTGAAGGGCAGCTTCTCCCGGTGGTCCCGGAGGTGGCAGATGTCCACCAGCTCCGTGTTGCCCTGGTTGTACCGGGACTCCAGGATGTCCGTCAGCGCCCCGGCGGTGTCCAGGGAGGTCAGGCAGGGGATGCCCAGCTGAACACAGCGGTGGTTCAGGCGGATGAAGTCCCGGATATACTCCGGCTCGGTGGAGCCGGTGAGGATGACATAGTCGATCCTGCCCTCCTCCAGGAGCTGGAAGACCCGGTTGTCCTGGCCCAGCTTGCCCACTACCTCCACGCTGGCTCCCAGCTGTTCGATCTCGTGGGCGGTGCCGTCGGTGGCATAGAGCTGGAAGCCCAGTTCGTCCAGCTTCCGGGCGGTATCCAGGATTTCGGGCTGGTCCCGGCGGTTTACGGAGATGAGAACGCCGCCTGTCGGCACGGCATCCCGCGCCTCCGCCTGGGGCGAAGGCGCTCCGCCCGGACCCTCTCCGCTGAGTTTTGGATTGGAGGAGGCGCCCTTTGTGATCTCTACCTTGTATCCGGCGGAGACAAGGCCCTTGAACAGAGCCTCCTGCATATTCTTGCCCAGGCCCAGGACCTCGCCGGTGGACTTCATCTCCGGGGAGAGGGCGGCGTTGGCGTCGGTGATTTTCTCGAAGGAGAAGACCGGAACCTTGACCGCCACATAGGGCGGCTGGCGGTAAAGGCCCGTGCCGTAGCCCAGGGATTTGAGGGGGCGGCCCACCATGACCCGGGTGGCCAGGTCCACCATGGGGACCCCGGTGACTTTGGAGATATAGGGCACCGTCCGGCTGGCCCGGGGATTCACCTCGATGACGTAAAGTTCGCCCTGATAGATCAGGTATTGAATGTTGATGAGGCCCCTGGTCCCCAGGGAGAGGGCCAGCTTTTCCGAGCAGTCTACAATGGTTTTCAGCATCCGGTCGCCGATGGAGAAGGGAGGATAGACGGCGATGGAATCCCCGGAGTGGACGCCGGTGCGCTCAATATGCTGCATAACGCCGGGGATCAGCACGTTGACCCCGTCGGAGATCACGTCCACCTCCAGTTCTTTGCCCATAAGGTACTGGTCTACCAGGACGGGATTCTCCACCTTTCCGGAGAGGATGACGTTCATATAGGTACGCACATCCTCGTCGTTGTGGGCGATGACCATGTTCTGCCCGCCGATGACATAGCTGGGGCGGAGCAGCACCGGGTATCCCAGCTCGTTGGCGGCCCCCAGGGCCTCCTCCATGCCCAGAACCCCGCGGCCTTGGGGCCGCTTGATATGGAAGCGCTCCAGCAGTTCGTCGAACCGCTCCCGGTCCTCGGCCATGTCGATGGACTCGGCGCTGGTGCCCAGGATGGGGATGCCCCTGCCGTCCAGGAACTGGGTGAGCTTGATGGCGGTCTGCCCGCCGAAGGCCACGACGACCCCCACAGGATTTTCCGCGGCGATGATATGCATCACATCCTCGGGGAACAGCGGCTCGAAGTACAGCCGGTCGGCGGTGTCGTAGTCCGTGGAGACGGTCTCGGGGTTGTTGTTGACAATGACCACGTCGTAGCCCAGCTCTTTGAGGGTCCAGACGCAGTGGACGGAGGAGTAATCAAACTCAATGCCCTGCCCGATGCGAATGGGTCCGGACCCCAGGACCATGATGATGGGCCGCCCAGACCGGGGGAAGGTTCGGGACTCGCAGAAGTGGTCGAAGCTGGAGTAGAAATAGGGGGTTTCCGCGTCAAACTCCGCCCCGCAGGTGTCCACCATCTTGTACACGGCAGCCTTGGGCTTCGCCGGGAGAGACGCCGCCCCGGAGAGGCGGAGGAGCGTGGCGTCGGGGTAGCCCAGGCGCTTGCCGGTGTCATAATGCTCCTCCGTCAAACCGTCCTGCTCCAGCGCCTTTTCGAAATCGGCCATACCCTTGAGCTTCCAAAGAAACCAGCGGTCGATACGGGTGATGCCAAAAATCTCATCCACGGACACACCGGACTTCAGGGCCTCGAAGATGGTGAAGAGGCGGCGGTCGTCCACGCGGCGCAGGCGCTCCCAAATCGGGGCGCTGTCCGTGTTCTTCCGGTTCAGGCAGTCCTGCCCGATCTCGGCCCCCCGGACGGCCTTCATCAGGGCCATTTCAAAGCTGGGGGCGATAGCCATGACCTCGCCGGTGGCTTTCATCTGGGTGCCGAGGGTCCGGGAGGCGTCGGCAAACTTGTCGAAGGGCCACTTGGGCATCTTTACGACGATGTAGTCCAAGGCGGGTTCAAAGCAGGCGCAGGTTTTGCCGGTGATGTCGTTTTTGATCTCGTCCAGGGTGTAGCCCAGGGCGATTTTAGCGGTGATCTTGGCAATGGGATAGCCGGTGGCCTTGGACGCCAGGGCGGAGGAGCGGGAGACCCGGGGGTTTACCTCTATGACGGCGTACTCAAAGCTGTCGGGGTTCAGGGCGAGCTGGACGTTGCAGCCACCGACGATGCCAAGGTGCGTGATAATGTCCAGGGAGGCGGAGCGGAGCATCTGGAACTCCCGGTCCGCCAGGGTCTGGGCAGGGGCCACGACAATGGAGTCTCCGGTATGGACGCCCACGGGGTCCAGGTTCTCCATGGAGCAGACGGCGATGACGTTGCCCGCGGAGTCCCGCATGGTTTCAAACTCGATTTCCTTCCAGCCGAAGATGGCCTTTTCAATCAGGACCTGGGTGATAGGGGACGCGTCGAGGCCCGTCTGGGCGATGATCCGAAGCTCGGCCTCGTCCTGGGCGGCGCCGCCGCCTGCGCCGCCCAGGGTGAAGGCGGGACGGACGATGACGGGATAGCCGATGCGCCTGGCCACGTCCAGGGCGCCCTCCACAGTCCCGGCAATGTCCGAAGCGATGACGGGCTGCCCGATCTCGGCCATGGCCTCCTTGAACCGCTCCCGGTCCTCGGCCCGGGTGATGGCGGCGGCATCCGTGCCCAGGAGGCGGACGTTCTGCTCCCGGAGGAAGCCCTCCTTGTCCAGCTGCATCGCCAGGGTCAGACCGGTCTGCCCGCCCAGGCCCGCGAGGATGGAGTCAGGCTTCTCCTTGCGGATGACCCGCTTCATGGTCTCCACCGTCAAAGGTTCCAGGTAGATCTCGTCGGCCATGGCCTGGTCGGTCATGATGGTGGCGGGGTTGGAGTTGCACAAAACCACGTTGACCCCGGCCTCCTTGAGCACCCGGCACGCCTGTGCGCCGGCGTAGTCGAACTCGGCGGCCTGTCCGATGACGATGGGGCCGGAACCGATGACCAGCACCTTCTTGATAGCGGGGTTCAGGGGCATGCCTGCTCGCCTCCCTTCATCAAATCCACAAAGCGGTCAAAGAGGAATGCGGTGTCCTGGGGGCCGCCCCGGGCCTCGGGATGGAACTGGACGGTAAAGGCCCGGAGGCCGGGATAGTCGATGCCCTCGCAGGTGGCGTCGTTGGCGTTGGCAAAGGAGACCCGGCCGGTTTTTACGCTGGCCCCGTCCACGGCATAGCCATGGTTTTGGCTGGTGATGTAAGTGCGGAGGCCGCCGAGGTCCCGGACGGGCTGGTTTACGCCCCGGTGGCCGTATTTGAGCTTATAGGTAGTCCCACCCGCCGCCAGGGCGGTGAGCTGGTGGCCCAGGCAGATGCCGAAGAGGGGGATTTTTCCCAGGATTTTTTGTATCTGCTCAATCTGATAGACGTTTTCCGCCGGGTCCCCGGGGCCGTTGGAGAGCATGACGCCGTCGGGGTTTCGGGCCAGCACGTCCGCGGCGGAGGCGGAGGCGGGGAGGACCGTCACCTCACAGCCCCGCTTTTGCAGTTCCCGGATGATGTTGTTCTTTGCGCCGTAGTCCAGCAGGGCCACATGAAAACGAGCCTCCCCCTCCGCCGGAAAGACGGCGGGAGCCTTTCGGGAGACGGCCGCCACCACGCCGGCGACGGCATAGTCCCGGACGGGCGAGAGGTCCGATGGGACCTGGTCGCAGATACAGGCGTTCATCACGCCGGACTCCCGGATGATCCGGGTGAGCTGGCGGGTGTCCACGCCGCAAAGGCCGGGAATGCCCCGCTCCTTCAAAAAGCCGTCCAGATTGCCGCCGCAGCGGAAGTTAGAGGGATTTTCGCACCACTCCCGGACCACATAGCCCCTGATGCAGCACGCCCCCTCGAAGTCTGCGGGAATGATGCCGTAATTTCCGATGAGGGGATAGGTCTGCATCACGATCTGCCCCGCGTAGCTGGGGTCGGTCAAGGTCTCCACATAGCCGGACATGCCGGTGGTAAACACCAGTTCGCCGACGGCCCCCTCCTCCCCGCCGAAGCGGAGTCCCTCGAACACCTGGCCCCCGGCCAGGACCAAATACCCTTTTTTCATGCATTCCTCCCAGGTGTTTCATGGTTTTCGGTTCGTTGTTTCTATTATGATGGTTTTTCCCGCCAGCGTCAATGAGGGATTGTCCCGGCGGGCGGCGAAGTTTTGCGCCGAAAGGTATTACTTTTTGGTGAAAACGTTCAGAAAGGAGCGGGGTCCGGTTCCCCGTGTCCCGGGAAGCGGACCCCGCTTGGAAAGGCTGTCTATTCGTCCAGCTTGAGTACGGCCAAAAAGGCCTCGGTGGGAATCTGCACGCTGCCCAGGGAGCGCATTTTCTTCTTGCCCTCTTTTTGCTTTTCCAGCAGCTTTTTCTTTCGGGTGATGTCGCCGCCGTAGCACTTGGCCAGCACGTCCTTGCGCATGGCCTTCACGGTTTCCCGGGCGATGACCCGGCCGCCGATGGCCGCCTGTACCGGCACCTCGAAGAGCTGGCGGGGGATGTTCTCCTTCAGCTTTTCGCACAGCTTCCTGGCCCGGGGATAGGCTTTGTCCTTGTGGGCGATGAAGCTCAGGGCGTCCACCTGGTCGCCGTTCAAAAGCAGGTCCACCTTCACCAGCTCGCTGGGGCGGTAGCCGGACAGCTCGTAGTCCAGAGAGGCATATCCCTTGGTGTTGGCTTTGAGCGTGTCGAAGAAATCGTAGATGATCTCGTTCAAGGGCATCTGGTAGTGCAGCTCCACCAGGTGGGTGTCCAGATACTGCATATCCTTGAACTCCCCCCGGCGGTCCTGACACATGGGCATGATGTTGCCTACGTAGTCGTTGGGAGCGATGATGGAGACCTTGACGTAGGGCTCTTCAGCCCGGTCGATGGAGGCCGGGTCGGGGTAGTTGTGGGGGTTGTCGACCCGGACAAGGGAGCCGTCGGTCTTATAGACGTCGTAGATGACGGAAGGCAGGGTGGTGACCAGATCCAGGTCAAACTCACGCTCCAGCCGCTCCTGAATGACCTCCATATGCAGCATGCCCAAAAAGCCGCAGCGGAAGCCAAAGCCCAGAGCCACGGAGGACTCCGGCTCGAAGGAGAGGGACGCGTCGTTCAGCCGGAGTTTTTCCAGGGCGTCGCGAAGGTCCGGGTACTTGGAACCGTCCTCGGTGTAGATGCCGCAGTAGACCATGGGCTGGACGGGGCGGTAGCCCGGCAGGGCCTCGGCGGTGGGGGTTGCGGCGTCGGTGACGGTGTCGCCCACCCGGGTGTCCTGAACGTTTTTGATGGAGGCGGTGAAGTAACCCACCTCCCCTGCCCGCAGGCACTCACACGGCTCCATGCCCAAAGGCAGCAGGTGGCCGCACTCCACCACCTGATAGGAGGCGCCGGAGGCCATCATTTTCACCGTCTGGCCGGGGCGGAGGCTGCCCTCCATCAGCCGCATATAGACGATGACGCCCCGGTAGCTGTCGTACTGGCTGTCGAAAATCAGGGCCTTGAGGGGGGCCTTCTCGTCCCCGGAGGGGGGCGGGACGTTTTTCACAATGTCCTCCAGCACCGCGTCGATGTTGACGCCCTGCTTGGCGGAAATCTCCGGCGCGTCCAGGGC
>JAAVYM010000057.1 GCA_022791135.1 Oscillibacter sp.
GATGGCCTGGTTGTCCGCCTCGCTGCCGCCGGAGGTGAAGGTGAGCTCCCTTGGTTCGCAGACAAGACAGGCGGCGATACGTCCCCGGGCGTCCTCCAGAGCCTCCTTGGCCTCCTGACCGAAGGCGTAGAGGCTAGAGGTGTTGCCGTAAAGCTCGTCCATATAGGGCAGCATAGCGTCCACAGCGGTCCGGCTCATCTTCGTTGTGGCCGCGTTATCGGCATAGATTTTCATAGGGAATCCTCCGTTTTTATTACCTAGTATCTTTATTGGTAATTGGATTATAGCATAATTACCCAGTTTGTCAATAGGTAATTTGAGTTTTTGAACACAGCCGGAAAAGATACCGGTATTTTCAATATTATTCCGTTAGAACGTGCGCCCGCCGGTGCGCTGAAAACGGCGGTCTTGAAATCTGTTGTTTCAAAACCGCCGTTTGGTGCTTGTTTTTGGGTGGCGCGCCATTAACACCGCTGATCGGACATAAGCTGGGTGTCCTGGTGCCCGGCATATTACAGCAAACCGTTGATCTCCTCCCTGGACGGCATGACTCGCAGGGCTCCTTTCCGGGTCGTAACGAGCGCCGTAGCGGCGTTGGCAAAGGACAGCATCTCGCGCAGCTCCTCTTCCCTCAGCCCGGACAGCCCGTGACCGAGGATGTAGTTCAGAACGCAGGCACAGAAGGTATCCCCGGCACCGGTGGTCTCGATCGTGTTTTTCAATTTCCGCGGGAGGACAAACACCCGGAGTCCTTCATAATAGGAATAGCTGCCCTCCGCGCCGGCGGTGACATTCAGCAGACGAATGTTGGGAAACGCCTGCCGCAGGACCGCTGCGCCCCGGTCAAAATCCGTTGTCCCGGTCATAAATTCCAGCTCATTATCGGCAATCTTCAGGATGGATGAGTGTTTTACACGTTATCAAACAGATCCCCCCTATAAAAAGCAAGATTTTGTGGGCGGCACTTGGAATTTAGCTGTTTTTAAGGACTCCTATAAAGAGATAACAGGCCCGGCCTATGAAAAGTCCCGCCCCAAGCAGCGGACGGGACTTCCCAATCGGTATCTGTTTCAGAATTCCAGCAACCTGGCTGTATCAAAATTCCAGGTTTTTCCCGTCCTGTCCAAAGACATGGCAGACATTGCCGCTGAAGGTAAGGTTCAGCTTGTCGCCGTAATGGAAAGACTCCACATGTGTGCCGGTGCTGTCCATGGTGGGAACAATCACTACCACATCCCTGCCTTCGGCATTGGCGTGGAAATGGACCTCACTGCCCATCATTTCGGATACCTCAACAGTAGCGGTCAGCGTGTTGCCCGCTTCCCTGACCAGTACCATGTGGCTGGGGCGGACACCCAGGGTGATGTCCTGGGCGGGAATCTTCTTCGACGCCAGGTTTTTCTGCTTTTCCTCAGACAGGGCCACCTTGCAGCCGCCGACGGATGCGCTGTATTTGCCGCCCTCGCAGAGGAGCTTTGCATTGAAGAAGTTCATCTGTGGCATTCCGATGAAGCCCGCCACGAAGAGGTTTGCCGGATGGTCAAAGACTTCCTGGGGCGTTCCGATCTGCTGGATAAAGCCGTCCTTCATAATGACAATGCGGTCGCCCAGGGTCATGGCCTCCGTCTGGTCGTGGGTAACATACATAAACGTCGTGTTAATTTTCTGACGGAGCTTGATGATTTCCGCCCGCATCTGGTTGCGCAGCTTGGCGTCCAGGTTGGAGAGGGGTTCGTCCATCAGCAGGACCTTCGGCTCCCGGACGATGGCCCGGCCAATGGCGACGCGCTGCCGCTGGCCGCCGGAGAGGGCCTTGGGCTTGCGGTCCAGGTACTGCGTGATATCCAGGGTAGCGGCGGCTTCCTTCACCCGGCGGTCAATCTCATCCTTGGGCATCTTCCGCAGCTTCAGCGGGAAGGCCATGTTCTCATAAACCGTCATGTGAGGATACAGGGCGTAGGACTGGAATACCATGGCGATGTCCCGGTTTTTTGGTTCCACGTCGTTCATGAGTTTGCCGTCGATGTACAGCTCGCCGCCGGAGATTTCCTCCAGACCCGCCACCATCCGCAGAGTGGTGGACTTGCCGCAGCCGGAGGGTCCCACCAGGACGATGAACTCCTTGTCCGTAATGTCCAGATTGAACTCCTGGACCGCCACCACACCTTCCGCCGTTACCTGGAGGTTGGTCTTCTTCTCCGGGGTTCCCTTTTTGGGTTTCTTCTGCCCGCCGCTGTGAGGATAGATCTTCTTGATGCTTTTCAGATTCAGAGTTGCCATAGCGTTCGGCTTTGACGAAGCGGCCTCCGCCGTCTCCGCCTCGCCCCGAAACGGTAGTTTCAGGGGCATTGCGGCAGGTCTCCACACTGCCGCACCGCAAGCCGCAGCGGTATTTTTCCTCCTTTTTTGGGTGCCGGGGGCTGTAGTAGTGGAGCAGCCCAGCGGCCCGTAAATTGATCCGCCCAAAGGCGGCGCATGTTCTTTTCCTCCGGGAAAGAGAACGAACTGACTGTTTCAACTTGTATTATCGATTCCTGTCTACTTTATTTTTGGCGCGCCACTCTCGAGGAGGCAAGCCGTAGTGCTGCTTGAACGCCTGGGAAAAATAGAGCTGATTGGGATAGCCGCAGGAAGCGCAGATGTCGCCAATGGACACCGAGGTGGTTCGCAGCAGATCCGCCGCTTTTGATAAGCGAAGGCGAATGAGGAATTCCTGGGGAGGACATCCCCTTTTTGCTTTGAACAGCTTGCTGAAATACGTGCGGTTCAGCTGGCACGCGTTTGCAATTTCCTCAACGGTCAGCTCCCGCTGATAGTGCTTCTCCATGTAGTTGATTGCCTCATGGATGTAAAAATTCTGAAGCTGGGTTGCGCGGGGACTCTGCCGGGTAGAAGATGTCTGGATCAGCGCGTCCAGGAAAAAATAAAGGTGTGCAATCAACTGAAGGTGTGACGCATCGGGATGTTCGGCCATATAAAGCAGGGCGTCCTGTACCTGAGCCGCTCCTTCCATACTTGTCGGCCGGTAAATCGGCTGTGATAGGTTCAATCCCGCCTCATCCAGGTACTTTGCCGCCCGCATACCGTCAAATTCCAGCCAGACATATTTCCAGGGCTGAAACTGATCGGCGCCATAGGTGTTGATCTGGCCGGGACAGATGAGAAAGCCCTGCCCGGCTTCCAGGTCGTAGTGCTGAGAAGTTGAATCCATCGAGTTGGAATCCAAAAAGCCCCGGCCGGAGATGACATAGTGAAACAAATAATGATTGCGCACATAAGGGCCGAAGGAGTGGAGCGGGGCGCATTGCTCCCAGCCATACTGAAACGGCCACAGGTCCAGTAAATCCTCATCAGGAAAAACAGCGAAAGAATAGTGATCCATTGATATGCATCTCCTTTTGCACTCTGCTGGACTGCCGCTTTATTGCCTGCCGTGCGATGTATGATGAACCGAGGCGCTCTGAACCGGCCTCCGCGCACGTCAATCTTATTCAGCCTCAAGATAAAGCTGAAAGGACTGATAGTCTCCATCGGGGACCGGCAGAGGCCAGCCCGTTTGCATCAGCACCGCGCCGGGCCAGTCTCCCTCGCCGTTGACCCGATAGTGAAGAGCCGGGTCCAGCCCTTTGAGCGGCAGGGCCAGGAAGGGCGGCGCCCCCCGGAAGGTACCGGTAACCACGCTGACCAGAGCCTCCCGCCGGTTTGCGGACACGTGCTCCCAGGCAGTGTAGGGACCGTTTTGAAAGGGATCACTGAGGCGGTAGTAGTCCCCCTCCTGGATCAACATGCAGTGTTCCTTGAATTGGGCCGTCTGCCGCCGGACAGTTTCCTTTTCCTCCGGCGTGCACGCACGCAGGTCCATTTTGTAGCCGAAGGTGCCGTGCATAGCCACAACGCCCCGCGTGTCCATGGGTATGACGCGTTTGGTGACGCCGTTGGGCACGGCGGAAACGTGGGCTCCCATGGTGGAAACCGGATAGCAGAAGGAAGTGCCGTATTGGATGCGCAGGCGGTCTGCCGCGTCGGTGTTGTCGCTGCACCAAATCTGAGGGGTGTAGTACAGCATTCCGCCGTCGAAGCGGCCTCCGCCGCCGGAGCAGCCCTCCAGAAGAAGGCCGGGGAAGTCCTGGCTCAGACGCTCCGCAAATTCGTAGATGCCTAACACATAGCGGTGATAGACCTCGCCCTGCCGCCCGGCGGGCAGAGCGGCGGACCAAACCTCGGTGAGGCTGCGGTTCATGTCCCACTTTACATAAGAGATATCGGCGCTGGCCAGGACTTTTTTAATCTGCTCATAGATATTGTCCCGTACATCCTGGCGGGAGAAATCCAATACCAGCTGGTTTCGACTGCGGGAGGGCCTGCGGCCCGGGACATTTAAAATCCAGTCCGGATGAGCCCGGTAAAGGTCGCTGTCCTCGTTGACCATCTCCGGCTCGATCCAGAGTCCAAAAACCATGCCCAAGGCTTTGATACGCTCCACCAGCGCCTTCAGCCCGCCGGGAAGCTTTTCCTCGTTGACCGTCCAGTCGCCAAGGCCGGCGTTGTCGTCGTTCCGGACTCCAAACCAGCCGTCGTCCATAACAAACAGCTCCATGCCAAGACCGGACGCCTCCTGCGCGAATTCCACCAGCTTATCCGCGGTGAAATTCATCTCCGTGGCTTCCCAGTTGTTGATGAGGACGGGCTTGCGACGGCCCGCGTAAGGATCGCGGATCAGGTTTTTTCGTATGGCCTTGTGGAACTGGCGGCTCATCTGCCCAAAGCCGGAAGGCGAGCACACCAGAGCCGCTTCCGGAGACGTAAAGGACGTTCCTGGCTCCAGGGTCCAGGGAAATTGATAGGGATTCAGCCCCATGACCAGGCGGGAATTTTGAAATTGGTCCGCCTCCGCCAATGCCTGGAAATTGCCGCTGTAGAGCAGCATGGCCCCATAGCACAGGCCATAGTCCTCCTCCGCGTTTTGACCGCACAGAATGACGAACGGATTATGCTGGTGGCTGGAAGTGCCCCGGGTACTGTCCACCCCCTGGATTCCCGGATGCAGCGGGACCCGGCAGGGACGGCGCTCCGCGACATGAGCGCCGTTAAAGGTAATCATGTCCAGGCCGGAATGGATGAAATCCAGGCACAGCGAAGCGCACCGGAGGAGGCGGACCGTCTCGCGGCCCGCGTTTTTGACGCGGACGGCCCGGGTGATGAGGTCATATTCCTCCAATACGCCATAGAGCAGCTCCACCTCGATTTGAGCGGCGGCGTCCCGCAGGATGATAGAGAGCGTTTCCCACGCGTCCCCGCCGCCGTAAAAGGCGGGCAGACCCTCCAGACCGTATTTGCCCTTGCGCACCTCGCCGCTCACATACCGTAGGTCCACAGTATGGCTCCCGTTGGAAGACTCCAGCTCAATGGAGGGCAGGCGGTAGTCGCCTACGCCGAAGGTGGAATACTCCTGGGGGAAGGTATCCAGGGAGAATGTGCGGTCGCCGCCCGCTTCATTGGGATTTGGGGAAAAGCCGCGGTCCTTGCAGCGAAGAAGATAGGATAAATCCGCTCCCTCCACTCGGGGTCCATAGTAAGCATGGAGCAGCACCTGATAATCCCATACCTTCATCTGGTAGGTGGTGTTTTGGGTGTGTATGGTGTAGGTCCGATTCTGCGCGTCGTAAAGAATCATAAAGAGTTCCTCTTGAGTCAAATGATGGAAGGGAGGGGACAGCCCCAGAGTTCCCGCCGGGGCTGTCCGAGGGATTGGGCATGGAAGATGCTTACTTGCCGCCGGTACCGGCAATGCCCTCCACAAACTGGCGCTGGAAGATCAGGTACAGGATAATCATGGGCAGCATCGCCAGGAGGGAACCGGCCATCAGCATGGGGAAGTCCGTGGTATTCATGCCCCGCAGGGTGGCCAGGCCGGCGGACAGGGTGAACTTTGTGACGTCGTTATTGACAATTTGGGGCCACATCAGGTCGCCGTAGGCAAACACGGCGGTGAAAATGGTCAGAGCCGCAACAGAGGTGCCCGTCAGGGGGAACATAACCTTATAGAAGGTCTGCCACTGGTTGCACCCGTCCAGGTAGGCGGCCTCGCCCACCTCTTCCGGAATGCTCATATAAGTCTGGCGCAGGAAAAACACACCGAAAGCGCTGACGATGCCGGGGAATACCAAGGCAAAAATGGTGTTCGCCATGCCCATTTTCGCCACCATCTGGTACTGAGGAATCAGGAAAATCTGGCTAGGCAGGGACATCTGCATCAGCACGATGGTGAAGAGGATGTTTTTGCCCCGGAACTTCAGCTTGGCGAAGGCGTAGCCCGCCATGGAGCTGAACGCGATGGCGCAGACCACCCGGAAGAACACCAGCAGGATGGTATTCCAGTACAGCCTGGCAAAGGGAAGCTTTGTGAGAACCTCCGTGTATTTGTCCAGCCGGAAGGCGGACGGGAAAATGGTGGCGGGGATGCTCATGCTCTCAGGCACGGTCTTGAAGCTGGTGAGGAACATCCATAGGAAGGGAAAGATCATGATGATCGAACCCAGGATCAAAAACAGGTATGCCAGGAGCCTGCTGGATTTGCCGCTGCTTTTCATTCCAATCCCTCCTTAAATATCGTAGGTGACCCACTTCTTCTGGCCCCAGAACTGAATCAGGGTCACAAGGAGGATCAGAGCGACGGTCCAGATGACAATGGCGGAGCCATAGCCGCGGTCGCCGGCCACGAAGGACGAGCGGTAGAACAGGTACATCAGGCTCTGCATATCCGCCATGGCCGGGTTGGTCTCGTCGGACATCATGTAAATCAGGTCGTAGACCTTCATAGAGGCCATCAGGCGCATGATCAGGACGGAGAACAGGGAGGGGGAAATCATCGGCACGGTGATGGTGAAGAACTGGCGCACCTTGCCCGCGCCGTCGATGCTGTTGGCCTCGTAAAGGGTCTTGGGAATGTTCTGCAGGCCCGCCAGCAGCAGCACCGCGTCATAGCCGACGCTGCTCCACACGGAAACGATGGCCACGGCCACCACGGCGGTCCTGGAGTTGGTGATCCACTGAATGTTGGTACCCAGAATCTGGTTGAGAATACCGTACTGGCCGTTGAAAATCCACTGCCAGACCATGGCCACGGCGGCGGGAGCGCACACCAGCGGCAGGAAGAAGATGGTCCGGAATCCGCCCTTGAACTTGACCTTGGTGTTCAGGAGCATGGCCACGAACAGGGCCAGGATGATGCCGACCGGCACGGTGAGGAAGCAGAACCAGACGGTGTTCCAGGTCGCCTTCCAGAACTCCGTGCTGCCGAACATATCAATGTAGTTCTGGATGCCGATAAACTTGTAATGGCCGAAGCCCAGGTGCTCGCAGAAGCTGGTGTAGATGGTCTGGATGAAGGGCCAGATGTTCAGAACGAACAGGCCGATGATGGTCGGAGCCACCATGATCCAGCCCCAGTTTTCCTCCCGCCGCTGGGCGGCGGACAGTCTCGTCTTTTTCATAACCGTCCCTCCTCTCAGTTGCCTGCCAATTTCTTGGCGGTTTCCGTGTTGACGATTTCGGTCATCTGGTCCAGACCGGAATCAATTTCCTGATTGCCGGCGTAGATTTGCGTCAACACGTCCAGGACCTGGCTTTTCCAGCGGGGGCTGGCGGAGTTATAGGGAATCTGAATCGCATAGTCAAACTGCTCGAAAACGCAGTCCAGATTGATTTTGTAATCATATTGCTCCCAGGCGGTCCGCCAGCTCTCCTCAGTTCCCAGATAGGCGGGAATCGCCGCGCCGGACCGGCCCTGAATCAGCTGGGCTTCTTCCGTGCCAAAGTACTTAATGACATCCAAGGCAACTTCACGGTTTTTGCCGTGGGCCGCAGTGGAGTAGCACAGGCCGTTGGAAATGCAGGCCCGGCCATCCTTGTCCAGGCTTTCGGGAGTGCTGACGGGATTGGGGTCCTTGGGCAGCTTGGCGATATCCCACTTGCCGTCCATCTGCGGATTGTTTTGCAGCGCACCCAGCAGGCTCCAGGAACCCTCCATGAACATGGCACCTTTTTCGGACCAGAAAGTGGAACCCGCGCCGTTCTGGGTGAAGAAGGTCTGATCGGGGCACCAATCCTCCTTCTGCATCCCAATGTAGAATTCCATGGCCTCTTTGCCGCCGGGTTCATTATAGCCGGCGGCGGTTTTATCGGCATTCAGGATGTAGCCGCCGTTCTGATAGACATAGGCCCAGTAGCCCAGCTGGTCGTCGCTGTAGGCCAGGTAGCCATAGTTGCCGGTGGCGTCGTGGATCTTCTGGGAGGCGTCTACCAGATCGTCCCAGGTCCAGCTGTCGTCAGGGTAGGCCACCCCGGCGCTGTCGAACATCTCCTTGTTGTAAACCAGGACGCCGTTGTCTTTGTCTTTGGGAACACCGTAGTAATGCCCGTCGGAACCGCTGACATTGTTTAAGGAGATGTCGGAGAAATGATTCTGGTAGTATCCGCTTTCCACATCGTCATAGAGATTTGTCACATCCGCCAGCATACCAAAGTCGGCGTAATACAGCAGCTGATTGGTGTGCATCCAGAAGATGTCGGGCATGGTGCTGCTCTCGGCGGCGGCTTCCAGCTTGGTCCAATACTCACTCCAGCTGACGATCTGCACGTCGATCACCACGTCCGGATGCTGGGCTGTGTAGGCCTCGCACATGGCCTCCATGCCCGCCTGCTGGGACGTGTCCCAGATTTGAAAAGTCAGATGGGTCTTACCGTCAGAAGAGCCGCACCCAACCATCGACAGCAGCAAGACCAGCGTGAGAACCGCTGCCATCATGCGGGGGATTTTTCATAACACCACTCCTTCTCAGTTTTCCACGCCATCATGTTTCAGGGAGGTCCAGCGCGGTTTTCCATATCTTTATATTGAAACGCAATATCTGTAAATGTGGCCTTGTGTTCAAAATATTCGATGGTGTGCCCGAAATCCGCTTTGACAATAAGTACACCACATATCCTAATATTTCGAATGAAAATCAGCGTGTTACCAAGTTTTTACCCGGAAATTTTGTACATATTCACGGTTAAAATGCGTTTTGTGTTCGAAAACAGCGGATTTGATTAGAAGAGCAGGGTTTGTTTTTCTCAAAAATATATTGAAATGCGGCCAGAATGAAAAGCCCTGGAAACCCCTCTTGAATTGACGAAAAAAGAGTGCTACCTTGTTCTCCAATAAACCCCTTGCCTCATGCGGGGTACGAAGAGGAGCAGCGCCATGCTTTTGCAAGACAACGATTATGACCTTATGACGCCGGAGCCACAGACCAATGAGGAGTCCTGCGAAAAAACAGGATTGCCCTGCTTTTTGAATCTTGTGGTGAGCCAGTGCGTCAAACTCGTGGCGGTCAATCTTCTGTTCCTGATAGGGTGTATCCCGATTGTCACGATTCCGCTCAGCCTTTACGCCATGAACCAGGTAATTCACCGGATGATACGAGGCGAACCGGTGAAATGCTTCCAGTCATACCGGAAGTTATTCCGGTATGACTGGGAAAAGGGGTATATCGCCTTTTTGCTGACGCTTCTGCCTCTTGGCGGCGCGGGGGTCGGAATGTGGTTCTACTTTTGCCGCGTGCGCTCCAATCCGCTGTTTTTTGTGCCATTCCTTGTATGCTCTACCACCTTCCTTGTGACCCTGTTGTCCTCTGGGTATCTGTACGGCCTTTTAGAAAGGGAAGAGCCTATGAAAGAAACCGTGCGTTTCGCGGTAATCCTGGGGATCACCAAGCCTCTGCGGGCAGTGCTGGCAGCGCTGGGCTGTTACGGTTTGCTGTTTCTGGCGATGTCAATTTTTCCATTAAGCGGACTGTATCTGCTCCTGCTCGGCTTTTCGTTTCCGTGTTTTCTGGGAAGTTTTTTCCTGAGAACGGTATTGAATACTTCCGGAAGCGGCAAAGAGGACGGCTGCTGATAGGACTATAGAACTGCTGTGCTGGGGGCCATTTCATTTTCCCCGTACAAATCGTAAACCCTTTAGGTAGTAAGTAAGCGTCAAATAGAAGCATTGCCGGCAGACCTACGGTTACCGGCAGATGTGGATATGGTTGGGGAAATAGGGAAGACCAGTTCGCCATACCGAAAGGTATCCGCTTTCATGCCACGGGTGGAGATCACGCCATCGGCCTCCATCTGTGAGAACATCTCCTGATACCCGGCGGAGGGAGTTTTGAAAATGATGGGCAGGCTGACCGGAGAGTATGGGAAAATCGGCGGCTGCCTCAACCAGATTGTCCGCTATTTCAACGGGGACGGTGTGCCGCACGATAAAGGAGCGATGCACAGTAATCTTTCCCTATTTTTCATAAGAGACCTGTCCAGAATGGGGATGAATCATAACAATTGGTATTTTCCTGTTTTTGGCATAGTCTATTATCCGTAGGGTTTCAGAAGGGCCATTCAAGCTATCATCATATACTACCAGCAGACAGTCTGTATGATCCACCATATAGCGGTTCCTCTGGATATAGCTCTCCTGACAAGCTGTCTTTCCCCCCGTGAGATACTCTGTACTGTGCCGGATCAGAAACGCCAGCCGCTCCCGGCTCCGAGCATCCCACTGTTCATCATGGCCAGGAAAGGGCAGCACGACCACCAATTCAATATCGCTATACTCCGGCTGTTCCTTCAGCCGGAGTATAATTTCTCCGGCCCACTGATCGACGCCAAGACTTCCACCCACCAGAAACCGGCGGACGCCTTTCTCGTAGAGCACGATAAATTGATCGTGCATCCGCTTCTTTAACCGCTTGCAGCCATTGTTGTTTTGGTAATGTCCTAAAGGATGTGAAACGGCAGAGGTCTTCCCCAAAAGCGGCAATTAATGACAAGGCCAACCACAATTCTGTGCATAAGATGACATTTGCGTCTTCAATTAAAACCGAAAATTGAAAATCGGTCAAGTTAGGGATAACGTGTTTTGGTTCTTCAGTGTAGACAAATCTGGATATGATTGAAAATATTCGGATTGTATGGTAGTATAGAGATACAAAACGGAAGGGAAAGCAGGTGGGAAGATTGACCGTGACGGAACAGATAGACCAGAAACATCAGGAAGATTTACAGAGGCTAAGAGGCTTTCGCCTGCTTGATGATGATTTCCTCACAAAGTGTTTTGAGGGAGAAACGGCAAGCATAGAACTGGTATTGCAGATTGTTTTGGAAAAGCCGGATTTAAAGGTGCTGGACGTCCGTACCCAGTTTTTTTTGGAGAACCTGCTGAACCGTTCGGTGAGGCTGGATATCCTGGCTACGGACAGCAC
>JAAVYM010000058.1 GCA_022791135.1 Oscillibacter sp.
ACCTCCGCGCCCACGCGGATGATGCCGTTCTCGTCCAGGTCCTTCATGGCGTCCTCGCCCACGTTGGGAATGTCCCGGGTAATCTCCTCAGGACCCAGCTTGGTGTCCCGGGCGTCGATCTCGAACTCCTCGATGTGGATGGAGGTGTACAAATCCTCCCGGACCAGGCGCTCGTTCAAAAGGACGGCGTCCTCGTAGTTATAGCCCTCCCAGGTCATGAAACCCACGAGGATGTTCCGGCCCAGGGCGATCTCACCCTGATCGGTGGCGGGGCCGTCCGCCAGGACGGTGGGGTCGACGGGCTGGCCGTTCTCGTCCACGCCCCGGCCATGTACCCGCTCGCCCACCTCGACGATAGGCCGCTGGTTGATGCAGGTGGTGTGGTTGGAACGGAGGAACTTCACCAGCTTATAGGTCTTCTTCTCCCCGCCGTCATACTGCACGGTGACGTGCCGGGCGTCCAGGTCGGTGACCACGCCGTCGCCCTCCGCCAGGACCACGATCTCGGAATCGATGCAGATCTTATGCTCCATGCCGGTGCCCACGATGGGGGAGTCGGGCCGGAGCAGAGGCACGGCCTGGCGCTGCATGTTGGCACCCATGAGGGCGCGGTTGGCGTCGTCGTTGGGGAGGAAGGGGATCATGGCGGTGGCGATGGAGACCATCATCCGAGGGCTGACGTCGATATAGTCGATCATCTCCCGATCCACGTCCACGATCTCGTCCCGGTGCCGCCCGGTGATACGGGCGTTGACAAGGCAGCCGCTCTCGTCCACCGGCTCGGCGGCCTGGCCGACGATGTAGTTATCCTCCTCGTCGGCGGTCATATAGGTGATGGAGTCGGCAACCTTTCCGGTGGCCTTGTCCACGGCCCGGTAGGGGGCCTCGATGAAGCCATATTCGTTGATGCGGGCATAGGTCGCCAGGTAGGAAATCAGGCCGATGTTGGGACCTTCCGGCGTCTCAATGGGGCACATGCGGCCATAGTGGCTGTAGTGCACGTCCCGGACCTCCATGTTGGCCCGCTCCCGGCTCAGACCGCCGGGACCCAGGGCAGAGAGGCGGCGCTTATGCGTCAGCTCCGCCAGAGGGTTCGTCTGGTCCATGAACTGGCTCAGGGGGCTGGAGCCGAAGAACTCCTTAATGGCGGCGGTAACGGGGCGGATGTTAATCAGGCTCTGGGGGGTGACGATGTCCATGTCCTGGATAGTCATGCGCTCCCGGATAACCCGCTCCATGCGGGAAAAACCGATGCGGAACTGATTTTGCAGCAGCTCGCCCACACAGCGGAGGCGGCGGTTGCCCAGATGGTCGATATCGTCCTTGACGGAGACGCCCCGGGCCAGGCCGTTCATATAGTTGATGGACGTAAGAATGTCGTCCACGATGATGTGCTTGGGGATCAGCTGGTCCTTGTGGAGGAGAATCTGGTCAACCAGCTCCTCCTCGTCCTGGTACTGGCTCAGCAGCTCCTGAAGCACGTCAAAGCGGACCCGTTCCTTGATGCCGCACTTCTCCAGGGGGTCAAAGCTCACATAGCGGCTCATGTCACACATACCGTTGGACGTCACCCGCAGGGGCGTGCCGTCCACATCAACGGTCACATCGCTGACGCCCACAGCATCCAGCAGCCGGGCCTCCTCCTTAGTAAGGAGGTGGCCTTCATCAAAGAGGATCTCGCCGGTCGCGGGGTCCGCCACGGGGTAGACCAGCTTCCGCCCCGTGACCCGCTGCCACAAGGAGAGCTTTTTGTTGAACTTATACCGGCCCACCACGGACAAATCGTAGCGCCGGGGGTCGAAAAACAGGCCGTTGACCAGGGTCTCGCTGGCCTCCACCGTGGGAGGCTCGCCAGGACGGAGGCGGCGGTAGATCTCCAGCATCGCGTCCTCGTAACTCTTGCAAGGGTCCTTTTCCAGGGTAGCCACAATGCGGGGATCCCCGCCGAAGCGGTCCAAAATCTCCGCGTCCGTCTTCAGACCCACTGCCCGCAGGAGGCAGGTGACAGGGATCTTCCGGTTCTTGTCAATGCGGACCCAAAACAGCTCGTTGGCGTCAGTCTCATACTCCAGCCAGGCGCCCCGCTGGGGGATCACCTGGGAGGTGAGGATGGGCAGGTCCGTCTTGAGATCCAGCTCATGACCGTAGTACACGCCGGGGGAGCGGACGATCTGGGAGACCACGACCCGCTCCGCGCCGTTGATGACGAAGGTGCCGGAGTGGGTCATCAGGGGGAAATCGCCCATAAAGATCTCCTGCTCCTTGATCTCCTCGGTCTCCTTGTTGCGCAAGCGGACCTTGACCTTCAAGGGGGCGGCATAGGTGGCATCCCGGGCCTTGCACTCCTCCACGTCGTACTTGGGCTTTTCGTCCATCTTGTAGTCGATGAAGGTCAACTCCAGGTTTCCCTGATAGTCGGCAATCGCGCCCACGTCGGCGAAGACCTCCCGCAGGCCGGTATCCAAAAACTCCTGATAGGAGGTCTTCTGGATCTCCAGCAAGTTGGGCATAGGGACGACTTCTTCGTACCGGGCAAAGTTTTTGCGAAGGGTTTTGCCATAATACTTGTCTTTTGCCATCTTTACATTCACCTTTCTTCCGCCCCCGCCTATGGCGGCAGGAGAGGCAAACTTAAGGAAGCGCTGATTTTGTCGGCTTTTGCCGCCTGATGCGGCCCGTCTTTTCTGATACGCGGGGCGCTGTTGTTAAAAACCATTTGCCCCGCTCTTGCATTCTTCTGGGAAATGTGCTATACTACCTGTAAGGTGTAATAGGAGGGTACTTTTTAATCGCTGCCGATAAGTGCCTTATTATACCATGCCCTTCCAGCTTTGTCAAGAGCTGCGAGGGGTTTTTCTGCATTTTTTCAATTTTTGCCCCGATGGGGCGCAAAAACAGCGCATGGATGTTCCATGCGCCGTCTTTTTTTGTCCTCTTCCCAGGGAACATCCCCGCCCGTCGGGTGCTTGTCTAAACGGAGGAACCTGCCAAACCGGCGGAGAGCAGCTGGATGATGTCCTCCAGGGAAGCATAAAGCGTATTATTCCACAAGAAGCCCCGGACCCGGAGGCTCTTTCCCCCCGCCTCCAGGGTCAGCATCCTCCGCACGGCCCTGCCGCCGGCGGCAGGATGCTCCATCAGCGGGGCCTCCAACCGGGAGGGCAGGCTGTCCGGACCGGCGGGACTTGCCGCCTCCAGCTCCGGGAACTCCGATAGCAAAGATGACAGCGGTACATAGCAGCTCCCCTCCGCCATCCGGGCCGGCCAGTCCAGGACCCCTCCCCACAGGGTCAGTGGGGCAGAAATACTCTCCGTCTCCAGGGGCATGTCCTCCCGGATGGCGCAGAGGGCCTGGGCAATGTCTCCCCGGGTGGTGTAGGGCGTGAGAATCTGGGAGAGATCCCCAGGGGTGAAGGAAAAGCTTCGCTCCGGCCGACCCATGCGGGCCATCGCAGCGGAGAGGATCGCCTGGGCATCCTCTCCGGAAATCCAGCGCCGGGGGTAGAAGGCGTTCTCCCCCGTCTCGGGCAGCAGCCCGGTAGACCGGGCACACATTACAGGCCAATAATCGGGGCTATCCGGCGGCACGTCGGAGAACGCCGAAGTGTCCTCCCGGCAGCCGAAGGGGCCGCACAGGCTCAAAACCGCCTTCACGAACTCTACCCGCTCCATGCCCGCTCTGGGGGAGAAGGTGTGGCTGCTGGTGGGTTCCATCAGCCCCGCACTTACCACAGTTTCAATCGCCTCACGGGCGTACTCGTACCGCCCCAGGTCCACAAAGCCCTCCAACGGCAAGGGGTCCCGGCTGGTATAGGCTGGAACGGCGTAGCCGTGAATGCGGGGGTCTTCCAGGAAATAGCGGTTGGACGTCACATAGTCGTTGGGTTCTATCTCAGAAATCCGAGCTTCAGACACTTCCTCGGCGGGATAGTCCAGCCGGGTGGTCAGGGCATTTCCCTCCACCGTGAAGACCTGGCCATCTTCCACATACAGCACCAGGCCAACATGGTGAATCCTGCCGGTCTCCAGGTCCTGGAACAACACCAGGTCCCCTTGCTGGGGGATGTATGTACCGCCCCGGGCGGCGCTGTTCTGGTAGCGTCCCAAAGCTGTGAAAGCCCGGCAGTGCCGGGCGCAGTTCACAGAGCGGGGAAACGCCTCCTTGGACACCTGAGCCTCGTCGGCACACCAAGAGACAAACATGTCGCACCAGAAGCCGTTGGGATAGCCGTAGCGCTGGCCGAACACAGTGAACTCATCGGCTCCTTCCGTATAGCCCATCTGCCCCAGTGCCCGGGCCACTACCTGCCCGGACTGGGAAAGGCCGTCGAGGGCCTGGGCTGGCGGCATCCATCGGGAGAGAACTAAAACCACAACCAGCATCAACGCCGGGGTCTTCCAGATACGGTTCATGCAGGCGGTTCCACCTTTCAAATAAAAATCCAGTTTCTTGTGCATTATAGCATTGCTTCCTATTTTCGGCAAGGCCCGACAAAAAACATCCCGCCAATCTTCCTAGTCAGCCATGCCTTGAAAAGGATGCGGCAGCCGCCCCCTATTCTCCGCAGAGAAGCAAGACGGGACCCCTGGAGGAAAAAAGACCCCCTTTCCTTTTTCGCCGCCCTGTGATACAATCTTCTTGCAAAAACCTTCCCGCTGTGGGAGAAAGGAGCCTCGCCATGCCCGCAGCCACCTCACGGGAGGATCCCGTCTTCTCCCGCATTCGCGCCACCGCTGCCCGGGGCGCCCTGTCCCACGCCCTGCTCTTCACCGGCCCGGGGGACCGCCTTGCCGCCGCCCGCTTTGCCGCCGCGGCCTTCCAATGCACTGCGGAGGCTTCCCGGCCTTGCGGCTCCTGCCCCTCCTGCCGAAAGGTCCGGGACGGCATCCACCCCGACGTTCTCACCGTTCAGGACGCCCAGCACAAAAACATCGCCGTGGAAATCGTCCGTGGCGTCCGGCAGGACGCCTATATCCGTCCCAACGAGGGCAAGCGGAAGGTCTACCTCTTCCCGGACTGCGCCCTGTTGACAGAACAGGACCAAAACGTCCTCCTCAAGCTGGTGGAGGAGGGTCCCCCTTACGCCACCTTCCTCTTTTGCGCCGAGAACCCGGCGGCGGTACTCCAGACCCTGCGCTCCCGGTGCGTGGAGCTGAAACTTCACCCTGCCGGCACCTCCTCCCCCGGAGAGGACCAGGACGGGGAGCTGCTGTGCCAGGCCATTGCCCGGCGCAGGCGCGGCGGCGTGGCGGAGCTGGCCGTTCGTCTGGAGAAAAAGAAGCTCAGCCGGGAGGCCCTGGCCGTCCTGCTGGAGCGAAGCCAAGCCCTGCTTGCCGGGGCGCTGCTCCTTCCCTACGGACGGGCACCGGTCCCAGGGGACCGGGAATTGGCCGGACTAATTGGGAAACGCTTGACAAACGCGGAAATTATGCGCACAATAGAAATATTGAAAAAGTATCACCGCGCGTGCGGCTACAACGTCGGCCCCGGCCATGTCCTGGGAGCCTTGGCCGCAGAATTGGAGGGAATTTTTTGACTGAAGTAATCAGCGTCCGTTTTCGCAGCAGAAACAAAACCTATTTCTTTGACCCCAAGGGCATTTCGGTCCACACGGGGGAAAACGTTATCGTTCAGACCGCCCAGGGCCTGGAGTTCGCCACCTGCACCCAGGGAAACCACGAGGTGGAGGACGAAGCCATTGTCAAGCCTCTCAGCGCCATTGTCCGCCGGGCCACGGAGAACGACTTCCGGGTTGTGGAGTACAACCGCAAGCGGGAGCGGGAGGCCTTCGGCATCTGCGAGGGCAAAATCGCCGACCACGGCTTGGAGATGAAGCTGGTGAGCGTCTCTGTGGGCTTTGACAGCAATAAAATTGTGTTCTATTTCACCGCCGATGGGCGAGTGGACTTCCGGGAGCTGGTCCGGGACCTGGCCTCCGTCTTCCGGGCCAGGATTGAGCTGCGGCAGATCGGTGTCCGGGATGAGGCTAAGATGATCGGCGGCCTGGGCATCTGCGGCCGCCCCTTCTGCTGCTCCCAGTTTTTGGACGGGTTTATGCCCGTCTCCATCAAGATGGCCAAAACCCAAAACCTGAGCCTGAATCCCACAAAGATCTCCGGCACTTGCGGGCGTCTAATGTGCTGTTTGAAGTACGAGCAAAACGCCTACGAGGACGCCGCCAGGCGGATGCCCAAGGTGGAGTCTTTCGTCCAGACCCCCGACGGCCCCGGCAATGTAAAGAGCGTAGAGCTGCTGCGGGAGCTGGTGAAGGTCAGCCTGGATAGCGCGCCCGAGAGCCTGAAAACCTATCACAATTGTGAGATTCAGGTCCTCCGTAACGGCAAGGGCAGCCGGGAGGGCATCGAGATCCCCGAGCGCACCGCCCGTTTTGTAGAGGAGAAGGAAGAAGAGGATCTGATCCAGCCCGTCTTTTCCACCTCCTACTATACGGACGATCAGTTGGCGGAGGCTCCCCGCCGGGAGAAAATGGGCAACGACAACGGCGGCAAGCCCCGCCACCGCCTCCGGGGGACCCGGGGCCGCCGGCCTTCCCGCCCCGAGGGGCAGCAGTCTGCCCCGCAGCCGAAAAAACAGGCTCAACCGGCCCGCCCGCCCAAACAGCGGCAGGACCGGCCCGAGGGCCAGGAGCGTCCCTCCGGGGAAAACAAACGCCGCCGCCCCCCCTACCGCAACGGCGGCCGCCGCTGGAATAAGGGCGGCGAGGCCCCGAAAAGCTGACTTCCCAGGGGTTCCGTCCCACGCGGCGGTCCCCGATTACGTAAAAAAGGAGCCGGACTATGGGAAAATTCGACGGCGTGCTGCTGGCCAGCGACTTTGACAATACCTTGCTCTACACCGAGGACGCACTTCGCTCCGGCACGCCGGTGCCTCCCCTGCCGGAGAGGAACCGGCAGGCCCTGGAGTATTTTATGGCCGAAGGGGGCCGCTTTGCCATCGCCACGGGCCGCGCCCTGGCGGCGTTCATCCGCTATGCGGATATGGTGCCTATGAATGCTCCGGGCGTGGTGTGCAACGGCGCGGCGATCTACGATTTCGCAAAGGGTGAATACCTAGAGACCTCCATGCTGGATGCCTCCGCCCGGGAGCGGGGCCAGGCCGTGCTGGACCGCTTCCCTCAGGTGGCCGTGGAGGCCTACCACATCGACAACGTCATCCACGCGGTCCAGCTCAACGACATCTGCCGCCAGCATGAACATATCACAAAGGCCGCCTTGACGGTGGCTCCCTCCCTGCTGGACGTGCCCCTGCCTCTGGGCAAGCTCTTGTTCGAGGCGGAGCACCCGGTTTTAGAGGAGGTCCTCGCCTTCCTCACCAGCCAGGGCTGGGCGGAGGATTACGAGCTGATTTTCTCCATCTCCCACCTGCTGGAGATGACCACTAAGGGAGCCAACAAGGGTGGCATGATCCGCCGCCTGGCGTCGCGGCTGGGCATCTCCATGGAGCACGTTTACTGCGCCGGAGACGAGGCCAATGACATCTCCATGCTTACTGCTGCCGCTCAGGGCTTTGCCCCGGCGAACTGTGCTCCCTCTGTCCGAAGCTGTGGGGCCGTCATTGTCTGCGATGCCCGAGAGGGCGCTATGGCGGATATTGTGGAAATCCTGAACAAGCGGTACGCCTGACGCGCCATAAATTCCGGCCAATAGCCGCCCTAAACGAGAAACCGCCGCTTCAGCGGCGGTTTTCGTTTTTCCGGCCGTTCCTGCGTAGGTCCCGCCCACTCTAAAATCTCGGTCCTGCGGGTTTTCGGCCCGTCGGCCGCTCCCTTTTTCTTTTTTCTCCCCTTGCAATGCATTGTTAAAAGTGCTACAATAACGGCTAGTGTTCCTAACACGAAAATGTCAAAATGGATCAAGGATCTTAATAGAGAGGGTGACAAAAGCAAATGGAATGGACAATGACGGCCAACGCCCCCGGACAGGTCTGCTTGATGCAGGGCAACGAGGCCATCGTGCGGGGCGCGGTAGAGGCCGGGATTCACTTCGCCGCCTCCTATCCCGGCTCCCCGTCCTCCCAGGTTCTGGGAATGCTGGGGAAAATTGCCCGGGAGCGGAGTTTCTACGCAGAGTGGTCCACCAATGAGGTCTGCGCCCTACAGGCTTGCTGCGGCGCGTCCCTGGCCAACGGGCGCGCCCTTTGCGTCGTGAAGCAAAACGGCCTTTTGTGCATGGCGGACGCGCTGCACTGCGCCGCGCAGCACGGCGTGAAGGGCGGGCTGGTCATCGTCTCCAGCGACGACCCCAGCGCCCACTCCAGCACCAACGAGTTCGACTCCCGCTGGCAGGCCATGTCCGCCGGGATTCCCCTGCTGGAGCCTACAACCATGCAGGAGACCAAGGACATGATTCCCTACGCCTTCGAGCTTTCGGAAAAGACGGGGCAGATTGTGCTGGTCCGAGTGACCACCCGGGTCTGCCACGGCCGGGGAAACGTGATCCTCGCCCCTCTGCCGGAGAGACCCCGCCCCCTGGAGCGGGTGCGGGAATGGGACCGGATGGTCTGTGTGTGCTACATGCACGCCCCGGCCCTGGAAAAGCTGGAGTCCCTGCGGCGGGACTTTGAAACCAGCCCTTATAACCATTATGCCGGTCCGGAGAAGCCCAAAAAGCTCATCATCGCCGGCGGTACTGGCTGCCTCTATGGGCAGGAGGCCCTCCGCCGTCTGGGCGGCGGGGAGGACGTAGGCTTCCTGGCCCTGGGAACTCTCTGGCCCCTGCCGGAGGACTACTTATTGAATTACATGCGCCCGGCGGAGGAGGTTTTGATCCTGGAGGAGGTGGACCCCTTCCTGGAGCGGGCCGTGGAGGCCCTGGCGGGCCGAGAACGGCTGAGCCTTCGTTTTCTGGGCCGCTCCGACGGGGCGCTGCCCCAGATTGGGGAGCTGGACCCGGACAACGTCGCCGCCGCCGTGGCCAAGCTGACCGGTGTGGCCCTGCCCGAGAACCGGCCTGCCTCCACGCTGGAGCTTCCCGTCCGGGAGATGAGCTTTTGCGCCGGGTGTCCCCACCGGGCCACCTTCTATCTCCTCAAGCGGGCCATGCGTCAGGAGAAGCACCCCGGCGTCGTAGTGGGCGACATCGGTTGCTACTTCATGGCCGGTCAGTCCGCCGGGCAGTACGCCTACCAGGTCTGCAACTGCATGGGCAGCGGCGTCAACGTGGCCGAGGGCCTGGGCCAGTTGACCAACTACGGCCTGGATCAGAAGGTCGTCACCATGTGCGGCGACTCCACCTTCTTCCACACCATACTCCCCGGCCTGGTGAACGCCACCTACCATCACGCCAACATGCTTCTCATCGTGCTGGACAACTCCGCCACAGCCATGACCGGCTTTCAGCCCCATCCCGGCACCGGCCTCACCGCCATGGGCGAGCACGTGAAGGCCATGGATATCCCGAAAATCCTGGATGCCGTGGGCTGCAAGGTGGAGGTTGCCGATCCCTTCGACGTGGTAGAAGCGGAGAAGATTCTGCGCCGTCTACTAGATCAGCCGGGAATGAACGTCCTCATCATGCGTCAGCCCTGCGCCACGCTGAAGGCTAAGGAGCGCAGTAAAAAGCCCGTACGGGTCTATGTGGACCAGGACGTCTGCCTGGGCGACGGCTGCGGCTGCGACCGGTTCTGCTCCCGGGTCTGGGGCTGTCCCGGCAATACCTGGGATTTCCAGAAAAACAAGGCGCAGATCGACCCCGTGGCCTGTGTTGGCTGCGGTGTCTGCGCCAAGCTGTGCCCCAGCGGGGCCATTAAAGTGGAAGGCGGTGAGGAGGCATGACGCTGCGCTTCGATCCTCTGAACATCGTGGTCTGCGGCATCGGCGGGCAGGGCAACGTGCTGGCCGCCGAGATCCTGGGCAGCGCCATGTGCGACCGGGGCTGCCGGGTGGCCGTGGGAGAGACCTACGGCGCATCCCAGCGGGGCGGCTCCGTCATGAGCCACGTCCGAGTCTCCAACCAGTGGGACCCCAGCGTGCTGATCCCGGCCGGGGAGGCCCATATCATCCTCGGCTTTGAGCCGCTGGAAGCCCTCCGCATTGCCCGAAAATACGCCGGTGTGGACACAGTGACGGTCTACGACCCCCGTCCTGTCTATCCTCTGGGCGTCCTCCAGGGAGTGCAGACCTATCCGTCCCTGGAGGAACTTCAAGCGGAGATCCGGAGCCTTTCCAGTCTGGCGCTGGCTGTCCCCGCGGCGGACATTGCTATGGAGGCCGGGGACTCCAAGGCTGCCAACATTGCCCTCCTGGGTGCATTCAGCCAGCTTTCCGCCGCCCCGCTGAGCAGCGGGGATTTGGAAAAGATCCTGGCCCAGCGTTTCAACGGCGCGGTGCTGGAGCTGAACCGGCGGGCCTTTGCCATGGGCTGTGAGGCTGCGCGGAAAGGGGGCGCGGTGTGATGGAGACCATCCGAGTCGTGTTCCGCCATCCCAAGGGAAAGCCTCCCCTGACGCTGGAGCTGCCCCGGGACACCCGCTTTTCCGCCCTGACGGCGCTGCTCTATGAGCGGGACTTTGTGGAGCGCCAAAAGCCGGGCTGGCGCTGCCTTTACCAGGAGCACTTGTGCGGCATGAACCACTGCCTGGCGGACTATGTCCCGGAGGGAGCTGGGGAGATCCATCTGGACCTCTTCGGGTTCTCACAGGTGCTGGTGTAAAGGAGGGGGAAGACATGTTAAGCACCATCGCATTGGACACGCAGGTCCTCCGGCCCGGCCTGTGCACTGGCTGTGGGGCCTGCCAGGGACTGTGCCCTTATTGGGGCAGCGTGGACGGACGGACCGTCTGTTTCTTTGACTGCGAGCGGCGGGACGGCCGCTGCCAGAGATTCTGTCCCCGGATGCCCACGGATCTGGACGCGCTGCGAAGGCAGTTTTTTCCGGCAGACAGCATCCTGCCGGAAATCGGCCCCTTCCGGGGGCTGTACCTCACCCGCGCCGCGGACCCGGGCATCCGGGCCAAGGCCCAGCACGGCGGAAGCATGACCGCGCTGGTGGAGCTAGCCCTTGCCGAGGGTTTTTTGGACGCGGCGGTTCTAACCCGCTCCCAGGGCGGCCTGAACCCGGAAGGCGTTCTGGCCACAACGCCGGAGGAGGTCCGGGTCTGTTCCGGAAGCAGCTTCCAGATTCCACCCACTCTGGCGGTTTTGAATCAGGCGTTGCAGGAGAACCGGTATCATAGCATTGGCGTGGTCGGAACGCCCTGCAAAACCCTGGCGGTTTACAAAATGCGGGCCAATCCCCTGCCGGACAATGACAACCACGCCGGAAACATCGGCATGGTCTTCGGACTCTTTTGCGGCTGGGGCCTGGACTGGGTCGGATTGAAGGCTCTGGCGGCCATGCACGCCGATCCGGAGGCTGTCTGCCACATCGATATCCCGCCCAGCAAGTATCACTCCATGGAACTTCAGCAAGGCGATGAAACCATCTCCGTGAACCTGGATAATGTCACGCCTTTGGTCCGTTCCGGCTGCCATTACTGCGCCGATATGACGGCAGAATTTGCTGACCTCTCCATCGGCGGGGCGCGGAGCGCCGACGACTGGGAGATTGACAAAGGTTGGAACCAGGTTATTGTCCGTTCTGAAAAAGGCGAGCAGCTTTTAGACCTGGCCCAGGAAAAGGGTGTCCTGGAGTTCAAGGACGTGCCGGAAACCGGCCTGGAGAAGCTCAAGGGCGCATCCCTGGGCAAGAAGCGTACTGCCCTGAAGAACCTTCGTCAACTCACAGGCAGTATTCAGGACCTGGGATACTTAACCCCCAGCAAGGATCTCTTTCAGAACATGTAATATCTATAGCGGCAAATGGGCGCCCTGTGTAGTTTCCCACACCGGGCGCCCATTCTTCAAAAATCCACCCGTGCTCAAAACGGTGGTTCAGGCAGGCCAACCCATCACCGCCAAGCAGTTTAGCCCCTCATTTTTAAGGAACTGCTCCGTGCCTGTTTCTCTCAGCCGAAAACTCGGTGAAGCGGATTTCGGATAAAACGAAGAAAGCCTTCGGAAAGGCCAAAGCGAAAAAATCTTTCTGTCACGCATTATTGTCGATTCTAATCAGTTCCATCAGCAGTAAATTTCTCTCATGGTAACGTTTCAAGCTCCCGTACTTATGTCCCTTTTAAATTCTAAAAAATTTGTTCCCCAAGTACTACTCTGGTATTTTATCTCCTCCCGTAGGCCCCATTTGAGGGCTGTTTTTAGTGGAAAAAGAATAGGGACAAACCACAAACCCATTGTACCGCAATGGGTTTCCGATTTGTCCTTATTATGCCATAAGGGCATTCCTACGCCGTGGTGGGCAATCGAAAGCGGGGATGATATTAAGATCGTGCAAGGGAATTTGGGACACGCCACCGCCACCTTTACGCTGACATCTACGCCCACACCACGTAGAAGATGCGCCAGCAGTCCGCTGACCGGATGGAACGTTTCATCCAATCGGTGTCCGAGGCCAAGTAGCAATAAGGGAAAAATAAGCAAAAGCCCTGTAACCATTGCGATTACAGGGCTTTTGCTGGCGCGGAAGGAGGGATTTGAACCCTCGCACCGGTTTTATCCAGTCTACTCCCTTAGCAGGGGAGCCCCTTCGGCCACTTGGGTACTTCCGCATACATGGATTCACTTTTAAAAATTGGCGGAGAGAGTGGGATTCGAACCCACGAGCACTTGCGCGCCGCCGGTTTTCAAGACCGGTTCCTTCAACCACTCGGACATCTCTCCATTCGGAAGGCGCCGTCTCTTGAACACGAGTAATATCATAGCATACCTGCCCGTTTTTGTCAAGAAAATTTTGTTCCTCCCTGGCAAAATCCACCGCTTATCCATTTCCCGTCTTATACATTTTCCCTGCCTCAGGCTGTAGGCCGTTGAGCCACAGCAGCTCCTCCACGGTCACAAACCAATACCCCTCTTCTTGTAGCGCATCTACCACCTTCAGCGCCGCATCCACTGAGGTAGGGTAGATATCGTGGAGCAAAATGATGCTGTTGGGTTCTGCATAGTCCAAAATAGCTTGGGTCACCTTTTCCGTATTCCGGCTCTCCCAATCCCTGGGGTCCACTGACCACTTCACCATCGGCACACCAAAGCTCGCCTCTGTCCCGGCAGTTACTTGGCCGTAGGGCGGGCGCAGCCAATATTCCCCACCCCCCAGCAATTCTTCCAGCACCGCTTCCGTCCGGGCGACTTCTTGGGCAACCACAGCGGAAGTTGTCCCCTCTAGCCGCTGGTGATTCCAGGTATGGTTGCCAACCTGGTGACCCTCTGCCGCCATGCGGGACACCAGGTCTTCGTTGCCCTCAATCTGCCGTCCAATCAGGAAAAAGGTAGCGCTGGCCTCACGCTCCTTCAGGCCGTCTAAGAGGCGGTCCGTTGTACCCCGCCGGGGACCATCGTCAAAGGTCAGCGCTATATATTTTTCCCCTGCCGGGATTTTCGCCTCGCCCTCTGCGGGAATCGCCTCCCCGGAGAAGCACAGTGCAGTCAGGATTGCCAGCGCAAAAATGAAAAGGCTCTTTTTTACCATTGCATAATTCCCCCTTCGTGGATTCGGGCTTAGTATGCGCAGGTGTTCTTGCTTTTCTTTTGGAAAAGAACAGCAGCAAAAGAAAATTTTAGCGCGCCGCGAATCTGGCGCTTTCGTTGGCCCTATCGGCGCTTTTTTATTGGTAAAAGCCCTTTGTCATGAGCCTAGGTCCTCATGACAAAGGGCTTTTATGTTTCGTCTGGATTACACCAGCTCAATCACCGCGGTCTCCGCGGCGTCGCCCCGGCGGATGCCGGTACGGATGATGCGGGTATAGCCGCCGTTGCGCTCTGCGTAGGTGGGCGCAATCTCCTTAAACAGCTTCTTGCAGACATCTTCCCGGGTAATGAAGCTCATAGCCTGCCGGTACGCAGCCAGATCGCTCTTTTTGCCCAGGGTTATCATTTTCTCAGCCAGAGGCTTGATCTCCTTGGCACGGGTGACGGTGGTCTCCATCTTTCCGTTATCCAGGAAATCCGTAACCTGCTGACGCAGCATGGCTCTGCGCTGGTCAGAGGTCTTGCCGAGCTTACGAGGCATTTCGGTTTCCTCCTTACTTGTTGTCTTTCAGCGGTTTCGCTTCTTCCCGCCCTCAGGCGGCGGGAGCAGTCAGTTGTTCTCCTCGTCGGCCAGGTGCAGTCCCATCATGGCCAGCTTGTTGATGACCTCCTCCAGGGACTTGCGTCCCAGGTTCCGGACCTTCATCATCTCGTCCTCGGTCTTGGAAATCAAGTCCTCCACCGTATTGATGTTAGCCCGTTTGAGGCAGTTGAAGCTTCGAACGCTCAGGTCCAGCTCCTCGATGGTCATCTCCAGCACCTTGTCACGCTGGGCCTCCGCCTTCTCCACCAGGGTGGGACGGCTGCCGACATTTTCACTCAGGTTGGTGAACAGCGTAAAGTGGTCGCAGAGGATTTTGGCTCCCAGAGATACAGCGTCCCGGGCGGAGATGGTCCCATCCGTCCAGACCTCCAGCGTCAGCTTATCAAAGTCGCTGGAGGTACCCACACGAGTAGGCTCCACGGTGTAATTTACCTTATACACCGGAGTGTAGATGGAATCTACTCCAATGGTGCCGATCACATTCTGCTGAGGCTTGTTGTGGTCGGCGGGAACATAGCCCCGGCCATGGGACAGGGTGATCTCCATATTCAGAGCCGCCCCATTGTCCAGCGTGGCGATATGCAGGTCGGGGTTCAGCACCTCTACCTCGCCGTCGGCCTTGATGTCGCCGGCCGTCACCACGCAGGGACCCACCGCCTCAATATAGACCGTCTTCACGGTCTCGCTGTGGAGCTTAGTCAAAAGCCCCTTCACGTTCAGCACCATCTCCGTCACATCCTCCTTCACGCCGGGGATGGTGGAAAATTCATGCTGCACACCAGCGATTTTGATGGTGGTCGGCGCGGTGCCGGGCAGAGAAGAGAGCATCACGCGGCGCAGGGCGTTGCCAAGAGTGGTGCCGAAGCCGCGCTCCAGCGGCTCCACGACATATTTGCCGTAAGTCGCGTCTCCCGGTGTCTCGATACATTCAATCTGGGGCTTGTCAATCACGCAGTACCCTCCTTCATCTTCTCAACGCAGCGGCGCAGGAAGCCGCCTCTGGTTCGTCTCATTATTGAGGGTATCCTCCGATTACTTGGAGTACAGCTCAACGATCAGGTGCTCCTCCACGGGGATGTCGATATCCTCACGGGCGGGGAGACGGGTGACGGTACCCTTCAGAGTGTTCTTCTCCCGCTCCAGCCACGCGGGCAGGAGGAAGATCGGGGCATCCTGTCCGGTAAGGCGCTTAAACACCTCAGAGGAGCGGCTGCCCTCGGCGACTTCGACGACATCGCCGGCCTTGACCTGATAAGAGGGGATGTCAACTTTCTTGCCGTTGACAGTGAAATGGGCGTGATTCACCAGCTGACGGGCCTGGCGGCGGGTCATGGCGAAGCCCATGCGGTACACGACGTTGTCCAGCCGGCGCTCCACGTTGATCAGCAGGTTGTCGCCGGTCTTGCCGGGGGCGGCAGCGGCGGCCTCATAGTAGCTGTGGAACTGCTTTTCCAGGATGCCGTAGATGAATTTGACCTTCTGCTTCTCGTTCAGCTGAATGCCATATTCGCTCTTCTTCTTGCGCATCTGGCCACCGGGATTCCGGTTGGTCTCCTTCTTGGCGTAACCCATGACGGCGGGAGAGATGCCCAGAGCCTTGCAGCGCTTGGCAATCGGCTGCATATTCCTTGCCATATTGCTTGTTACCTCCTCTTTCGATTACACGCGGCGGCGCTTCGGCGGACGGCAGCCGTTGTGGGGGATGGGAGTGACGTC